>JBQCHA010000028.1:0-3406 GCA_051955175.1 Sphingomonas sp.
GATAGGTGAGCGCATTGTTGAGGAAGAAATTGCCCGTCATCGCCGCCACCGCCGCGATGATCTGCCCGGCGACGAAGCTGGTGCCGAGCGCGAGGTAGAAGAGCGACAGCACCGCCATGTGCACCGCGACGCCGATCACGCCGATCGCCGAGAACATCGCGAACCGCACCGGCACGACATGGCCGAACATGCGGTCGTAGAGCGCGATCAGATATTCCATCGCGACGACGTGATCGAGCTTGCTCTCGCCCTCGGCCCGCACGCGGAAGACATAGCCGAATTCGCGGAACGCCAGCGGCCGCGGGCTGGTCGTCATGATGTCGAGCAGGATCTTGAAGCCGATCGCCGAAAGATCGGGGACGATCCCGCGCACCACGTCGGTGCGGATCATGAAGAAGCCGCTCATCGGATCGCTGAGATCGGCCTTCAGCACCTGCCGCGACAGCCTGGTAGCGAACGCCGACTTGGCGACGCGGTCGCGGTCCCAGTCGCCGGTGCCGCCGCCCGCGACGAAGCGCGAGCCGACCGCGACATCTAGCGCAGCATCGGCCTGCAGCGCGTCGAGCATCGCTGGCAGGATCGCCTCGTCATGCTGCAGGTCGCCGTCGATCACCGCGACGAACGGCGCCGCGGTGGCGCACATGCCCTCGATACACGCCGACGACAGGCCGCGCCGCCCGATGCGCTGGATCACGCGGACGCGCGAATCGAGGCGCGCAATCTCGCGCGCCGCGTCCGCCGTGCCGTCGGGGCTGTCGTCGTCGACGAAGATCGCCTCCCACGCCCGCCCCTGGAGCGCCGCGTCGAGCCGGGCGACGAGGACCGGCACGTTGGCCGCCTCGTTGAACGTCGGGATGACGACCGCCAGCTCGAGCAGCTCGGTCACGCTCAAAGCGCCGCCAGCACCGCGTCGCCCATGCCGCTGGTCGTCATCGTCCCACCGAGGTCCGGCGTGCGCGCCCCGCCGGCGATCGCGGCCGCCACCGCCGCCTCTATCCGCGCGGCCGGTTCGGGCATGTCGAGCGAATGGCGCAGCAGCAGCGCCGCCGACAGGATCGCGGCGCAGGGATTGGCCTTGCCCTGCCCGGCGATATCGGGCGCGCTGCCGTGGATCGGCTCGTACAGGCCGTTGCCGCCGGCCCATTGGCTGAGCGCCGCCGACGGCAGCATGCCGATCGAGCCGGCGCACATGCTGGCGAGATCGGACAGGATGTCGCCGAACATGTTGCCGGTGACCATCACGTCGAACTGCCCGGGATTGCGCACCAGCTGCATCGCCGCGTTATCGGCGTACATGTGCGTCAGCGTCACCTCGGGATAATCGGCGGCAATCTCATTGACGACGTCGCGCCACAGCTGCGACGTCTCCAGCACATTGGCCTTGTCGACCGAATGCAGCACCTTCTTGCGCCGCATCGCCATTTCGAAGCCGACCCGCGCGATCCGCGCCACCTCGGCCTCGTCATAGGCCATCACGTCATAGCCCTGGCGCTGCCCGCCTTCGGTGGTGCGCTGGCCCTTCTCGCCGAAATAGACGTCGCCGGTCAGCTCGCGCAGGATGACGAGGTCGATGTCGCGCGCCACTTCCGCGCGCAGGGTCGAGGCGCCCTCCAGCCCCTTGAACAGCGTCGCCGGCCGCAGGTGCGCGAACAGGCCGAGCGCCTTGCGCAGACCCAGGCTCGCCGGTTCCGGCCGCATCGCCCGCTCCAGCGCGTCGCAGGCGGGATCGCCGACCGCGCCGAACAGCACGCCGTCGGCGCGCTTGGCGAGCGTCAGCGTCTCGGGCGGCAGCGGATGCCCGGCGGCGCGATAGGCGGCCCCGCCGACCAGCCCGTCCTCGAAATCGAGCCCGAGATCGAGCGCTTCCAGCACACGGCGCGCTTCGGTGGTAACTTCCGGCCCGATTCCATCCCCGGCCAGCACGGCGATCAACGGCATTCTGGTCTCCCTAAAGCCCGGCAGAGGCCCATGCCGCGCCCGGTGCCGTCACGCAACCGCCCTGTTGAGGCGATCGACCAGCCGATGCCGTGCGGCGAGCGCCTCGCCGCGACGATCGGTGAGCAGGTCGCGCTGCAGGAAATGCCCCGTCAACCGCAGCCCGGCGAGGATGTCGGGCCAGTCTGCGGCACCCCCTTCCCGCAGGAAGCGCGGCAGCGCCAGCAGGCGATCGGCATAGCCTTCACCCGCGGCCCCGCTCACCGCCGCGCCGCTACGCGGGCTGATCCAGCGCAGATCGTCGGCAGCGCCGGTCACCACGCAGCGGTCGAGCGCCAGCCCGAACCCGAGCTCGGCCAGCAGCAACAGTTCGTACCGGACCAGCGCAGCAGCCCAGCCGCGCGCCGCGGGCGCCGCCTCGATCGCGTCGACCAATCCGTTCAGTGCAGCATGGACGGCCGGATAAGGATGCCCCTCGGGCAGCGCCGCCGCGGTCAGCGCCGTCGCCCAGTCGAGCGCCGCGGCGGGAAGCGGCTCGGAGAACAGCGGCGCACGGCTGTGCACCAGCTCGACCGACAGCTGCGCGAGCTGATCGGCCGTCCGCGCCCGCCACTCGCCGAGCACCAGGTTCGCGGGCTGCAGCACCGGCCGCAGCCGCCGCGAGCGTCCGCCCCGAACATAGCCGGCCTGCAGCCCATGCTCGCCGGTGAGCGCTCGGACGATCGCGCCGTGCTCGCCATGCTGGCGAACGGCGAGGATCAGGGCTTCGGCGCGAATATGCATCCCGCGCCTTTAGCCCAGGCAGGCGGCCGAGGCGACGAGACGCTTGCGGCGCCTGCCGTTACGGCTTGATCCCGTAGCGATCGTAATCGTGGTCGATCTGCGGCGAAATCAGTCGCGCTCCGGCCAGGTCCGCCGCGGCGGCCTTCGCATCGCCACTCTTCTCCCGGATCACGCCGCGCATGAACAGGCTCGCCGCGCGCGTCGGCTGCAGTTCCAGCGCCGCGTTGAGATCGGCCAACGCCTCCTGCGGCCGGTTCATCCGGAAATATACCATCGCCCGGCTGTCGAGTGCCGGCGCCGGCGAATCGGACAGCTCGATCGACTTGGTGCAATCCTTCAGCGCGGTGTCGAGGCCGGTGTCGAGCGTGCCCTTCAGCCAGCAGCGGTTGTTGAGCAGCGTCGCATCGCCCGGATTGGCGGCGATCGCCGAGTCGATCGCGGCCAGCGCCGCGTCCTTGTCGCCGCTGCGGCTCAGGATGTCGGCCTTCAGCGCGATGAACTGCGGCTTGTCCTTGCCGCCGGCGTCGATCCGGCTCTGCACCAGCGCCAGCGCCTCGTCCTTGGCGCCGCGATCGGCCTCGAGCGAGGCCAGCGCGGAGATCACCGACGCCGATCCGGGATCGAGCGCCTGCGCCGCGTGCAGGTCGGCGAGCGGCATGTCCGTGTCGCCGAGCTCGCGCTAGAGCCG
>JBQCHA010000029.1:0-6751 GCA_051955175.1 Sphingomonas sp.
GGGGGCGGGAACCTTCGCCGGCCAGATTCCGACGATCCTGAAGCTCAACAGCTCGAACAGCTGGGCGACCAGCAAGGACCAGGCGGTGACCGGCAGCGTCGAGGACGCGCTGCGGCTCGGCTGCTCGGCGATCGGCTTCACGATCTACCCCGGCGCCGAGAGCTTCTTCGACCTCGCGGAGGAAATTCGCGAGTTGCGCGCCGAGGCGGCGTCGGTCGGCATCGCCACGGTGATCTGGTCCTACCCGCGCGGCGGCGAGCTGACCAAGGACGGCGAGCTCGCGCTCGACGTCGGTGCCTATGCCGCGCACATGGCTGCCCTGCTCGGCGCGCACATCATCAAGGTCAAGCTGCCCACCGCGCATATCGAGCAGAAGGAAGCGCAAAAGGCCTATGAGGGCACCGACTGGTCCAGCCAGGCGACCCGCGTGAAGCATGTCGTGAAGTCGTGCTTCGACGGGCGGCGCATCGTCGTCTTTTCGGGCGGCGCCGCCAAGGGCGAGGACCAGGTGTTCCAGGACGCCCGCGACATCCTGGCCGGCGGCGGCAACGGCTCGATCATCGGTCGCAACACCTTTCAGCGCCCCCGAGAGGACGCGTTGGCGATGCTGGCGAAGATCATCGCGATCTATAAGGGCGAGGCGTAAGGGGCGGGAGTTATCCTCCGCGGCTAGCGCCGTCACCCTCACCCTTCCGGCGCTATCCGCCTCCCTCCCTCCCTCTCCCCCTGGGACTGGGAAGGGGCCCCCGAGCCGAAGGCGAGTGGGAAGGGTGAGGGCGACCAGTAGCCGAGAGGGGGCGTCACCGCTTGCGGCTCAACTCCCGCATCGCCGCATCCAGCCCTTCGAGCGTCAGCGGGTACATCCGCTCGCTCATCAGCTCCCGCACCATCCGGATCGAGGGGGTGAAGCCCCATTGCTCCTCCGGCACCGGATTGAGCCACACGGCGGCGGGATAGGTCGCGGTCATCCGCTCCAGCCACACCGCGCCCGCTTCCTCGTTCATATGCTCGACCGAGCCGCCGGGGTGGCTGATCTCATAGGGGCTCATCGACGCGTCGCCGACGAACACCAGCTTGTAGTCATGGGCGAACTTGTGGAGGACGTCCCAGGTCGCCGTGCGCTCGGCGAAGCGGCGGCGGTTGTCCTGCCACACGCCCTCATAGGGGCAGTTGTGGAAATAGAAGAATTCCAGGTTCTTGAACTCGGCGGTGGCGGCGGAGAACAGCTCCTCGCACAGCGTCACGAACGGGTCCATCGACCCGCCGACGTCCAGGAACAGCAGCAGCTTGACGGCATTGTGCCGCTCGGGCCGCATGTGGATGTCGAGCCAGCCCTGCCGCGCGGTGCCGGCGATCGTCGCGTCGAGATCCAGTTCGTCGGCGGCCCCTTCGCGCGCGAACCGGCGCAGTCGCCTGAGCGCCACCTTGATGTTGCGCGTGCCCAGCTCTCGCGTGCTGTCGAGGTTGCGGAAATCGCGCCGGTCCCAGACCTTCACCGCGCGCTTGTGCCGGCTCTCACCGCCGATCCGTACGCCTTCCGGATTGTAGCCCGAATTGCCGTAGGGCGAGGTGCCGCCGGTGCCGATCCATTTGCTGCCGCCCTGGTGCCGGCCCTGCTGCTCGGCGAGGCGTTGTTTCAGCGTCTCCATGATCTCGTCCCACGATCCGAGCGAGCGGACCGCCGCCATCTGCTCGGCCGTCAGAAAGCGTTCGGCGACGGCGCGCAGCCACTCCTCCGGAATGTCGCCTTCCGGTCCCCCGTCGCCGCCGATCACGCCGCGGAACACGCGCGCGAACACCTGGTCGAATCGGTCGAGCAGGCCCTCGTCCTTCACGAAGGTCGCACGCGCGAGATAGTAGAAATCCTCCGGCGTCCGCCCGATCACCTCGCGGTCGAGCGCCTCCAGCAGGACGAGGTGCTCCTTCAGCCCCGCCGGGATGCCGGCGGCGCGGAGTTCGTCGAGGAAGTTGAGGAACACCGAAACTCTCCGCTCACGTCCGTTCGAACAGCCACCACCACGTGCCCGACAGCCCATGCACCTGCGCACGCGCCACCTGGCGATAGGTTTGCCCGCAATAGCGCAGCCGGCCCATGTTGGCCGAATCCGCGTCGCCGTCGGCGAACAGGAAGGGCGCCTGGCGGCAATGCCCCTCGACGACGCGCAACCGATAATGTCCGGCGCGCGCGGCGAAAGCCAGCACCGGGACCATGCGATCGTTGGCGACGGCGAGGGTCGTGCCGTCCGGGGCGCGCTGCTTCATGGCGGCAATCGCCAGCGCCGGGTCGCCGCGCCGGTTGGCGGCGATCACGCCATCGAGGTGGAGGCTACCGGCCGTGAACAGCGCAAGCAGGACGACGGCGGCGATCCGCCCGATCCCGCCCGAGCGCAGCGACGCCGCGCCAAGGTCGGCAAGCAGCAACAGCAGCACCAGCATCGCCAGCAGATAGTAACGCGGCTCCCCGGCATTGCCGATGCGCAGCACGACGAACGCCAGCGGATAGGCGAGCACCGCCATCGCATACAGCGGCGCCCGGCTGTCGCGGCGTCGCCACAGCACCGCACCGATGACGAGCACCGCAACGAAGAGGAGAGGCGCCGCGCCCAACGCGCCGGCGCCGATCGTCCAGCCCGATGCCGTGGCCAGCGCTCGGTGCCAGTCGGCGAAGCGAAAGGCGCTGTAGCTCCCGACCTCGAAGCCAGTCGCCGAACCCCAGGCGGCGACCGCGACGACGCCCAGAACAAGGCCCGCGATCAACGCCGGCCCGATCATCAGGGCGGTCGTCTGGCGCAGCGCCGGGTTTGGCCCTTTCGTGCGGCGCAGCTCGAAGAACAGCCACCCGGCAATCGCCGCCAGCGACGCGACCATCAGGAACTGCGCCAGCGTGCCGAGCAGTGCGCAGAGCGACAGCCATAGCGACGCGCGGCCCGTCGGTGCCTCCAGCCATCGGTCGGTCACCACCAGAGCGACCAGCGTCGCCAGCATCATCGGTGCGTAGCCGCGCGCCTCGGCGCCATAGGTCACCATGATCGGCGATATGGCGAAGACGAACGCGGCAACCACGCCCGCCAACCGACTGCGCTGCCCGGCGAACAGCGCCGCCGCCGGCACCATGGCGGTGCCGCAGACGATCGCCAGCGCGCGCTGCAGCATCGGCGGCGCGTCGGGCCCGACCAGCTGCAGCCACAATGTATTGAGCAGGTGATTGTTGTCGTGGTGGATGGTGAAGAAAACGCCGACCGCGGTCTTCGCCGCCATCGCGAACTGCGCCGACCAGGCCTCGTCCAGCCACAGCGCGCCACGCGCGGCGGCGACGCGCAGGCCCAGCCCCAGCGCAGTCAGCGCCGCGACCGCGAGCCACGCCTGCCGCCGCGCCGGTTCGATCACTGGGCGGCCGGCACCACCGGCAGCTCGATCGCGCTGGCGTGCGCCGGATCGTGGTACACGCTGATCGTCGCCTTTTTGTACGCGCTCGCCGGCGCGTCGAAGATGTTGGGGACGAAGGTTTGCGGATTGCGGTCGTAGAGCGGGAACCAGCTCGACTGCACCTGCACCATGATGCGATGCCCCGGCAGGAATACATGGTCGACGTTGGGCAGCTTGAACTTGTAGCTCAGCGGCACGTCGGGCGTGATCGGCTGCGGGTCGGAGAAGCTCTGGCGATAGCGGCCGCGCAGGATGTCCATCGCCACCGCCAGCTGATAGCCGCCCATCTCCGGCTTCTCGGCAAATTCGTCGGGATAGACGTCGATCAGCTTCACCACGAAGTCGCCGTCGGTGCCGGTGGTCGCGGCGACCAGGTCGGCGATCGGCGCGCCCGACACCGCGACCGCGTGATCGAGCGGCGGCGTCTCATAGGTCAGCACGTCGGTGCGGCTGGAGAACGGCCGCTGGTCGTCGACCAGCCAGCTGTGCCAGGTCGACCCCTCGGCATAGGTCGGGCGGATCGGGCGCAGGCGATAGGGGATCGGCTTGGCCGGATCGGATACATAGCTGTCCGGCGCGCCTGCCGCCGGCGCGTCGAATCCCAGCCCGCCATCGGCCTGCAGATAGAGCTTCTGCATCGGCTGCGCGCAGTCGCTGGCGCAGGCGACCGGCCAATGATCGAGCCGCTGCCAGGTGTCGCTGCCGGTCTGGTAGGCGAGCACCGGCGGCAGATCGGCGGCCGGCGCGCCCGGCTTCAGCTGCGCGTCGAGGAACGGCAGCAGCACGTTGTAGCGGAACCAGCGCGCGGTATCCGAATGGAAGTCGATCGGCCCCAGCTTCTCGCCGTTCCCCGCCCATTGCCCGTGATACCACGGCCCGAGCACCAGATGGTCGAGGTTGCCGGTGTCGTTGGGCTTGGTCGCCTGATAGGCGGCGACGGCGCCATACATGTCCTCCTGGTCCCACTGGCCGGCGATCCACAGCGTCGGCACGGTCAGCGGCTGCTTGCCCAGGATGTCCTCCAGCGCCTGCGCCTTCCAGAAATCGTCGTAGGCAGGGTGATCATGCAGGCGATTGACGAAGCCGAGCTGCTCCAGCCCGTGGCTCTTGACGAAGTTGCTCGCGTTGCCGGCGCGCAGGAAGGTGTCGTAATCGTCATAGGCGCCGCGCCACAGGTCGCCGTTGGAGCCCTTCACCGAATCCTGGCTGTAGTAATAATCGTAGCCGATCAGCCGAAAGGCGCCGCCATGGAAGTCGTCGTCGCCCATCCAGGTGTTGATGACGGGGTCGGCCGGCACCGCTGCCTTCAGCGCTGGGTGGGGATGGACCAGCGCCATCGCCACCATCATGCCGTCATAACTGGTGCCGATCATGCCCACGCGCCCGTTCGATTCGGGGACGTGCTTCACCAGCCAGTCGATCGTGTCATAGGCGTCGGTCGAATGGTCGACCTTGCTGTCGTTCTCCGGCCCGCGCAGCGGCCGCTCGTTCACATAGACGCCGCCCGAGCCGTACTTGCCCCGCACGTCCTGCCACACGCGGATATAGCCATGGTCGAGGAACATCGCGTCGGATTTGCTGACGATCATCTCGCCGCGCGTGCTGGCGCCGCGGCTGGTCGCACCCTCGGCATCGTAGGGCGTGCGCTCGAGCAGCATCGGCGCGTCGTGCGTACCCTTCTTCATCAGGATGATGGTGTGCAGCTTGGCGCCGTCGCGCATCGGGATGTCGACCACGCGGCGGACATAGTCGAAGCTCGTCTCGACCGGCTTGAACGTGGCCGGGATGTCGCTCGGCAGGTGCTGCGCCGTCGCCGCACTCGTCAGCATCATGCCGCCGGCCAGCAGCGCCATCATCACAGCCGTTGCACGCATCACCCTGTCTCCCGTTCTCGCGAGCGGGGAGCCGTGCCACATCGGCGACAGGCCGAACAGGGCAAATTACGATGGAGAAGCGGGCGCCTCAGCGCGTCGGCGGAGCCCAGGTGGGGGCATAGGCGTCGATCAGCGCGCCGACATAATCGGGGTCGCGCCCGGTGAGCTCGGGCGCCGGACGCGCCTTGCGCACCGCGTCGCGCGCATCCTTCGCCGGCGCCTCATAGATGAAGCCGTAGATCGGGTAGGTGGTGCTGCCCAGGCCGTGCATGCCCTTGTACCAGACACGCACCTCGCTCCAGTCATTGTCCTCGGAGACGTCGAACAGCGTCACGTCCTGTTCGGCATGGCCGCGCTCGCCGTCGATCACCGACCAGTTCGCCTGGGTGATCAGCGCCACCCGGCTGTCGACGATCCGGCTGATCACGCCGACATGGCCCAGCGGCAGCCGCCCTGTCTTGGCGAAGACGATTACCGCGCCGACCTTGGGCTCATGGCCGCGCTTGTAGCGATCCTTCGCCTGGTCCCACCACGTCCAGGCATCGCCATAGATCTGGATGCCCGACACCTGCCGCGCGAACGGTACGCATTGCCCGACATAATCGAGCAGCGACGCAGCCGATGCCGACCCCGGCATCATCGCCGCCGCGAACGCAAGAAGAGGGAGCACGAACGTCTTCACGCCGGCCACGATGCGCCGAGCCGCTTCCGAATAGGTTAACGCTAGCAGTTAACGCGCGGTTTAGGACGCCAGCCTGCGATATTCCGTTCAACGGCTGCGATCAGCGCCGACCATCCTGCCGCCGAGCCATGAAGGCAAGGCGTTCGAATAGCATCACGTCGGCCTCGTTCTTCAGCAGTGCGCCGGCGAGCGGCGGGATTGCCTTGGCCGGGTCGCGCGATTGCAGCACGTCGAGCGGCATGTCTTCGGTCAGCAGCAGCTTCAGCCAATCGAGCAGTTCGCTGGTCGACGGCTTCTTCTTCAGCCCCGGCACCTCGCGAATGTCGTAGAAGATGTCGAGCGCGCGGTTGACCAGCAGCTTCTGGATGCCGGGGAAGTGCACGTCGATGATCGCCTGCATGGTGTCGCGATCGGGGAATTTGATATAGTGGAAGAAGCAGCGGCGCAGGAAGGCGTCCGGCAGCTCCTTCTCGTTGTTGGACGTGATCACCACCACCGGCCGTTCGCGCGCCGCGACCGTCTCGCCGGTCTCGTAGACGTGGAACGCCATGCGATCGAGTTCCTGCAACAGGTCGTTGGGAAATTCGATGTCCGCCTTGTCGATCTCGTCGATCAGCAGCACCGGCGTGCGCGGTGCGGTGAACGCCTCCCACAACTTGCCCTTGCGGATGTAATTGGAAATGTCGTGGACGCGCGGGTCGCCGAGCTGCCCGTCGCGCAGCCGGGCGACCGCGTCATAGTCGTACAGGCCCTGCTGCGCCTTGGTGGT
>JBQCHA010000030.1:0-10102 GCA_051955175.1 Sphingomonas sp.
GCGAAATCCTTGTACTTGCCGGTGCCGACGATCAGCCGCGAGCGGAAGGTCTTGCCCGCGACCGACCAGGTGTCCTCGGCGATCGGCCGCGCATGATCGCCGCCGCCGACGAAATGGACGATCTCCAGCTCGTCGCCGTCCTCGACGCACACCTCGCCGAGCGTCGAGCGCGGCACCACTTCCAGGTTGCGCTCCACCGCCACCTTTTCCGGCACCAGCCCCATCTCGCGGGCCAGCTCGGCAATGGTCAAGCCGGCGGCGACGCGCTTGTGCTCGCCATTGACCATGATCGTAACGGTTCCGTCGCTATGCATCGTTCTTCCACACCGTTCGCTTCGAGCGAAGTCGAGAAGCGGGGTCAAGCAAGGCCCGTGGTAACACGTGTCTCGACTTCGCTCGACACGAACGGGTAAGGGTGACGGCGATTTAGGCGAGCGGGTCGCTTGCCGCAACCAAGAGCAGCCATGCCCGACACGATCTTCGTCCTCAACGGTCCGAACCTCAAACTGCTCGGCCTGCGCGAGCCGGAGGTCTATTGCCACGACACGCTCGACGACATCGCCGACGCGCTGGAGGATCGCGCTCGCGAGCTCGATCTCGCCATCGACATGCGTCAGTCCAATCACGAGGGCCATCTGATCGACTGGCTGCACGAAGCGCAGGCGACTGGCGCCAAGGCGGTGATCCTCAATCCCGGCGGCTATACCCACACGTCGGTGGCGCTGCACGACGCGATCAAGTCGGTCACCACCCCGGTGATCGAGGTGCACCTCTCCAATCCGCACGCGCGCGAAGAATTTCGCCATGTGAGCTACGTCGGCCGTGCCGCGAAGGGAACGATCGCGGGCTTCGGCGCGCTTTCCTACATCCTCGCGCTTGAAGCAGCGGCGCGGTTCTGACAGACGGCGCCGATTGACAGGGAAAGGGTCGCATGACCGAGGAACATGATAACCATAAGATGCGGGTGGACGTCGGTCTCGTCCGCCAGCTTGCCGAAATGCTCGACGCCACGGGTCTGACCGAGGTCGAGGTCGAAGATGGCGATCGCAAGATCCGGATCGCGCGCAAGGCCGCGCCGGTGCCGGCCGCGGTCCATCACGTCACCGCCAGCGCGCCGGTGCAGTCGGCGCCCGCCGCCGCGCCTGCCGCGGACCCGGCTGCGGCGCCTGCCGCGAACCACGCCAACGCGGTCAAGTCGCCGATGGTCGGCACCGTCTATCTCGCCGCCGAGCCTGGCGCCGCGCCGTTTTCCAGCGTCGGCAAGCAGGTCGCCGCGGGCGACACGCTGCTGATCGTCGAGGCGATGAAGGTGATGAACCCGATCACCGCGCCGTCGGCCGGCACGGTGAAGGCGGTGCTGGTCGAGAACGGCCAGCCCGTGGAGTTCGACCAGCCTCTCGTAATCGTCGAGTAAGTCGATGCCGGAGATCAAGAAACTCCTGATCGCCAATCGCGGCGAGATCGCGCTGCGCATCCACCGCGCCTGCCATGAGATGGGCATCAAAACGGTTGCGGTGCATTCCACCGCCGACGCCGATGCGATGCACGTGCGGCTGGCCGACGAAGCGGTGTGCATCGGTCCGCCGGCGGCGACCGAGAGCTACCTCAACATCCCCAACATCATCTCGGCCGCCGAGATTTCGGGCGCCGACGCGATCCACCCCGGCTACGGCTTCTTGAGCGAGAACGCCAAGTTCGCCGAGATCGTCGAGGCGCACGACCTGATCTTCGTGGGGCCGAAGCCCGAGCACATCCGCGTCATGGGTGACAAGGTCGAGGCCAAGCGCACCGCGGGCGCACTCGGCCTGCCGCTCGTCCCGGGCTCCGCCGGCGCAATCACGGATGTGGAAGAAGCCAAGCAGCTGGCGCGCGAGATCGGTTACCCGGTGCTGATCAAGGCGGCGTCGGGCGGCGGCGGACGCGGCATGAAGGTGGTGCCGAGCGAAGACCAGCTCGAGACGCTGATGAAGCAGGCAGGCAGCGAGGCCAAGGCGGCGTTCGGCGACGACACCGTCTATATGGAGAAATACCTCGGCAACCCGCGCCACATCGAGTTCCAGGTGTTCGGCGATGGCGAAGGCCAGGCGATTCACCTGGGCGAGCGCGACTGCTCCTTGCAGCGCCGCCACCAGAAGGTGCTGGAGGAAGCCCCCTCCCCGGTGCTGGGTCCTGAGGACCGCGCGCGGATGGGCGGAATCGTCGCCAAGGCGATGGCCGACATGGGCTATCGCGGCGCCGGCACGATCGAGTTCCTGTGGGAAAACGGCGAGTTCTACTTCATCGAGATGAACACGCGCCTGCAGGTCGAACATCCGGTCACCGAGATGATCACCGGCCTCGACCTGGTCCGTGAGCAGATTCGCGTCGCCGAGGGCAAGGGACTGACCTGCACACAGGACCAGGTGCGCTTCACCGGCCATGCCATCGAATGCCGCATCAATGCCGAGGACCCGCGCACCTTCGCGCCGTCGCCGGGCACGGTGACGCAATATCACGCGCCGGGCGGGATGCATGTGCGCGTCGATAGCGGGCTCTACACGGGCTATCGCGTGCCGCCTTATTACGACAGCATGATCGCCAAGCTGATCGTCTATGGCACGACGCGCGAACGTTGCCTGATGCGCCTGAAGCGCGCGCTCGAGGAGTTCGTCATTGAGGGCATGAAGACGACGATCCCGCTGCACCAGGCGCTGCTCGACGACCTCGAGTTCCAGCGCGGCGATTATACGATCAAGTGGCTCGAGGAGTGGCTGGCGAAGCAGGACGCATGATCCTTTCGTCCTCTCGGAAGCCACGCCGCTGCGAAAGCCACGGGACGGCTGCGTCACCTGTCATGCCGGACTCGCTCCGGCATCCATCGTTCGGCAAGGTCCATGGCTGAGGCGGTTGCGGTACCGTGGACCTCGGAATCAGTCCGCGGTGACGGGCCGCTTCGCAGCCGCCCCGCCGCCCCGGGGATGACGCGAGAGGAAGCGCACGCATGTCGTTGATCGCCGACCTGAAGTCGCTCGGCAAGGCACAGAAGAGCGCGATCCTGGCGAGCTATCTCGGTTGGACGCTCGACGCTTTCGACTTTTTCCTGATGACTTTCATGTTCGTGGCGATCGCGCACGAATTCGGCACCGACGTGAAGGCGGTTTCGGTCGCGGTGACGCTGACGCTTGCCGCGCGGCCGTTCGGCGCCTTCGCATTCGGGCTGCTTGCCGATCGCTTCGGGCGGCGGCCGGTGCTGATGATCGACATCGCGCTCTATTCGGTGTTCGAATTCGCCTCGGCGTTCGCGCCGACGCTCACCTCGCTTCTGGTGCTGCGCGCGCTGTTCGGCTTCGCGATGGGCGGCGAATGGGGGATCGGCGCCAGCCTGGCGATGGAATCGATCCCGGCGCGGCTGCGCGGCCCGGTGTCGGGCCTGCTGCAGAGCGGCTACCCCTCGGGCTTCTTCGTTGCCAGCCTGGTCTATGCGTTGCTGTTCGACGTGATCGGCTGGCGCGGCATGTTCATGGTCGGCGTCGCGCCGGCGATCCTGGTGGTGCTGATCCGCATGCATGTCGAGGAATCGCCCGCATTCGAGGCGAGCCGTGACAAGCCGCGCGTCAATCCCTTCGCCGAGCTCGCGCGGCACTGGAAGATCGCGCTGTACATGATCGTGCTGATGGCGGCGTTCAACGCGTTCAGCCACGGGACGCAGGACCTCTATCCCACCTTCCTGCAGCAGCAGCACCATTTCGACGCGCATCTGACCGGCACGCTGACCGCGATCATGAACCTGGGCGCGATCGTCGGCGGCATCGGCTTCGGAATCTGGTCGGAACGGATCGGTCGTCGCTGGGCGATCATCATCGCCAGCCTGCTCGCGCTGCCCGTCCTGCCGCTATGGGCGTTCACCGCGACACCGCTGCTGCTCGGCCTCGGCGCGTTCCTGATGCAGGTCGCGGTGCAAGGCGCCTGGGGCATCGTGCCGGTGCATCTCAACGAACTGTCGCCGGGCGCGGTACGCGCGATGTTCCCCGGCTTCGCCTATCAGCTCGGCAATCTGATCACCTCGCGCAACCCGGTGTTCCAGTCGAGCATCGCCGAGAGCCACGGCGACAATTACGGCCTCGCACTGGCGCTGTTCGGCGGCGTGACGGCGGTGATCATCGTGGTGTGGACGCTGATCGGCCCAGAACGTAAGTCGGTCGACTTCATCGAACCGGCCCAACAGCCCGCGGGCTGACCCGCGGCGCGGCAGCAACGGTCGATCCGCAGGCATTTCGTCGCTATGCCTGTCCCGCAACGAAGAACGGCGCATGGGCGGACCCGCCTCCGCCGTAAGGAGGATCAGTGAAGGCACGCATCTGGCATAACCCGCGATGCTCGAAATCGCGCGAGGCGCTGGCCATCCTGCAGGGCACGCCCGGGATCGACGTGGAGATTGTGGAATATCTGAAGACCCCGCCCTCGCGCGACGAGCTGGCCCGCGTCTACGCGCGCGCCGGCATGGCACCGCGCGACGGCCTGCGTGCCGCCGAAGCGGTGGCGAAGGAGCTCGGCCTTGCCGGCGCCGATGACGACGCGATCCTCGATGCGATGGCGGCGCACCCGATCCTGATCGAGCGTCCGCTGGTCGAGACCGACAAGGGCGTCCGGCTCGGTCGACCGCCGGAACGGGTCCGCGACATCCTGTGAAATATACCTGCGCGCTCGAACCCGGTCGCAATTGCTGGCGGATCGAAACCGCCACCGACGCCAGCGTGATCGTCGATGCGGAAGGCTATTTTCGCATCGCACGCGAGGCGATGATGGAAGCCCGGCATCAGATCTTCCTGATCGGCTGGGATTTCGACGCGCGGATCAGGATGGTCCATGACGCCGACGACGGCGCGCCTGCCGAGGTCGGGGCGTTCATCGACTGGCTGGTCGCGCGCACGCCGGGGCTGGAGGTGCGCATCCTGCGCTGGGACATGGGCGCGCTGAAGACGCTGTTTCGCGGCAAGACGCTGCTGACGCTGGTGCGCTGGGCGTTCAGCCGGCGCATCCATGTGAAGCTCGATTCGGTGCATCCGCACGGGGCCTCGCATCACCAGAAGATCGTGGTGATCGACGATTGCCTGGCGTTCTGCGGCGGCATCGACATGACCGATCGGCGCTGGGACCTGCGTGACCATGCCGACGACGATCCGCGCCGGCTGACCGCCGATGGCAAGCCCTACCATCCCTGGCATGACGCGACCACGGCCTTGGCCGGCCCCGTGGCTGGCGCACTGGGGGAGCTCTGCCGGCAGCGCTGGGCGCGCGCCGGCGGGGCGCCGGTCGCGGCGCCGCCGACCGCGGCGACCACCTGCTGGCCCGAATCGCTGCCGCCCGACTTCACCGACGTCGCCGTGGCGATATCGCGCACCCGGCCGGAGATGCCCAACATCACCCCGGTTCACGAGATCGAGGCGCTCTACGTCGACCTCATCACGCGCGCCGAGCGCTGGATCTACGCCGAAAGCCAGTATTTCGCCTCGCGCCGCGTGGCGGAGGCGATCGCGCGGCGGCTGGAGGAGCCCGACGGGCCGGAAATCGTCATCCTCAACCCGCTGACCGCCGAGGGGTGGCTGGAGCCGATCGCGATGGATACCGCCCGCGCGCGGCTGGTCGAGGCGCTGCGCGGCCGCGATCCGTACCGGCGGCTGCGGCTCTATCACCCGCGCACCGCGGATGGCACGCCGATCTATGTCCATGCCAAGGTGACGGTGATCGACGGCACGATCCTGCGGGTCGGTTCCTCCAACTTCAACAATCGCTCGATGCGCCTCGACACCGAATGCGACGTGACGATCGACGCGACGCTGTCGCAAAATGCGGGGGCGGCCGATCGCATCGCCGGCATCGCGCACGAGCTGATCGCCGAGCATCTCGGCGTCAAGCCGGCCGCGGTGGCGCAGCGCCTGGCGGAGACCGGCTCGCTGATCGCCACGATCGAGGGGCTGCGCGGCCCCGGCCGTACGCTTGACGCTTATGAGACGCCGAAACTCGACGGGCTGCAGGAGTGGCTGGCCGACAACGAGATCCTCGATCCCGAAGGGCCGGAGGAGATGTTCTCACCGCTCGCCGAGCGCGGGCGGCTGCGTCGTCTGCGCGGCCGGCTGTCGCGCCGCCGCGATCGACCGCCCGAGACGCATCGAAGGTGAACAGAGGCTCTGGCGAGTCCTGCCCGTCGCCGCTACATGCGCAGCCATGACCGAGATCACGCCAGAGATCGTCGCCCAGCACGGGCTTTCCCCGGAAGAATATGAGCGCGTGCTCCATGCGCTCGGCCGCGAGCCCAATCTCGTGGAGCTGGGCATCTTCTCCGTCATGTGGTCAGAGCATTGCAGCTACAAGTCGAGCCGCGTGCACCTGAAGAAGCTGCCGACCACCGGTCCGCAGGTCATCTGCGGCCCCGGCGAGAATGCCGGCGTGGTCGATATCGGCGATGGCCAGGCCGCCATCTTCAAGATGGAGAGCCACAACCATCCCTCCTACATCGAGCCTTACCAGGGCGCCGCGACGGGCGTCGGCGGCATCCTGCGCGACGTCTTCACGATGGGCGCGCGACCGATCGCCAACATGAACGCGCTGCGCTTCGGCCGGCCCGACCACCCCAAGATGCGCCACCTGATCGCCGGCGTCGTCCACGGCATCGGCGGCTATGGCAATTGCGTCGGTGTGCCGACGGTCGGCGGCGAGGTGAATTTCCACCCGGCCTACGACGGCAACATCCTGGTCAATGCGATGACCGTCGGCGTCGCGCAGACCAACAAGATCTTCTATTCGGCGGCCTCCGGCATCGGCAATCCGATCGTCTATGTCGGCTCCAAGACCGGGCGCGACGGCATCCATGGCGCGACCATGGCCTCGGCCGATTTCGACGAGGATTCGGAGGAGAAGCGTCCCACCGTCCAGGTCGGCGATCCGTTCACCGAGAAGCTGCTGATCGAGGCTTGCCTGGAGCTCATGTCTTCCGACGCGATCGTCGCGATCCAGGATATGGGCGCCGCCGGTCTTACCTCCTCGAGCGTGGAGATGGCGTCGAAGGGCGGCGTCGGCATCGAACTGGACATGAACGCGGTGCCGCAGCGCGAGGAGGGCATGACGCCTTATGAAATGATGCTCTCCGAATCGCAGGAGCGCATGCTGATGGTGCTGAAGCCCGGCCGCGAGGCCGAGGCGGAGGCGATCTTCCGCAAGTGGGAGCTGGACTTCGCGGTGATCGGCCACGTCACCGACAAGGGCCGCATGGTGCTGACCTTCAACGGCGAGACGGTGTGCGACATCCCGCTCGGCCCGCTGGCCGACGAAGCGCCCAGCTACGACCGCCCCTGGGTACCGACGCCTGCCCCTGCCCCGCTCGCCAACGTTCCGGAATGCACCGACATCGCGGGCGACCTGGTCAAGCTGATGGGATCGCCCGACATCGCGTCGCGGCGCTGGATCTGGGAGCAATATGACCACATGGTCGGCGCCGACACCGTGCAGCGCCCCGGCGGCGACGCCGCGGTGGTGCGCGTCCACGGCACCGACAAGGCGCTTGCCATCACCACCGATTGCACGCCGCGCTATTGCAAGGCCGATCCGGTCGAGGGCGGCCGCCAGGCGATCGCGGAGGCGTTCCGCAACCTGACCGCAGTCGGCGCCAAGCCGCTCGCCACCACCGATTGCATGAACTTCGGCAACCCGCAGCGGCCCGAGATCATGGGCCAGTTCGTCGGATGCATCGAGGGCATGGCCGAGGCGTGCAAGGCACTCGACATGCCGATCGTGTCAGGCAACGTCAGCCTGTACAACGAAACCAAGGCGGAGGACGGCAGCAGTTCCGCGATCCTGCCGACGCCGGCGATCGGCGCGATCGGCCTGCTCGCCGATTGGCGCAAGTCGGCGACGATCGCGTTCAAGCAGACCGGCGACGTGGTGATGGTGATCGGCACGCGCGGCGGCCATCTCGGTCAGTCGCTGTGGCTGCGCGAAGTGCACGGCCGCGAGGACGGCCCGCCGCCGCCGGTCGACCTCGCCGACGAGCGCCGCACCGGCGACTTCGTGCGCGCCCATATCCAGGCCGGTGCGCTGACCGCCGTTCACGACGTTTCGGACGGCGGCATCGCGGTCACGCTCGCCGAGATGGCGCTGGCCGGCAACATCGGCGTGCTGGTGCAGCCCGCCGGCCCCGGTCCCGCCGCCAAGCAGTTCTTCGCCGAGGACCAGGGCCTTTACGTCGCCACCGTCGAGGATGGCGCTCTGATGGACTTCCTGATCGCCGCCGACGCCGCCGGCGTGAACGTCGAGCCGCTCGGGCGCACGATTGCCAAGCGCGTCGTGTTCGAGCTCGCCGAGGGCGACTTCTGCGTCTCGCTGGCCGACCTGCGCGCCGCGCACGAAGGCTTCTTCCCCGCGCTGATGGGGGCCGATGCCGCGCTCGCCTGATCGCGTGCTGGGCGGCACCGTCACGGCGCCCCGTCAGAGCTGCGGTTGCTGCGTGTGCGGAACGGCCGCGATCGGGTGACGACGCCGATCGCGGTGTCCGGCCGCATCCTGACGCTCGACACGATCCGCGGTGTCGCGGTGATGGGCATCCTGGTGATGAACATCGTCGCCTTCGCGATGCCTGAGGCGGCTTACGCCAATCCCTTTGCCTATGGCGGTCATAAAGGCGCCGACTTCGTCGCGTGGTTCGTCGCCTTCGTCCTGGCCGATGGCAAGATGCGCGGGCTGTTCTCCTTCCTGTTCGGCGCCTCGACGCTACTGGTCGTCGAGCGGGCCGAGGCGCGCGGCGCCGACCCCGTCTTCGTCCACTATTCGCGCATGGCGTGGCTGTTCGCCTTCGGCATGGCGCATCTGCTGCTGCTGTGGTGGGGCGACATCCTCAATCATTATGCGTTGGTCGGCGCGATCGCCTTCTTCTTCCGGAAGTTGCCGCCGCACAAGCTGGTCGCGCTCGCGATCGTGTTGCTCGCCATCGAGTTCGCGATGGTGCTGCAGATCGGGCACGCCATCGCGGTGAACGAGGCGGCGGTGCACGCCGGCCACGCCTCGGCCGAGGCAATCCGCCTGTTCGCCGCCGACCGCGCGAATCTCGGCATACCGCCGGCTGGAGAGATCGCGCACCAGCTCGCGGTCTACCGCGGCACCTACGCCACGATCTTCGCCGCGCGCTTGCCCGAGGCCCTGCAGGCGCCGGGTCAGGCCTTCCTGTTCCTGGCGCCGGAGACGCTCGCCTATATGCTGCTCGGAATGGCCAGCCTGCGCTCCGGGCTGCTGAGCGGCGCGTGGCCGCGGCGCAGCTATCGCCTGGGCGCGGCGATCGGGTTCGGGATCGGCATCCCGGCCTATGCTCTGCTGGCGCTGATTCCGATCCGCCACGGCTTCGACACGGCGTCGGTGGCGGCGAGCGATCTCGTCTGGTCGATCCCGATCCGGCCGGTGATGATCCTGGGCTGGGCCTGCCTGATCGTCCTGCTGATGCGTCCCGGCGGTTTCCTGACCACCCGGATCGCGGCGGCCGGGCGGATGGCGTTCAGCAACTATCTCGGCACGACGCTGATCTGCACCACGCTGTTCTACGGCTATGGCGCCGCCTGGTACGGCCATCTGGCGCGTGCTGAGCTGTATCTGGTGGTACTGGCAGTCTGGGCCGGGATGCTGACTTGGTCGCAACCATGGCTCGGCCGCTTCCGCTACGGCCCGCTCGAATGGCTCTGGCGCAGCCTCGCACGCTGGCAATGGCAGCCGATGCGCAACGCCGCCCACGGCGGCAGCTAGATCGCAATTCGAAGCGCAGTACATCCCCCTCAACGCCGCCGCTACAAGGTTGGATCCAGCCGGATCATCACCCCGACGAAGGTCGGGGTCCAGGATCGGGTCGGCCGTCGCTGCACCCGGCCTTAACCGGCGTGGTGCCTCGGCTTCCGGAAACGGCGAGCCGTCATGAAGACCGGCCACTCGCAGAACCGCAACATGGCGGAACACCGCCCGGCGCGCGCACACGTCGGGCCTTCATCGTGGCGCCCCCCGTCAGAGTGGGGTGAGCCACGCCTCCCGCACAAAAAAAGGGCGGCCCTAGGACCGCCCACATATCGTGCCGTCGCAGGCGCGAAAGATC
>JBQCHA010000031.1:0-6937 GCA_051955175.1 Sphingomonas sp.
GAATGCGCTCCAGCCTAGCCAGGTCTGCGGAAACGCCGAGCGCTACAGCCGCGCTTTCGTCGCCTGGCGTGACGACCTGTTCGAGCATGCCGGCTGTTCCGCTCAGGGTGATCGTGCCGGATTGCAGCGGGGCCTTGCCGACGATCGCCCGCAACAGCGTGGACTTGCCCGCGCCGTTGCGGCCGACCACGCCGACGCATTCGCGCCCGACGTTTAGCGACAGGTTGGAAAACAGTGGGTGCCCGGAAGGTGTGGCCAAAGCCACGGCTTCGAGCGTGAGGAACGATGACATACTGGTACCGGAAAAAGGAAGGGACGGGCGATCTCAGCGCGTCTTCCGGTCCATCTCATCCTCCTGCGTGTGGTCCGACCAACGGTCGGATTTCGTCTATCTACCTGACCCGACGAGTGTCTGCAATTGGGGGGTAATGCCGGCTCTGGAAAAGGCGAGCCGGTGCCCGCTATCGAGAGGCCAGTCCCGCGTAATCAACCGCCGCTATGTCGGCAAATTCTGCCAAACGGTAAGCGCCGCGGATGCCGTCGTTCGGTTCCAACTCACTATTCCCTGCTTGCCGCCATCAAACATGCCCCCGAGGATCAGCTCGCAACGGATTCTGGTCCGCTAATTCAGTAGACCGCAGCGCGCTCGCCAGATTTGTCACCAGATATCAACCGGAGTTCAGGGTTCAGCCTGAGGGAGCATGGACCCGGAGTCGGCTAGCAGTGGACCTACTCAACCCACCGCGGGCGGCCCAGCCCATCTCCCCGCGTCTGCCGTGTAGAAGACAGCGCAGCACCCATTTGCCATGAGAGCGATTGCGCTTGTGCAGCCATAGGCCCGCGCCGTCGCCGTAGCGCCCCGGAGGCGCGTTGCGCGCGGCGAAATGCGAGAGGATATGCTGCTTCACAGATCCGCCCCTCTGGGGGAAGGGCCTTGGGCCAGTCCCCCGTTTAGTCCCCCGTTTGAGGTGAGCTTGGAGGATACACGAGGGGTATCGGTGAGGCAAGAAACGGCTGAAATCAGCCATTTCCGGATTTCATGAGCAGCCTTGGGAAAGCTGCTGGTGCGGTCGAGAAGACTCGAACTTCCACGGCCTTTCGGCCACAACGACCTCAACGTTGCGCGTCTACCAGTTCCGCCACGACCGCACGTGAACTGCATCCGGCTGGGCCGGAGGCTGGCAGGCGCGTGCCCCTAGCAAAGCTCTATCCCCTGCGCAACATATGATCGCACGTTGGCGCGATCATTCGCTGCGGCTACAGGCGCCGGACCATGTCCGCGCCCCCCGCCAGCCTCGTCGAGACGCGCCGCATCCTGGCGCTCGCCTGGCCGGTGGTGCTGACCAGCCTGAACTGGACGATCCTGCACGTCACCGACATCGTCGTCGTCGGGCTGGTTTCGACCGAGCAGGTCGCGGCCCTGGGGGCGAGCCGCACGCTGACCTACATCGTCATCGTCGCCGCGCTCGCCGCCATGTCGGGGGTCGTCGTGTTCACCTCGCGCGCCGACGGTGCCGGCGACCTGCCGGCGACCGGCCGCGTGCTGCGCGAGGGGCTGGTGCTGGCGGTGGTGGTCGGGCTGCTGTCGGCCGCGGTGTTGCTGGTCGGCGCCACGGCGATGCTGCGCGCGATCGGCATTGCACCCGAGCTGGTGCCCGATGCCGCGCGGATCGTCCGGGTGATGGCGCTCGCCTGCCCGTTCCAGCTGCTGATCATCGCGGCGAGCTTCTTCCTGGAAGGCGTCAGCCGGCCGCGCCGGGTGATGGCGGTCAACCTTGCCGTGCTGCCGGTGAACGCGCTGCTCGCCTGGGCGCTGGCGGCAGGCCGGTTCGGCCTGCCGGCGCTGGGTGCGGTCGGTGCGGCAAGCGCCACGGCGATCGCCTCGGCGGTCGGCGCCGCAGCGATGCTGGCTGCCGCCTGGACGCTGCCGCGCGCGGCGGAACGCGGTGTCCACGACCTGTCGCCCGCCACCTGGCGCGGGGCGGGGCGCGGCGCCTGGCAATTGCTCACCTTCGGCTCGGTGCCGGCGGTTGCATCCGGGCTGGAGCTTGCCGGCTTTGCGATCCTGATCGCGCTGTCGACCGAGCTGGGCGACATCACCGCGCACGCCTTCCAGATCGTCTTCTCGATCCACAACGTCACGTTCGGGGTGGCGCTGGGCCTCGGCTCGGCCGCCGGCGTACGCAGCGGCAATGCCGTGGGCGAGGGACAGCCCGCGGCGGCGATCCCGCGCACGCTGATCGCCGTCAGCTTCGCCGCGGTCGCCACCGGCGGCCTCGCCGCGCTGATCATCGCGGTGCGCGTCCCGCTGGTCGGGGGCTTTCCCGCCACCGCGCCGGTCCATGCGCTGACGCTGGCGATCCTGCCGTTATGGGCGCCGTTCATCCTGTTCGACGGCGTGCAGGTGGTGCTGGTCTATGCGCTGCGCTCGCTGGGCGACCAGGTCGCCGCCGGCGTCAATTCGATCCTCGCGTATTTCCTGGTCACCGGCGGCGTCGGCTGGTGGCTGGTGCATCACGGCGCCGGTGCCGCCGGGCTGGTCTATGGATCGGGCACCGGCATGGTCGCCGCCGCGCTGCTGCACGGCGCGCGGTTCGCCGTCGTCAGCCGGCGACTGCGCCGGAAAAGCTGAGCTCCAGCATCTTCGAATCGCGCGGCACGTCGAGCTGCGCGCTGTTGAAGTCCATCGCCTTCCTGGGGCCGAGCCAGCGCTGCTGCGGCGTGATCGTCCAGCTGTAGACCAGCCGCCCCTGTGCATCGCGCAGCTCGGCGCGGATGTCGGGCACGCGCTGGCGCTCGTCGGACGGATTGACCACCTGCCCGCTCACCGCGAACAATTCGCTGCCGCTGGCAAGCTCGCGCCGCTCGATCGACTTGTTGTCGAAGCGGAGCTGCGTGCCCTGCTGCGTGATCGGCGTGCCGAGCCGCGCCGCGATGTTGGGCGCGCCGAAATAGAGCAGCGCGCCGAGCACCGCGAGCATGATCACGCCGGCGGCAATCGCCAGCATCGTCCACAGCCGCGCCGGGTTGCGCCGCGGCCGGAACGGCGGCCGATGCGCGAAGGCGTCATAGCCGGCGGGCTCCGGCACCGGCTCGGGCGTCGGAAAGGGCTCGCGAGCCGCGGTCAGCCGGGTGATCGGCGGGGCCGGTTCGGCATGGGCGAAGGAGGCGGTCGGCGATGCGATCCCCGGCGCCTCGACCCCCTCGCCCTCCGGCTCGGCGGCGGCGATCGGTTCGGGGGCTGCCTCCGCCTCGCCTTCGGGCGCGGTGAGCGGCGGCTCCTGATACCAGCTATGCCGGCAATTGGCGCAGCGCACGGTGCGGCCACCCTGCCCGATCGCACTGTCGGGGACCAGGTAGCGGGTGCGGCATTGCGGGCATTCGAGGATCATGCGGGAAGGCTTCTTTCGGAAGGGGCGGCGAATCTAACCCCCGCGACTCGCCGGTGGCAAGGGGTGCCGGCGGCAATCGGCACGCTTGATGCGTCCGGCGGCGCGTGCGATGGCGCGATCGGGGCATGATGACGAGCGAGCGCTGACGCCAACGATGGCGAATATCGTCCAGTTCGAGAATGTAGGCCTGCGCTACGGCACGGGCGAGGAGACGCTGTCCGACATCAGCTTCACCTTGTCATCCGGCGCGTTCTATTTCCTCACCGGCGCATCCGGTGCCGGCAAGACGTCGCTGCTCAAGCTGCTCTACCTCTCGCAGCGGCCGACGCGCGGCGTCATTCGGCTGTTCGGCGAGGATGCGGTCACGCTGCCGCGGCAGCGCCTGCCGGGCTTTCGCCGCCGCATCGGCGTGGTGTTCCAGGATTTCCGGCTGGTCCCGCATCTTTCGGCGTACGACAACATTGCCCTGCCGCTGCGCATCGCCGGGGTGAGCGAGGAGGATATCGAGACGCCGGTGCGCGAGATGCTCGCCTGGGTCGGGCTGTCGCATCGCGTCGAGGCGCGGCCGCCGACGCTGTCGGGCGGTGAGCAGCAGCGCGTGGCGATCGCTCGCGCGGTGATCGGCCGGCCGGAGATCCTGGTCGCCGACGAGCCGACCGGCAACGTCGACCCCGGCATGGCCGAACGCCTGCTGCACCTGTTCGATTCGCTCAACCGACTGGGCACCACCGTGGTCGTCGCCACGCACGACATGCACCTGATCAGCCGCATCGCCACGGCAAAGATGATGCGGCTCGATCGCGGCCGGCTGCTCGATCCCACCGGCGCGTTGCGCTTCCCGCCGCGCATCCCCGACGCATGAGCGAGGATCGCCCCGAACGCCGGCTGCTCGATGCAGACCGCAGCACGCGCACGATGCGCTGGATCATGGCGATCATGCTGTTCCTGACGGTGCTCGCCGCCGCGCTGGCGCTCGGCACGCTGGGCGCGGCGCAATCGCTCGACCGGCAGCTCGCCGGCCGCCTGACGGTTCAGGTGGTCGAGGCCGATCCCGCCGCGCGCGACCGCGATGCGGCGGCGATCCTGCGGATGCTGCGCGCCGATCCCGCGGGGGCGAGCGCGACCATGGTGCCGCAGGCGCAACTGGCGCAACTGCTGAAGCCCTGGCTGGGCACGATCGGCAACGATCCCGACCTGCCGATGCCCGCGCTGATCGACGTCGACCTGCACGACGCGCGCGATCGCGCTGTCGCGGCCATCGCGGCGCAGGCGCGGGGCGTGACGCCGGCGGCGCGCATTGATCGCCACGCGCGCTGGATGGCGCCGGTCAGCGCCTTCATGAACCTGCTGACCGGGATCGGGGCGGTGCTGGTACTGCTGATGGCGCTGGCGACCGGCGCGGTGGTGGTGCTCGCCGCACGTGCAGGCCTTGAAACGCATCGCGCCACGATCGAGGTGATGCACATGCTCGGATCGACCGACGTACAGGTCGCGCGCCTGTTCCAGCGCCGCATCGCGCGTGAGACGGCGACCGGCGGCGCGATCGGCACGATCGCCGCGCTGGCGTTGAGCGGCTTCGTCGGCCTGCGCCTGTCGGGACTGGGATCGTCGCTGCTGGGCGGCGTGGCACTGGCACCGTGGGGATGGCTGGTGCTGCTGCTGCTGCCCCTCGCCTTCGTCCTGCTGGCGACGTTCGCCGCGCGCATCGCTGTGCTCCGCGCGCTGGGCCGAACGCTGTGATCACCCGCGCGCTCGCCTTCCTGGCCCTGGCATGGGCGCTGGGCTTTGCCGTGTTCATGCTGGCGCTGCCGCAGCCGCTCGCCGGCCATCCGACCGATGCGATCGTCGTGCCGACCGGCGCGGCCGGCCGCATCGATCGCGGCATCAGCCTGCTCGAGGCGCGTCAGGCGAAGCGGCTGCTGATCACCGGCGTCGGACCGACGGTGCGTCCGATCGACCTCGCGCTCGAATATCACACCAGCCCGCGGCTGTTCGCCTGCTGCATCGATCTTGGCCACCAGGCGGTCGATACGCGTTCCAACGCGCAGGAGACCGCCGACTGGGTCGAGGCGCATCATTACCATTCGATCCGGCTGGTCACGTCCGACTGGCACATGGCGCGCGCGCGCATGGAGCTCGCCAATGCGCTCGATCCCGACGTCACGATCGTCAGCGACGGGGTGAGGGGTGAACCCGACCTGCGACTGCTGCTCGCCGAATATAACAAGCTGATCCTGCGCCGCATCGCGCTGTGGCTGGGGATAGGGGGATGATGGCCCGGGGTCGCACGTTGCTGTTCACCGTCGTGTTCTACGGGCTGTCGGTGCCGATCGTGCTGCTGGCGCCGGTGGCGGCGCTGGCGGGGCGCGACGCGCTGATCGCTTATGCGCTCGCCTGGGCGCGCTTTCATCGCTGGTCGACGCGCGTGCTGCTCGGCATCCGCGTCCGCGTCGAAGGCGCGCGGCCGACGGAGCCCGCGCTCTACGCCGCCAAGCACCAGTCGATGTTCGAGACGCTGGAGCTGGCGCTGATGCTCGACGGGCCGGCGGTGGTGATGAAGGCGGAGCTGGCGAAAATCCCGATCTGGGGCTGGGCGGCGCGACGCTATGGCGTGATCGTGGTCGATCGCGCCGGCGCCGGCCAAGCGATGCGGCAGATGATGCGCGAGGCACGCGAGGCGCTCGACGCCGGTCGTTCGATCGTGATCTTTCCGGAGGGTACGCGCGTCCGTCCCGGCGAGCAGCCGCCGCTGCGCGCGGGCTTCGCCGGGCTGTATCGTGCGCTGGGCGTGCCGGTGGTGCCGGTGGCGCTCGACAGCGGGCGGGTGTGGCCGCGCCGGGGGCCGAAGCGCAGGGGCGTCGTCACCTTCCGGTTCGGCGAGCCGGTGGCGCCGGGCCTGAAGCGCCAGGAGGTCGAGCCGCGCGTTCACGCCGCGATGAATGCGCTGGAGCATTGAGCGCGACCGCCCCGTGATCGCCGCAGACGCTTCCGCCACGGGGCGCGGCAATAGCCGCTTTGGCCCGCTCGCCGGATGGGCGCTGCCGGGACTGGTCCCGCTGCTTATCCTGTTCGCGGTCGCCCGACCGCTCGACCATGACGAGAGCCAATATGTCGCCGCCGCCGTGCTGGCGCGCCACGGCCTGGTCTATCGCGATTTCGCCTATCTGCAGACGCCGCTGCAGCCGCTGCTGTTCGCCCCGCTCGCCGCGCTGTTGGGGGCGTGGACCTTCCCGGGGCTGCGCCTGGTCAACGCGCTGCTCGGCGCGGCGGCGGTGGTGCTGGTCGAGCGCTCGGCGCGCGCCGCGGGCGTAGCACGGCGCGGGGCACTGGCTGCCGCGGGGCTGTTCGCCAGCTGCGACATCTTCCTGTTCTCGGCCAATGTCGCGCGCAACGACATGCTGCCGGCGCTGCTCGCCACCGCCGCGCTGTGGCTACTGGTGCGCCTTGCGCGTGACCGTGGGGGCGCCGGCCATGCCGCGCTTGCCGGGCTGCTGCTGTCGGCGGCGACCGCGGCCAAGCTGTCCTATGCCATCCCCGCGCTGACG
>JBQCHA010000032.1:0-6401 GCA_051955175.1 Sphingomonas sp.
CCCCCCGCGTCGTGTTTGCCCCCGGATTCCCCCCCCCCGACCACACCCCGGGGCCGCGCGCCCCGGGGGGCGCCCCCCCCTTCCTCAATACCGACCAGGCGGCCGCCTATCTCAAATTCTCGAGCCGGCTGCTCAAGCGCCTGCGCCGCGCCGGCAAGGGGCCGGTGTTCCGCCGCCACAGCCGCTACGTCCAATATCATATCGACGATCTCGACGCCTGGTCCGCCGAGCAGGCGATGCGCGGGTTCGAACGATGACCCACCGCCGCGAGAGCCCGAGCGACGCGCCGCTGCTCGCCTGGGGCGAGACGCTGCGGGCCCTGAAACGACAGCGCGCGAAGCGGCTGCGGCGCATGACGCTCGGCGGCGTTGCGCTGGGCCTGGTGATCGGCTCGGCGATCCTGCCGCCGGCGCCGCGGCTCGTCTGGAACGCGAGCGCGAGCGCGCCGATCGGGCTCTATCTGGTCGCCCCGGGCGCCACGCCACGGCGCGGCGACATGGTGATCGCCTGGGCGCCCGAACGCTTCCGTCGGCTCGCCGCCGTGCGCCATTATCTGCCGCTCGACGTGCCGCTGGTGAAGCGTGTCGCCGCGCAATCGGGCCAGCGCGTCTGTGCCGCCGGACCCGATATCCTGATCGACGATGAGGTCGTCGCGACACGGCGCGCGATCGACGGCCACGGCCGTGCGATGCCGGCATGGCAGGGCTGCGTTCGGCTCCGCGGCGGCGAACTCTTCCTCCTCAATCCCGACCCGGCGTCGTTCGACGGGCGCTATTTCGGGGTGACCGAGCGCGACAACGTGATCGGGACGGCGCGGCTCCTGTGGCGGCGCTGAGCCGCGCGGTCGCCGCGCTCGCGCTGGCGATCGCCACGCCCGGCCGGGCGCAGTCGGTCGCTGACTGGCGCACCTTCACCGCCGAGGCCTCGCAGCGGTTCGGCGTGCCGGTCGCCTGGATCGAGCGCGTGATGCACGCCGAAAGCGGCGGCCGCACCACGCTCGGCGGTCGCCCGACGCGCAGCCCCGCCGGCGCGATCGGGCTGATGCAGCTGATGCCCGGCACCTGGGCGGCGATGCAAAGCGCGCTCGGTCTCGGCGCCGATCCCGACGATCCGCACGACAATATCCTCGCCGGGACCTTCTACCTGCGGCTGATGTACGACCGGTTCGGCTATCCCGGTCTGTTCGCCGCCTATAATGCCGGGCCGGCGCGATATGCCGCCTGGCGCGCCGGCATCCGCCCGCTTCCGGCCGAGACGATCGCCTATCTCGGCGCGGTGGCAGGACCGTCTTCGGACATGAAGATCCCGTCGCCGCGACGTCGCAGCGACAGGCTGTTCGCGCTCGGCGGGCCCATCGTCGACACGCCGGCGGCGAACGATTCCAGGCCGGGACCGAGCCCGCTGTTCGCGGTCAGGCGTGATGGTCGTTGAGGCCAGCTCGCGCGAGATCGAGAGAGGGGAGGCTCGTCTCGACAGGCCCAGCATGAGGGCTGGCGAAGCGGCTATCAAGGCCCGCGGGTACCCCCCGATTTGCTGCGCAAATCGGTTCCCCCCGCGTCCGCTTCGCGGCGCTTCCGCTTGCGCTCCAGCGGCCCTGACAGCCGCTCCGCCACCCCTCTTGGTAACGCCGTTCCCGATGAGGGGAACGCGACAGCTGGAGGTCATCATGGGCATGGTTCAAAGCGTGGGTGAGGCATCGGATCGCGTGATCGCGACACTGCTGGCGGGGCTCGAAATCGAGTTCGGACGCGCCGCGGGCGAGGCACTGGCGCAGCGGTTTCTTGAAGCCGAAGAGAGCGATTTTCTCTGGGAAGCGCGGGTCGAGGAGCGCTGGCTCGGCTCGTACGAAGGTATCGATGAGGATGATCTGGCGCTCGACCGGATCGCTATCTACGGGCGATTGGACGGTCGCTGGTTCGCCAGCGTGATGCTCGTGGATGGCGATGGCAGGGCGCACGGCACGCTCGGAAAGCGCCCCTGTCGCAGCCGCGGATCGGCACAGCAGGCGATGACAGATGCGCGCTGATCGTGCACGGATCGACGGGAAGAGGCGGCGTCGGGTCAGCGCTGCTTCTTCCCCTTTTTTGAGCCGGGAAGGTGGGCAGGAAGGGGAGGAGGGAAAACAAGATAAAGGCAGTGTCTCGCGACCCTGCGCAAGCGACTGTCTGCACATCGTTTTTTCACGAGACAGCGGCCATCCGCCGCGAGACAGTGATAGCCGAAATGGTGGAAATCCGCCGCCTTACGCTCAAAATCGTGAGACTTCGGGTCGGTGGCATGCCTGACGACGACTTCACCCCAAAGCTCGGCCGGACACGCAGCAAGGACGGCAAGAAGATCGTCAGATATGGCGGACGCATCCTCGCCGCCGCCCGCCTCGCCGGCACCAAGGCTGGTGTTCGATCACGCCGCTTCGACGGCAGCCGGATCGGGCGGGGCGCGAGCATGGGACGGTTGTTGTCGAGCCGCGATCGTCTGGCGGGATTTCGCGCGCGTCGCGCGATCGTCAAGGCGAGCCTCGTGCGGCTCGCCGGCAGGGGCGGCCAGGCGGCGCGTGCCCACATGCGCTACGTCCAGCGCGACGGCGTGACGCGCGAGGGCCTGCCTGGCGAGCTCTATGGCCCCACGAGCGATCAGGCCGACGGCCGGGAATTTCTCGAACGCTGCGCCGACGACCGCCACCAGTTCCGCTTCATCGTCTCGGCCGAGGACGGTGCCGACTATCCCGATCTCAAGCCCTTCGTCCGACGCTTCATGACGCAGGTCGAGCACGACCTCGGCACGAAGCTCGACTGGGTCGCCGTCGATCATTTCAACACCGAGCGGCCGCACACCCATATCGTCCTGCGCGGCGTCGACGATCAGGGCGACAATCTCGTCATTGCGCGCGAGTATATTTCGCACGGCCTGCGCGAGCGCGCGTCCGAGCTGGTGACGCTCGATCTCGGCCCGCGGACTGACCAGGAGATTGAGGCGCGGCTGCGGCATGATGTCGACCAGGAGCGGCTGACCGCGACCGACCGGCGGCTGCTGCGCCGAATGGACACCGACCGCACCGTGGCGGCGATCGACAACGAGCCCTTCCAGCAATCGGTCGCTGCCGGACGGCTGCGCAAGCTGAAGACGATGGATCTCGCCGAGGATATCGGCGGCGGGCGCTACCGGCTCGCCGAGGGGCTGGAAGACACGCTGCGGCGCATGGGCGAGCGCGGCGATATCATCCGTCTGATGCAGCGCGAGCTGACCGCGCGGCGGCTGCACCGAACCGGGGTCGACAATGTCGTATCGACGGCGTTGCGCGAACCGCTGGTCGGGCGGCTGATCCATAGAGGCCTCGCCGACGAGCATCGTGACCGTCACTATATGATGGTCGACGGCATCGACGGCAGGGTTCATTATGTCGATGTCGGAAGCGGCCATGCGCTGCCTTCGGTTCCGGAAGGCGCGACCGTTCGGATCGCTCCGGCAATCGTGGAAGCGAGCAAATCGGACCGGACTGTCGATGCGGTCGCGCGCGCTCATGGCGGGCGCTATTCGGTCGACCTGCATCTGTCCCATGATCCTCATGCCAGCGAAGCCTTCGCACTGAGCCATGTGCGGCGGCTTGAGGCGATGCGGCGCGCGGACGCCGGGCCGGAGCGGCAGGCGGACGGCAGCTGGGTCATTCCGGAGGATCATCTCGCGCGGGCCGAAGCCTATGTCCGGCGCCAGCAGCGCGACCGTCCCGTTACGCTTTCGGTGCTCTCGTCATCGCCGGTCGGCGACCTGGTCACGAAGGAGGCGCCGACCTGGCTCGATCGCGAGCTGGCCGAGGGCGTGGGCAGCTCGGTCCGCGACGCCGGCTTTGGGCAAGAAGTAAGGTCCGCGCTGTCGACGCGACGGCAGTGGTTGATCGAGCAGCAGCTGGCTGATGCCGACGCTGGTAGATTTCGGCTGCGTCGAGGTGCGCTGGAGAGCCTTGGCCAGCGTGAACTGGAGACAGTCGGCGAACAGCTGTCAGGGCAGCTTGGTAAGCGGTTCGCGCCAGCCCGGAACGGCGAGACGATCGAAGGGACGATCGTCCGCCGCGTCGATCTTGAGAGCGGCCCTTGGGCGCTGGTCGAGCGGTCGCGGGAGTTCACTCTGGTGCCATGGCGCGAGGTGCTCGAACGGAATACCGGCAAGGCCGCTTCCGGCATCATGCGCGCGGAAGGGATCAATTGGCAGTTCGGACGCGGGCGGTCCGGACCATCGATTGGTTGACGGCTCATGCCGGTCGTCGATGTCGGATCGAGCGCAGGCAATGGCGCCGACGACGGATCACCAGCTTCATATATCGACGGGGCTTGCCAAGCTGGCACCCGATCAGTTCGTCTCGACAGCGCTCTGGACAAAGGCCGGGAGTTCTCCTCGACGGGAGGGATCAGGCTTATGAGTCGGCTCTAATTTCGGTACCGTCGCTTATACGGCCCAGTCGGCTGCTAAGCATATGGTCGGAAAGCTTGGCAGTCATGGTCTGCCTGCGGGCGCCAACGCGTCGAGGATGTTGCAGTCGCGCATCCCGCCGCCCTCGCAGGCCGCAATCAAATCTCCAAGTTCGCCTCGCAAGGCAGTAAGATCGGCGATCTTGCGGTCGATCATCGCGAGATGGCTCCGCGCGATCGCATCGACATCCGCACAATCGCTGTCGCAATCGCGTGCCAACACCATCAACTCGGCAATCTGTTCGAGCGAGAAGCCGAGGTCTCGGCCGCGCTTGATGAAGCTTAGTCGCGCGAGCGCTGTCGTATCGTAGGACCGATAGTTGCTGGCATTCCTCGCCGGCGCATCAATCAGTCCGGCTTTCTCGTACCAGCGAATCGTCTCGACGGTGACGCCGGTACGCCGCGCAAGTTCTCCAATCAGCATCTCATCACTCCTTGACCCTATAGCGGCTACAGGGTTCATATAGATGTGGTAATGACCATCGCCGCCCTAGCCGAACGACGCCATGCCCCGCTGTGACTGCTCCGACCAATCGCATGACGACGATCCGGTTTGGCGCCGCGCGCTGTGGATCGCGCTCGCAGTCAATGCCGTCATGTTCGCAACCGAGATTGTCGCGGGACTTGCGGCTGGGTCGCAGTCCTTGCGGGCCGACGCGCTCGACTTTCTCGGCGACGCCGCCAATTATGCGATCAGCCTGGGTGTCGCCGGCTCGGCCTTCGCCTGGCGCGCCCGCGCAGCGCTCGCCAAAGGGGCGACACTGGGACTGCTCGGCCTGTTCGTTCTCGTCTCAACGCTTATCGCGATCTGGGACGGACGATTGCCGCATGCCGAGCTAATGGGCACCGTCGCTGTCGTCGCGCTAGTTGCCAATGGGGCCGTGGCATGGATGCTGTTCCGCTTTCGCCGCGGCGATGCCAATCGCCGGTCGGTGTGGATCTGCTCCCGCAACGACGCGATCGGCAACATGGCGGTAGTCGCGGCCGCGTTCGGCATGTTCGGCACCGGCACCGCCTGGCCCGATCTCGTCGTCGCCGGAATCCTGGCGGCGCTCGGCATATCGGGTGGATGGCAGATCATCCAGCATGCGCGGCGCGACCTTGCGCACCAACGTAAGTCGCTTCGCGCAAACATCGCGAATGCTTCGCAATAGCCTTGACCATGAAGCGACTTCAGGGTGTAGCGAGGCGTCATGTCGAGTCTTCCCGCCATCGCAAGTCGCGCGACCCTGCTTGCCCTTGCCATCCTATCGTTGCTGTTGCTGAGTCCGTCCGTCCAGGCTGCACCTTTGTCGCCGCAAGTGACGAACACGGTCGAGACAACGTGGAAACTGCTCGATTACGTCGCAGTCGATTATGATGGCGCGGTGAGCGGCGGGAAGATCGTCAGCGCGGGCGAGTTCGCCGAAATGAACGAATTTACTGTGACCATCGCCCGGCAGATTGGTTCGCTCCCAGCCACGCCGGCCAAGTCCGACCTCGAACAGCGTGCGCAGGCGTTGCACGATCTCGTGACGCAGAAAGCCTCGGGCGATACGATCGCGGCTGCGTCGCACGCGCTGTCGGCGGCGATGCTCAAGGCGTATCCGGTGCCGATCGCGCCCAAGAGCGTGCCTGACGTGCAGCGTGGCGCACGACTCTTCGCGCAGAACTGCGCCGCCTGTCACGGCGCGACCGGCAACGGCAAGGGACCCAACGCCGCCGGTCTGTCAACGCCACCCGTCGCTTTCAACAATCGCGAACGAGCGCGTAAGCGCAGTTTGGCTGGATTAGAGCAGGTTATCAGCCAGGGCATTGATGGCACCGCGATGCAGAGCTTCGCTGACCTGCCCAGCGATGACCGGTGGGCGCTGGCCTTCTACGCCGGCCATTTCGCCTTTTCGCCTCAGGATGTGACGCGCGGTGCCGAGCTGTGGAAGAACGACGCGGCCATCCGCG
>JBQCHA010000033.1:0-24920 GCA_051955175.1 Sphingomonas sp.
TGGGGTCAACAGGATCGGCGGGATCGGCGGAGCGGCTGGAGCAGTGGCGTTTTCCGTCGGCTGCTTGGCGGCGTGGCAGCCGGCGAGCGAGAGCGCGATGGCGACGAGGGTCGGGTAACGGAAACGCATGAGTCTGCGGCAACCTCGGGCTGGAGTTTGTCGTGTCCGCCTTCCTAGCGACGGTCGCCGGGAAAGTCATGGCCGGTCTGTGACCTTTTCGGGGGAGCGTCGGCGCGCGCCCTTTTGGGGGCAAGTGCCGGCGGCAAATGGCGGTTTGGCAGCGAGGCGGCCGCTGCTAGACAGGAGCGCGGTCAGGCCGGCTTCCGGCGGCCGCCACGGTCCGGACGGAGAGCCGAGACGCAACAGGAGGGACGAGGATGGACACCAGCAGATTGTTTCGCCTCGACGGTCGCGTGGCGCTGGTCACCGGCGGATCGCGCGGCATCGGCCGGATGATCGCGGCGGCCTTCGTCGCGCAGGGGGCCAAGGTCTATATCTCCTCGCGCAAGGCCGATGCCTGCAACGCCGCGGCAGACGCGCTGGGCGAGAATTGCACCGCGCTGCCCGAGGATGTGTCGACCGTTGCGGGCTGCCGCGCGCTGGCAGCGGCGCTCGCGGAGCGTGAGGATCGGCTGGACGTGCTGGTCAACAACGCGGGCGCCGCCTGGGGCGAGGCGTTCGAGACGTTTCCGGAGGCCGGGTGGGACAAGGTGATGGACCTGAACGTCAAGTCGCCTTTCTTCCTGACGCAGGCGCTCTATCCGCTGCTCAAGGCCGGCGCCGCCGCGCGACCGCCGGCCAAGGTGATCAACATCAGCTCGATCGACGGCCAGCGCGTCAATCCGTGGGAGACCTACAGCTATCACGCATCGAAGGCGGCGCTGATCCACCTGACGCGGCGGATGGCGGCGCGGCTGATCCGCGACGGCATCAACGTCACCTCGATCGCGCCGGGCGCGTTCGCCAGCGACATGAACCGCGCGGCGCGCGACCATGGCGACGTCGTGGCACGGGCCATTCCGGCCAAGCGGATCGGTGATGAGGAGGACATGGCCGGCGCGGCGATCTACCTCGCCAGCCGGGCCGGCGATTATGTGGTGGGCGAGACGATCACCGTCGACGGCGGGCTGGTCAACGCGACTCTGGGCACCTCGATCGACGCATGAGATAGCGTTCTGCACCTATCCCGTCGTGGAGATGCGCGACGCCGGCGAATCCGCCAATGTCATGGCAACGGGAGGTGATGACAGCGACAGCCCCCGTTGCGAGCACCTTTCCGGCGGCCCCGCACATGCCGCCCGGGCAGGGGCGGCCGAAGCACGGTTGCGACCCGCCGTGCTTCGGTCGCTGCTCAGCGGGCGATGCCGCCCGCTGCCAGCACCGCCAACGTGACGAGTTCGCTGGCCGTCGAGGTCATCGGCGCGATCTGCACCGGCTTTTCCATGCCGATCAGCATCGGGCCGATCATCGAATCGCCGCCCAGCTCGCGCAGGATCTTGGCCGAGATGTGCGCCGACTGCAGGCCCGGCATGATGAGGACGTTGGCCGGCCCCGACAGGCGCGCGAACGGATAATTGGCGAGCTGGCGCGGGTTGAGCGCCACGTCGGGCGCCATTTCGCCTTCATATTCGAAGCCCGGATTGCGCTCGTCGAGCACCTGCACGGCGGCGCGGATATTGTCGAGCCACTGGCCCTCGGGATTGCCGAAGTTCGAATAGCTCAAGAACGCGACGCGCGGCTCGTGGCCCATGCGGCGGGCGACCTGCGCGGTCCGTTCGGCGATATAGGCGAGCTCCTCGGCATTGGGGCGCTCATTGATCGTCGTATCGGCCATGAACACGGTGTGGCTCTGCCCGACCAGGACATGGATGCCGAACGCGATGCGGCCCTGGTCGACGTCGACCACGCGACGAATCTCGCGCATCGTGCGGGCATAGGTGCGGGTGATGCCGGTGATCATCGCGTCCGCTTCGCCGAGCTGCAGCAGCAGCGAGCCGAAGATGTTGCGATCCTGGTTGACCATGCGCTCGCAATCGCGGCGCAGATAGCCGCGGCGCTGCAGCCGCTCGTAGAGGAAGTCGACCATCTGCGGCACCAGCGGCGAATGACGGCTGTTGTGCAGCTCGAAGCTCTTGGGATCGTCGACGCCCAATTTGGCGAGCTCGTCATAGACGTCGTCGCGACCGACCAGCACCGGCGTGCCATAGCCGCCGTCGCGGAACGCGATCGCGGCGCGCAGGACGACTTCTTCCTCGGCCTCGGCGAATACGACGCGCTTGGGATGGGCGCGCGCGCCTTCATAGGCGAGGCTGAGCACCGCGGTCGTCGGGTTGAGGCGGCCGCGCAGCGTCTGGCGATAGGCCTCCATATCGTCGATCGGCTTGGTGGCGACGCCCGAATCCATCGCCGCCTTGGCGACCGCGGCGGGGATTTCCTCGATCAGCCGCGGATCGAACGGCGCGGGGATGATGTACTCGGGGCCGAAGCTGTGCCGCGTGCCGTAGGCGGTGGCGACCTCTTCCGGCACCTGCTGGCGGGCGAGACGGGCGAGCGCCTCGGCAGCGGCGACCTTCATCTCCTCGTTGATCGTCGTCGCGCGCACGTCGAGCGCGCCGCGGAAGATGAACGGGAAGCCGAGGACGTTGTTGACCTGGTTCGGATAGTCCGAGCGGCCGGTGGCGATGATCGCATCGGGACGCGTCGCCTTGGCGAGCGGCGGCGAAATCTCGGGATCGGGATTTGCCATGGCGAAGATGATCGGCTTCGGTGCCATCATCTTCAGCAGTTCAGGCGGCAGCGAATTGGCCGCGGCGAGGCCGAAGAACACGTCGGCGCCGTCAAGCGCTTCCGCCAGCGTGCGTTTGTCGGTGGCGACGGCATGCGCCGACTTCCACTGGTTCATGTCGCCTTCGCGGCCCTGGTAGATCACCCCGGTCTTGTCGACCATCAGCAGGTGATCGGACGGCAGGCCCATCGCCTTGATCAGTTCCGCGCAGGCGATCGCGGCGGCGCCTGCCCCGAGCATCACGCAGCGCGTGTCCTTGATGTCGCGGCCGGTGAGGTGGAGCGCGTTGATCAGGCCCGCGGCGGCGATGATCGCGGTGCCGTGCTGATCGTCATGGAAGACGGGAATGTTCATGCGCTCGCGCAGCGCCTGCTCGATCAGGAAGCATTCGGGCGACTTGATGTCTTCGAGATTGATGCCGCCGAAACTCGGCTCGAGCAGTTCGACCGCCTCGACGAACCGATCGACATCCTCGGTCTTCAATTCGAGATCGATCGAATCGACGTCGGCGAAGCGCTTGAACAGCACGGCCTTGCCTTCCATCACCGGCTTCGACGCCAGCGCACCCAGGTTGCCGAGGCCGAGGATCGCGGTACCGTTCGAGATAACGGCGACCAGATTGCCCTTGGCGGTATAATCATAGGCCGTCGCGGGATCCTCGGCGATCGCGCGGACCGGAACGGCGACGCCCGGCGAATAGGCGAGCGCCAGGTCGCGCTGCGTCGCCATCGGCTTGGAGGCGATCACCTCGATCTTGCCGGGGCGCCCTTCCGAATGGAACAGCAGCGCCTCGCGTTCGGAAAACTGCACGTTGGATTCGTCGGCCATCAGGATCCTCACTGGCGGTATTTGTCCGAGTCTTTAGGCACCCTTTTCGCGCTCGTCACCCCGCTGTGACGGCACGACTGGAGAGCAGGCCGGTTTCCCGCTACCCAGCAGCGCATGTCCGCACCCACACCGATGATGGCCCAGTACCTCGCGCTGAAGGCGGAGGCCGAGGATTGCCTGCTGTTTTATCGCATGGGCGACTTTTTCGAACTGTTCTTCGACGATGCGAAGGTGGCCGCGGCGTGCCTCGACATCGCACTGACCGCGCGCGGGGAGCATGGCGGCGAGAAAATCCCGATGTGCGGCGTGCCGGCGCATTCGGCGGAAGGCTATCTGGCGCGGCTGATCAAGGCGGGGCATCGCGTGGCGATCGCCGACCAGATCGAGACGCCGGCCGAGGCGAAGAAACGCGGCGGATCGAAGGCGCTGGTCGAGCGCGGCATCGTGCGCCTGGTGACGGCGGGCACGCTGACCGAGGAAGCGCTGCTCGATTCGCGCAGCGCCAATTGGTGCGCGGCGGTGGGCGAGGCGGGCGGGCAGGTGGCGATCGCCGCCGCCGATATCTCGACCGGACGATTCGAGATCATCGAGAGCTCGGCCAATGGCGTCGGCGCCGACCTGGCGCGGCTGGCGCCGGCGGAGACGATCGCGTCCGAAGCGGGCGAGCAGGTGGGGCTGGCGACTAGCCTCAGGCCCAAGGGCGAATTCGATAGTGGTCGCGGCGAGGACCGGTTGAAGGCACTCTTCGGTGTGGCGACGCTGGACGGCTATGGCCAGTTCTCGCGTGCCGCACTGGCCGCGGCGGGCGGGCTGGTCGCCTATCTGGAACACACCGCGCGCGGCAGCCTGCCGTTCCTGCGGCCGCCGCGGCTGGCGCGCGCTAGCGAGGCGATGGCGATCGACCAGGCGACGCGCGAGAGCCTGGAGTTGACGGTGACCACCAGCGGGCAGCGCCGGGGGAGCCTGCTCGATGCGATCGACCGCACGGTGACGGGCGCGGGGGCGCGGCTGCTCGCCGCCGACATTTCGGCGCCGCTGATGGACCGGACCGCAGTGGAGGAACGGCTCGACCTGGTCGGGCTATTCCATGATGAGCCGAGCCTGCGCGAGACGGTGCGCGCGGCGTTGCGCGCGCTGCCCGACGTCGGCCGCGCCGTGGGGCGCATCGCCGCCGGGCGGGGCAGCCCGCGCGACCTGGGGCAGCTGCGCGACGGGCTGGACGGCGCATGGCGGCTGGGCGAGCGGCTCGATCGTGTAGAGCTGAGGCCGGCACTGCTCGCCGCGGTAACGCCGCAGCTACGCGGTCATGGTGCGTTGATCGACCTCTATACGCGCGCGCTGGTGCCCTCGCCGCCGATCGATGCGAGCGACGGCGGCTATATCGCGGAAGGCTATGACGCCGCGCTCGATGACCTGCGCGCGACCGGCGCCGGCGGGCGGCGGGCGATCGCCGGGCTGGAGGCCGATTACCGGCAGAAGACCGGGATCAATACGCTCAAGATCCGCCACAACAACGTGCTCGGCTACCATGTCGAGGTCGCGGCGCGGCATGCCGACGCGCTGATGGCGCCCGACAGCGGCTTCACCCATCGCCAGACGCTGGCGGGGGTGGTGCGGTTCAACGCGCCCGAGCTGCACGAGGTGGCGATGAAGGTGAGCCAGGCCGGTGCGCACGCGCTGGCGGCCGAGGCGGCGCACCTGGAGGACCTGATCGCAGCGGCGCTGCAGGCGCGTGAGGGCATTGCGGCCACCGCCGACGCGCTGGCGCGGCTCGATGTCGCGGCGGCACTGGCCGAGCGCGCGGTCGAGGGCGGCTGGTCGCGCCCGGCATTGGTCGAGGACGCCTGTTTCGAGGTGACCGGCGGACGGCATCCGGTGGTCGAGGCGGCGCTGGCCCGAACCGGCGAGCGGTTCGTGGCCAACGACTGCGTGCTGTCGGAAGGCTCCCGGCTATGGCTGGTGACCGGTCCCAACATGGGCGGCAAGTCGACATTCCTGCGGCAGAACGCGCTGATCGCCGTGCTGGCGCAGGCGGGGAGCTACGTGCCCGCGACCGCGGCGCGGCTGGGCCTGGTCGACCGGCTGTTCAGCCGCGTGGGCGCGTCCGACAATCTGGCGCGCGGGCGGTCGACCTTCATGGTCGAGATGGTCGAGACGGCGGCGATCCTGGCGCAGGCGACGGCGCGCTCGTTCGTCATCCTGGACGAGGTGGGACGCGGCACCTCGACCTATGACGGGCTGGCGATCGCCTGGGCGGTGGTCGAGGCGATCCACGAGGACAATCGCTGCCGCTGCCTGTTCGCGACGCATTATCACGAGCTGACCCGGCTGGCCGAACGCTGCGACGCACTGAGCCTGCATCACGTGCGGGCGCGCGAGTGGAAGGGCGAGCTGGTGCTACTGCACGAGGTGGCCGAGGGGCCGGCGGACCGCAGTTATGGCCTGGCGGTGGCGCGGCTGGCGGGGATGCCGCCGGTGACGGTAGCGCGCGCCAAGGCGGTGCTCGCCAAGCTGGAGGCAGGGCGCGAGAAGACCGGTGGCCTCGCCGCCGGGCTCGACGACCTGCCGCTGTTCGCCGCAGCCGAGGCAGCCGAGGAAGAGGAATGCGACACGCTGCGGACCGAAATCGAGGCGCTCGACGTCGACGCGCTGAGCCCGCGCGAGGCGCTGGACACGCTCTACCGGTTGAAGGCGCTGGCCCGCGACGGCTGAGCGATTTCCCCGGCGCGCGAAACGCGATAGGACGGACGCCATGCGGTTCGATTTCATCAAATGCCACGGATCCGGCAACGACTTTCCCCTGATCGACGCGCGCGCCATCGCGCTGTCCGATGCCGACTGGGCGGGGGTGGCGCGGGCGCTGGCCGATCGCGCCGGGCCGGTCGGCGGCGACGGCCTGCTGTTGCTGACGGCGGGCGACGAGGCGCATGCGTTCGGGATGCGCATGTTCAACTCGGACGGCAGCGAAGCGGAAACGTGCCTGAACGGCTTGCGCTGCGTAGCGCGGGCGGGGTTCGAGGCGCTGGGGCTGGACCATGCGCGCGTGCGGCTGAAGACCTCGGCCGCCGACGTGGTGCACGACGGCGAGTTGGCGCCCGGCGTCTACACGGTGCGTGAGACGGTGGGGCCGGTGACCACCGACATCGCGTCCTGGCCGATGCGGATCGGGCGTGGCGAGAGCATCGACCAGCCGATCGAGGCGTTGCCGAGCGATCGGGCGTTCACCGCGGTGGCGATGCCCAATCCGCATCTGGTGACGTTCGTCGAGGCGGTGGACGAGGCGGAACTGGTCGCGGTCGGCCGGGCATGCGAGGCGGCGCCCGCCTGGCTGCCGAATCGCGCCAACGTCAGCTTCGTCGAGCTGCGCGGGCCGGCGGCGCTGTTCGTCCGTACGTTCGAGCGTGGCGTGGGGCTGACCGACAGTTGCGGCAGCGCGATGGCAGCGTCGGTGTTCGCGGCGGGCCTTACTGCGCGGATCGGCTTCGGCACCGAGGTGACGGTGTTCAACGCCGGCGGCATGGTGCTGGGCGAGGCGAGCGAAGGGCGAGTCGTGCGTTTGTCGGGCAACGCCACGTTTGAATGGAGCGGATCGGTCGAGGTGGACCCGGCACACGCGCGCGCCGGCGACGTGACGGTGACGCGGCATTTCAACGACGAGATCGCCGCCTGGGCGGCGGTCGCCGACGCAGCACTGTCGGCGCGCGGAGGTTAGGCGTCGGCCGACGCCCGGATCGCCACGCGGCAGTGCACAAATTTCGCCCGCGTCGCGCTGGTGAGACGTGGCGATATTGTCGCGATCAGCGAAGCGGGCCAGAAGCACGAGCATCGGCGTGGGGGGGATTTTAGGCCGCGCCCGAATTCTCGATGCGGACGAGGTGGTCGTCCTCACTGAGATGCTCTCCAGCATCGGCCTCTATGCGACCCGAAGGTCCGGTGCTGGAGAGCAAACTCCCGAGCGGAGATGGGCGCGCCTGCCGCCGCCTCACCAGCCGCGTTAACCATCGTCTTGCCACATCACTTCGCGCTGGGTACCATGCGGTCGGCGCCAACCGATTGAGATGAGGCGGCTCTGGCGGGCTGTCGGGGATCATGAACAATCTCGATTTCGAGCTCGATCGGCCGATACCGGACCGGTTCGTCGCTTATCGCGAGTTGTACGCCGTGGGCGCGGAAGTCGAGATGATCGGGCCGCGGTTCGATGCCCGGCTGCGGGCGCATCAGCTCGACCGGTCGCTGATCTACGACCGGCGGCTGCGCGATGTGGCGCACGGTCGCGATGCTCGGCACGTCCGGCGCGCGGGGATGGAGCATTTCACCCTGACGTTGCTGGTCTCGGGCGAGCTCCACATCGACGACGGTAGCGGGTTCCGGCGGCTCGCGCCCGGTGAGATCATGCTGCTCGACATGACGCGGCCGACGCGCAATCGCGCGCCCGATGCGCATATCGTCACATTGAGCGTGGCGCGGGATCGGATCGAAGCACTGACACCCGAGCCGCGGCGCTTGCATGGGCAGATCATCCCCGCGGGGGCCGGGGTGTTGCTCGCCGAGCATCTGGGGTCCCTGGCGCGGCACGGCGGCGGACTGACGCCGGTGACTGCAATCCCCGCGACGCGGGCGGGGATGGAACTGCTCGCGGCGGTACTGGGCGGTGAGGGGCCGCGCGGCCCGACGGCGCGCGAGATCGCGGCCGAGCGGGTGGACAGGGTGCGCGCGTTCATCGAGGCGCGGCTGTGCGATCCGGCGATGGATGTCGAGGTGATCATCGAACAGTTCGCACTGTCCCGCGCGACGCTGTACCGGGACTTCCAGCGCTGGGGCGGGCTCGCCAGCTACATCCGCATGCGGCGGATCGAGCTGGCACGCGAGCGACTGGCCGATCGCGGTGACGCACGGTCACTGGCGGAGCTGGCGGCGACGCTGGGCTTTTCGACCGAGGCACGACTGAGCGAGACGTTCCTGGCCGCGTTCGGCATGCGGCCGGGCGCGTATCGGAGGGCCGCTCAGTTGGAGGAGCCGGTTGCCCGTGCGGTGCGGACGATGAAGGCATGGCAGCGGGTGCTGCGATGAACCGGACCCGGCGGCGGAACGAACCAAATAGGATAATTAGCGCTTGACATCGTCACGCTGATTTGGTACATAACGGGAACGCTGAAGAATTGCGAGTCGGGCCGGGGCGGCGACGCCACCGGCCCTCTTTGCTGGGGGAGAGCGGATGGTCGAGGATGGGAGCGAGGCCGGGCGGGGCGGGCGCTGGACCAAGACGCAGCGGGAGCTGTTCCTGGAGCGGTTCGCCGATGGCCTCGATGAGCGGCGGGCGCTGGCAGAGGTGGGGATGTCGGAGGCGAGCCTGACCGCGTTGCGGCGGCGCGACGAGCCGTTCGCCGCACGATACCGCGCCGTGCTGGAGGGCGCCTATGAGCACGTCGAGGCGGCGCTGCTGGCACTGACGCTGGGGAAGGTGCCCGAAAAGACCGAAGGCGGCTTCGACGCGGCACTGGCGCTGAAGCTGTTGCAGATGCGCCATGCCGAGGCGCGGGGCGGGCGGGCGAAGCCGGCGGCGCGAGCGACGCAGGAGGAAACCGACGCCGCGCTGATGAAGAAGCTGGACGCGCTCGAGCGATGGCTGAAGGGCGCGGCTTGAGCGGCGACCATGGGTTGGCGCTGATCGTCCGACTGCTGGAATACGATCCGCCGACGCGGTTGAGCGTGGTGCGGTCGCTGAGCGCGTTGCAGCAGCAGGAGCTTCACGAGCGCTGGCCGCTGTGGGCGCATCCGGGCCAGCTGGCGCCGGCGGGCGACTGGCGGGTGTGGCTGATCCGGGCGGGCCGCGGCTTCGGCAAGACCCGCGCGGGCGCCGAATGGGTGAGCGCGATGGCGCGCGCGACGCCGGGCGCGCGGATTGCGTTGGTCGGCGGCACGATCGACGACGTCCACCGGGTGATGGTCGAGGGGGAGAGCGGCCTGCTGGCGGTGGCGCGTCGTGACGAAATGGTGACCTGGCGCCGTGAAGCGGGCGAGGTGCGGTTCGAATCGGCGGCGATCGCCTCGGTCTATTCGGCTGAGGCGCCGGAGAAGCTGCGCGGGCCGGAACATGCGCTCGCCTGGTGTGACGAGCTCGGCAAGTGGCGCAACGGCGATGCGGTGTGGGACAATCTGATGATGACGATGCGGATCGGCGAGGCGCCGCGCGTGCTGGTGACCACGACGCCGCGCCCGGTGCCGCTGATGCGGCGGGTGCGTGCGCTCGATGGGCTGGTCGAGACGATCGGGCGAACCGGCGACAATCCGTACCTGCCGCCGGCTTCCGGGCGGCGATGCGCGACATGTACGGCGCGACGGTGCTGGGGCGGCAGGAACTCGACGGCGAGATGATCGAGGAGCTGACCGGCGCGTTGTGGTCGCGCGCGGTGATCGAGGCGGGACGGGTGGCGGCGGCGCCCGAGCTGGTGCGCGTCGTTATCGGTGTCGATCCGCCCGCGGGGACCGGCGGCGACGCTTGCGGGATCGTTGCGGTTGGGCTGGCGCGTGACGGTAGCGGCTATGTGCTGGAAGATGCCAGCGTCGCGGGGGCCAGTCCGGAAGGATGGGCGCAGGCGGCCGCGGCGGCGGCGGCGCGGTGGCATGCCGATCGGGTGATCGCCGAGGCTAACCAGGGAGGCGAGATGGTGCGCAGCGTGCTGATGGCGGCGGATTGCGGGCTGCCGGTGCGGTTGGTCCATGCCAGCCGCGGCAAGATCGCGCGCGCGGAGCCGGTGGCGACGCTCTATGAAGCGGGGCGCGTGCATCACCTTGGCGCGATGCCGATGCTGGAAGACGAATTGTGCGGGCTGATCGTCGGCGGCGGCTATGAAGGGCCGGGGCGCTCGCCCGACCGCGCGGACGCGCTGGTGTGGGCGCTGACGGAGCTGATGCTGCAGCGACGCGGACCGGCGCGCGTGCAGGCGATGTGATCGCGCGCTATGCTGTGCACCATGTGTGTGTTGGCAATGGCATGGCGGCCGAACGCGGGCTGGCGGCTGGTCGCGGCGGGAAACCGCGACGAACTGCACGCGCGGCCGGCGCTGCCGCTGGCGCGGTGGGGCAACGGCGTGATCGCCGGGCGCGATGCCGTCGGCGGCGGGACGTGGCTGGGGGTGAGCGAGGCCGGTCGGTTCGCGGTGGTAACCAACGTGCGCTCGCCGGACGGGCCCGATCCGGCGAAGGCGTCGCGGGGTCGACTTGTGGTGGATATGCTGGCCGGGGGTGCAGGCGGTGTGGCGCGGGCCGACCTGGAGCGGTTCAATCCGTTCAACCTGATCGTTGCGGATGGCGAGGGCGCGCAGCTGCTGTCGAACCGGCCGCAGCCGGTGCGGACGGCGCTGGCACGGGGGATGCACGGGCTCTCCAACGGGCTGCACGATGCCCCGTGGCCGAAGACGCTGGCGTTGCAGAACGCGGTGAAACGGTGGCTGGCACAGGGCAACACGACCGACACGCTGTTCGAGGTGCTGCGCGACGAGCACCGGTATGACCACGCCGACGCGGAAGAGATCGAGCCGGTCGGGTCGCCGATCTTCATCCGCGACCCGCGCTATGGGACGCGGTGCAGTACCGTGGTGACGGTCGATGTCGCCGGCAACGGCGTGATCGCCGAGCGGCGCTTCGATGCCGCAGGAAACCTGACGGGCGAGACGCGGCTGAGCTTCGCCTGGCCGGACTGACCTTCGCGAGGAGAGACAGAGATGAAGTTGTTCGGCTGGAAGGCGGCCGGGCGCGTCGAATCGCGTCCGGCGTTGTCGCGATCGGGGCTGGGGCCGGTGGTGGTCGGTGAGTGGCCGCGATCGTACGAGGCGCAGGTGCGCGAGGCCTATCTGGGCAATGCGATCGCCCAGCGCGCGGTCAAGCTGGTCGCCGAGGGCGTTGGCGGCGCGCCGGTAACCGCGTCCGATCCGGCGCTCGCCGCGCTGATAGGGGCGCGGAGCGGGGGGCAGGCATTGGCCGAAACGCTGGCGGCGCATCTGCTGCTGCACGGCAACGCTTACGTCCAGGTGCTGCCGACGCCCGATGGCGCGGTGGCCGAGTTGTTCGCGCTGCGGCCCGAGCGCGTGACGGTGGAGCCCGACGCGGCGGGCTGGCCGGCGGCGTATCGCTATCGCGTCGGTGATCGCGTGACGCGGCTGACGGCCGATGGTCCGCGGCCGGAGGTGATCCACCTGAAGGCGTTCAACCCGGTCGACGATCATTACGGGCTGGGTTGCCTTGGCGCGGCGGCCGGGGCGGTGGCGATCCACAACGCGGCGACGCGCTGGTCAAAGGCGCTGCTCGACAATGCGGCGCGGCCGTCGGGTGCTTTGGTCTACGAACCCGGCGACGGATCGACACTGTCGGCCGACCAGTTCGACCGGCTGCAGGCGGAGATGGAGGCGGGCTTCGCCGGCGCCGGCAACGCTGGGCGGCCGATGCTGCTGGAAGGCGGGCTGAAGTGGCAGGCGCTGAGCCTGTCACCCGCCGACATGGATTTCGCCGCGACCAAGGCAGCCGCGGCGCGCGAGATCGCGCTGGCGTTCGGCGTCCCGCCGATGCTGCTGGGGCTGCCGGGCGACAATACCTATGCCAATTACCAGGAGGCCAATCGCGCGCTGTGGCGGTTGGCGATCCTGCCCCTTGCCGGAAGTATCCTGGCGGGGCTGGCCGATGGCCTGGCCGGATGGGTGTCGGGCGCCGCGCTGGCGGTCGACCTCGATCGCGTCGCGGCGCTGAGCGAGGATCGCGAACGATTGTGGGGGCAGGTGAGCGCCGCCGACTTCCTTACGGATGAGGAGAAGCGGGCGATTCTGGGACTGTCCCGGCCCTGATCGCGCAGACGCGCGCCGCGGCATCCCATTTGCCATTGGCTGAGCGGCACTGGTGTTTGAGCCAGGCGTCGCTCCACCACAGCCAGAAGACGAACGCGGCCGCTGCGGCGAGCACGATGAGGACGACGATGGCGGACCGGTCTCGCATCCAGCGAGCCTAGGGCGGTTGGCCGCAACGGACAAGGAATGACGACATGGAAGCGAGTGTGCTGGCGCAGTTGCTGGCGCTGGCCGAGGGCGCGCGCGGCGACCTGACGACGCTGCGCGCGATCGTCGAGGAAGCGGGCGAACTGGGCGCGACGCGGGCGCTGACCCGGCTGGGGCTGGCCGACGATCACGCGACGCGCGACGTCGCCGAACTGCGCGAACTGCTGCAGGCATGGCGCGAGGCGAAGAAATCGGCGTGGAAGGCGGCGATCGGCTGGATCGCCCGGCTGCTGACCGTGCTGTTGCTGGCCGGGCTGGCGGTCAAGCTGGGCGTGGGCAGCGCGCGATGAGCGTGCGCTTCGCCGGCTATGCCGCGGTGTTCGACCGCGTCGATCGTGGCGGCGACGTGGTGCGCGCCGGGGCGTTCGGCACGCCTGCATCGGTGCCGCTGCTGTGGCAGCACGGCGGCCCGGCGGTGGGCACGATCGAGACACTGGCGGAGGATGCGCGCGGGCTGCGCGTGATCGGGCGGGTGGAAGACGCGCGGCTGGCGGCGCTGGTGCGCGCCGGCGCCGTGGGCCACGCTATCTGCGGTGCTCGCGGCGCTGCGGCGCCACGGGCTGATTTCCGCGTGAACCGACCGGCAGTTGTTGCGTTTGAGCAACAGGGGCAAGACTTTGTTTCGCTTGCGCGGAAACCTTCGCCTCTGTAGTGAGTTTGCGCTGTCCGTAGTGACAACTCAGAAAGGGGAATATGATGCGGAAGCTTGCCGTCGCACTGGCACTTTCAACTACCGCACTCGCTTCGCCTGCCCTCGCTCGCGACCATTCGTGGTACGTGGGCGCCGAAGGCGGTCCGATGCTGGTCGAAGACATCAACTACGACATCAGCGGCGCCAGCAACGCTGGCACGATCAACAGCAAGGCCGGTTATGACGTCGATGGCGTCGCCGGTTACGACTTCGGTGCCTTCCGCCTGGAAGCTGAAGTCGGTTATCGTCATGCCAATGTCGACAAGTATTACTCGTCGGTCACGACGCCGTACTACACGTCGGCTGGTGGCCTGGCGAGCGCCCCGGCTGGTGACTATGAGAATGTCGACGGTTCGACCTCGGCGCTCAGCTTCATGGTCAACGCGCTGCTCGACTTCGGTCCCGACGACGGGATCCAGGGCTTCGTCGGCGGCGGTGCCGGTGTCGCTCGCGTCAAGGCGCAGGGCTATGGCCTGACCTCGGGCGGTCCGTTCCTCGATGACTCGGATACGGTGTTCGCCTGGCAGGGCCTGGCCGGCATCCGCGCGCCGATCAGCGACCATGTCGACGTCTCGCTGAAGTATCGCTTCTTCAACGCCGACAACGTCAAGCTGTACGACGTGACGAACCGCGAATTCGAGGGTCGTTTCCGCTCGCACAGCCTGATGGGTGGCATCAGCTACAACTTCGGTGCGCCGACGCCTCCGCCGCCGCCGCCCCCGCCGCCGCCCCCGCCGCCCCCGCCGCCGCCGCCGCCTCCGCCCCCGCCGCAGGAAGTGACGTGCTCGCCGGGTCCGTTCATCGTGTTCTTCGAATGGGACAAGTCGAACATCACGCCGGAAGCGGCGTCGATCCTCGACAACGCGATCACGGCCTACCAGAGCTGCGGCAATGCGCAGGTCATGCTGGCTGGTTACACCGATACGTCGGGTACCAAGACCTACAACATGAAGCTGTCGCAGCGTCGTGCGGACTCGGTGAAGTCCTACATGGTCGCTCACTCGATCCCGGAAGGCGTCATCACGGCGCAGGGCTTCGGCGAGAACAACCCGCGCGTCCAGACGGCCGACGGTGTCCGCGAGGTGCAGAACCGCCGCGTGGAAATCACCTACGGTCCGGGCTCGGGGATGTAATCTCCGGACTTGTTCCGAACGACAAAGACGAGGGAGGTCGGGTAACCGGCCTCCCTTTTCTTTTGGCCGCCGTGCACTGATTGCGGCCAGACAGCGCGGCGCTGATACCTCTGGTTGAGCGTAGTCGGCGGGCCACTCTTGAGGGGCTACACCTTCCGCCTCGCTCGGGTGCATCCGCCAAGGACTTCAGGCGTTTGCTTTGGTTCGTCAGCGGCGGCCCGATGGACGTCCGGCAGAATGGGCGCTGTGGCGCTGGCATTTCGGCCGGGCCTTGGTAAGCAGCGGCACGAGACTTCAGCAGTTTTCAGGGACAGATAGATGCGCATCACGATGATCGGTTCGGGCTATGTCGGCCTGGTGTCGGGAGCCTGCTTTTCGGACTTCGGGCATGACGTGGTGTGCGTCGACAAGGATGCCGGCAAGATCGAGGCGCTGCAGGCTGGACGCATGCCGATCTACGAGCCGGGGCTGGAGCAGTTGGTGGCGAGCAACGTCGCCGCCGGACGGCTGTCGTTCACGACCGACCTGAAAGCGGGCGTCGCCGGCGCCGATGCGGTGTTCATCGCAGTCGGCACGCCGTCGCGGCGCGGCGATGGCCATGCCGACCTGAGCTACGTCTTCGCTGCCGCGCGTGAAATCGCCGAGGCGATCACCGGCCCGGTGGTGGTGGTCGACAAGTCGACCGTGCCGGTCGGCACCGGCGACAAGGTCGAGGCGATCCTGAAGGAGCTGCGGCCCGAGATCGACACGGCGGTGGTCTCCAACCCCGAGTTCCTGCGCGAGGGCGCGGCGATCGGCGACTTCAAGCGGCCCGACCGCATCGTGATCGGCGCCGAAGACGAGCGCGCGCGCCAGGTGATGCGCGAGGTCTACCGCCCGCTCTACTTGAACGAGAGCCCGATCCTGTTCACCAGCCGGCGCACCGCCGAGCTGACCAAATATGCCGCAAATGCCTTCCTGGCGACCAAGATCACCTTCATCAACGAGATCGCCGATCTATGCGAGGCGGTGGGCGCCAATGTGCAGGATGTCGCGCGCGGCATCGGGCTGGACAACCGGATCGGGCCGAAGTTCCTGCACGCGGGGCCCGGCTATGGCGGGTCGTGCTTCCCGAAGGACACGCTGGCGCTGCTGAAGACCGCGGAGGATTACGAGACGCCGGTGCACATCGTCGAGGCGGTGGTGAAGGTCAACGACAGCCGCAAGCGTGCGATGGGCCGCAAGGTGATAAAGGCGCTGGGCGACGAGCCCGCCGGCAAAACGGTCGCGCTGCTGGGCCTGACGTTCAAGCCCAATACCGACGATATGCGCGATGCGCCGTCGCTGGCGATCGTGCAGAGCCTGCACGATGCCGGGATCAAGGTGCGCGCATTCGATCCGGAAGGCATGGCGGCGGCCAAGAGCATGATGCCCGACGTCGCCTTCTGCAAGGATGCCTATGAAGCGGCGACAGGTGCCGACGCGGTGGCGATCGTGACCGAATGGAACGTGTTCCGCGCGCTCGACCTCAAGCGGCTGGGCGAGGTGATGGCGCAGCCGGTGCTGGTCGACCTGCGCAACATCTATGCGCCGGCGGAGATGGCCAAGTCCGGCTTCGCTTACCATTCGATCGGGCGGTAAGCAGGCGATGGCCGCCCGACCGCCCGCGATCGACGGCCTGCTGGAGACCGCGCTCTATGTCGAAGACATGGCGCGGTCGGCAGCGTTCTTCCGCGACGTGCTCGGATTGGAGCCGATGCTGGAAAGCGAGCGGTTGACCGCCTTCGACGCCGGCCGCCGGGGCGTGCTGCTGGTGTTCGCGCGCGGGCAGTCGATCGAGGATGTAGCGTCGCAGCGAGGCACCGTACCCGGCCATGACGGGAGCGGGCCGGTGCACATGGCCTTCACGATCGCCGCCGACAGCTACGAGCACTGGCGACAGCATCTGCAGGCGGCCGGCGTGGTGATGCGCGGCGAAATGCATTGGCCGCGCGGTGGCCGCAGCCTCTATTTCGAGGATCCGGACCGCCATGTGCTGGAATTGGCGACGCCCGGCCTGTGGCCGACCTACTGAACCTCCGCGAGGGTCGGTGCGAGCCAGGGCGGGATGATCGCGTTGCCCAGATCCTCCGTACGCCGGTGCTCTACCATGAGGTCGAGATCAGGGTAGCGGATGCGGGTACGGGGTCCAGCCTCGCCCAGCGGCGCCACGACGAGGCGGCGGTTCACCTTGGATCGGAAGTGCATGCGCGCGGTGTTTTCCTGGCCGACGTAGCAGCCCTTGTCGAACGCCACGCCGTTGAGCTCGGCGGCGTTGCATTCGAGCCAGAGCGTATCGCCCGACCCGAGCTCCGCCATGCCTTCGGTCACGCCGAGGCGCAGGCGGTGATCGCGCCAGCCATCGGTTGCGGGACCGGGTTCGCCCAGCCAGCGACGACCCAAAGCGTCGAGGCGAGGGTCGGGGGCGCCGCGGTCGCCGGCGGCCGACCAGTGCACCGCGCCGGGCGCCGGGTCGATGGCAATCGGTCGGCGGAGGCGGTAGAGCGACAGGCGCTTGGCGAGCGCTTCGGCCTGGTCGGCTTCGCAGTCGATCAGGATGCCGTCACCATCCGCCCACAGGATGAAGTCGAACAGAGCCTTGCCCTGCGGCGTCAGCAGACCGGTCCAGAGCGGCCGGTCTGGGGCGAGCGCGCGCATGTCTTGCGTAACGAGACCCTGCAGGAAGCCGCGGGCGTCTTCGCCCGCAACGCGGATCAACGCGCGGTCGGCGAGCATCGTCGGGGTGGTATCGGCCATGGCGAACAGGTAGGGGGTCGGCAGGCAAGACGAAAGGGCTGGCACGATGGCGACGTTCGATCTCAAGCTGACCGGCGGCACGGTGCACCTGCCCGGCGGTCCCGTGCGGGCCGATGTCGGCGTGCGCGATGGCAAGATCGCGGCGATCGCGGCCGAGGGCGATGCAGGCGAGACGGTCGATTGCACGGGGCTCGACATCCTGCCGGGCGTGATCGACAGCCAGGTCCATTTTCGCGAGCCGGGGCTGGTCCACAAGGAGGACCTGGAGAGCGGGAGCCGCGCCGCAGTGCTGGGCGGCGTGACCGCGGTGTTCGAAATGCCCAACACCAAGCCCAATACCGACAGCGAGGCGGCGATCGCCGACAAGCTCGCGCGGGCCAAGGACCGCATGTGGTGCGACCACGCCTTCTACGTGGGCGCGACCAACGCCAATGCCGAGGCGCTGGCAGAGCTGGAACGGCTGCCCGGCACGGCAGGGGTGAAGATCTTCATGGGCGCCTCGACCGGCGACCTGCTGGTGTCCGAAGACGATAATCTGGCGCGCGTGCTTGCCTCAGGCCATCGCCGCGTTGCGATCCATGCCGAGGACGAGCATCGGATGAACGATCGTCGCGGCGAGCGGGTGACGGGGGACCCGTCGTCGCACCCGGTGTGGCGCGACGACGAGAGCGCGATGTTGGCGACGCAGCGCATCCTGAAGCTGGCGCGCGCGGCACGGCGGCGCATCCATGTACTGCATGTGACGACCCCGGCCGAGCTGGAGGTGCTGTCGCGGAACAAGGACATCGCCACCTGCGAGGTGACGCCGCAGCATCTGACGCTGGCTGGCGAGGATGCCTATCCTCGGCTGGGCACGCTGGCGCAGATGAACCCGCCAATCCGCTCGGCAGCGCACCGGGAGGGGCTGTGGTACTGGCTCAACCAGGGCGTGCCCGACGTGATCGGATCGGATCATGCGCCGCATACGCTGGAAGAGAAGGACAAGCCCTATCCCGACAGCCCAAGCGGGATGCCGGGCGTGCAGACATTGCTGCCGCTGCTGCTGGACCACGTGGCCAACGGCCGCATGACGCTGCAGCGGCTGATCGAGCTGACGAGTGCGGGCGCGCAGCGCATCTTCGGCATCGTCGGCAAGGGTCGGATCGCCGCGGGGTACGATGCCGATTTCACCGTGGTCGACCTGAAGGCGCAGTGGACGATCGAGGAATCGTGGCTGGCCTCGCGGGCCGGCTGGTCGCCGTTCACGGGCATGGCCCTGACCGGTCGGCCGGTCGGCACCATCATCCGCGGGCGCCGCGTGATGTGGGAGGGGCAGCTGGCGCCCGCCGCGAGCGGTGCGCCGATCCGGTTCGAGGCGGTGGAGTTCGGCTGACCTCGTGACACGCTAGACTTCGGCGTTCGCTCTACTCCGCGTCGGCGGCGATCGTCGGATCCTCGAGCAGGGCTGCTTCGGGCGCGTCTTTCCGGGCGAGCTGGATGCGGCCGGTGACGCGGGCGTGCTGTCCCTTGAAGCGGAACGGCAGCGTCTGGTTGGGCGGCTTCCCGATCAGTTCGAGGACACGCACGCGCTGCCAGTCGCCGGCATGGTCGCCGCGCACGCAGATCGGCGAATCGAGCGTCAGCGTCACGTACCGATAAGCGGGGATGCCGTGCGCAGGATCGCCGCGTGCGGTGGAAACGCCGATCTGGCCGGCGACGGTGGTGCCGCGCGTGCCGCTGGCGAGACAGGTTTCCGGCTGGGCGTGCGACAGGGCGAGAGCGACAAGCAACATGGGCAGTGGTTCACCTGCTTCGGATGAGGCGGGGCCTCGCGTGGGTAACGCGGCGGGGGCGGATCGTCACGAGCAGATAGTGATCCGCCGGCAGCGCTCAAGACGGTGCGACGGGTGGTCGCGTCGGGAGGCAGCGCGACCAACGAACTGCCGGTGCGGGGTTTCGGATGAGCAGGGGGAAAGGCGATGAACGTGGAGCAGCTGATCGACGAGGTGATCGATCGCGAGGGCGGCTATGGCGACAATCCCGCCGACCGCGGCGGCCCGACGCGGTTCGGCATCACCGAGGCAGTGGCGCGCCGGGAGGGCTATGACGGCGACATCCGGACGCTGCCGCGTGAGGAGGCGGTGGCGATCTATCGCCGGCGTTATTGGCTGCGGCCGCGGCTGGACGCCGTGGCGGCGCGCACGCCAGCATTGGCGGCGGAGCTGTTCGACACGGGCGTCAACATGGGGCCTGCGGTCGCGGCGAGCTTCCTGCAGCGGGCGCTCAACGCGCTCAATCGCGGCGCGCGCGACTATCCCGACGTGGCGGTTGACGGGCAGGTCGGCGATCGCACGCTGGCGGCACTCGACGCTTTCCTGAAGCACCGGCCGAATGGTGCCGATGTGCTGATCAAGGCGGTCGATGCGCTTCAGGGCGAACGATACCTGCGGCTCGCGGAGACGCGGCCGGCCGACGAGGCGTTTCTGTATGGCTGGCTCGCCAATCGCGTGGGCTGAACGAGGGGGAAGCAGATGGCGATACTCGACGGCATTGTCGGCCCGATTGCGGGCATTCTCGACAAGATCATTCCCGATCCCAAGGCGCGCGACGAGGCGAAGCTGAAGCTGATCGAGCTGCAGGGTAGCCAGGCGATGGATCAGGTGAAGACGCAATTGTCGGCGATCGTCGCCGAAGCGCAATCGGCCGATCCTTGGACCAGCCGGGCGCGGCCGAGCTTCCTCTACGTGATGTACCTGCTGTTGCTGTGGTCGATCCCCATGGGTCTGATCGCGGCGGTGCAGCCGAAGATGGCCGAAGCGATCGCGGCCGGCATGACGGCGTATCTGAACGGCATTCCGCAGCCGCTCTATACGTTGTTCGGCACCGGCTACCTTGGCTACACAGTCGCGCGGCAATGGGGCAAGGCGCAGGGCACCGACAAGTAGCGGACGCGCAACGATTGCGGCGTCGGCGCGCGCGTCCCATATGCGCGCCATGAGCAAAGACATGACGTGGCACGGCACGACAATCGTTTCCGTGCGCAAGAACGGCAAGGTAGTGATCGCCGGCGACGGCCAGGTGACGATGGGCCAGACGGTAATGAAGCCCACCGCGCGCAAGGTGCGGGCGCTGGGCGACGGCAAGGTGATCGCCGGGTTCGCCGGCGCCACCGCCGACGCTTTCACGCTGCTCGAGCGGCTGGAGCGCAAGCTGGAACAGCATCACGGCCAGTTGCTGCGGGCGGCGGTGGAACTCGCCAAGGACTGGCGGACCGACAAATATCTGCGGCAGCTGGAAGCGATGATGATCGTCGCCGACAAGGACGTGACGCTGATCCTGACCGGCAACGGCGACGTGCTCGATCCCGATGGCGGCATCGCGGCGATCGGATCGGGTGGGAATTACGCGCTGGCGGCAGCGCGAGCGCTCGACGGCTATGAGCCGGATGCGGAGACGCTGGCCCGGCGCGCGATGAAGATCGCGTCCGACATCTGCGTCTACACCAACGAGAATCTGACGGTCGAAGTGCTGGAGAGCACTTCGTGATCTCGCGCCCCGGCGCAGGCTGGGGTTCAGCCGGGACGGCGCTAGCTGGCGGACGTTTGGTTCTCCCCACCGGTGGCCCGATCCTGAGCCCCGGCCTCCGCCGGGGTGGTAACGGCGTTTCACGGCGGTCAGTGATCGCCGGTGCCGGAGCGCTCGCCTTACCGGGCTGTGCGGCAGGGGTGCGTCCGGCGTCCTCAGAGCCTGCCTGCGTGCCGCGCGTGAATGTAGCCCGCGATCGCTTGATCCGCACGCTGGTCGGGTTGCGGCCGTATCGACCGTCGGGCTTCGTGGTGCGCGCCGAGACGCTGGGCGACAAAAGACTGGTGCACAATTACGGCCATGGCGGGTCCGGCATCACCTTATCCTGGGGTACGTCGCGGCTGGCGACGAACCTGGGCCTGCCGGGGCATCGCGGACCTGTGGCGGTGCTGGGCGCCGGCGTCGTCGGGCTGACCACGGCGCGGCTGGTGCAGGAGGCGGGCTTTCCCGTCACGATCTACGCCAAGGCGCTGCCGCCCGAGACGACCTCCAACATCGCCGGCGGGCAATGGTATCCGTCGCTGCTCTATGACCGGGCGAAGCTGACGCCGGCGTTCGAGGCGCAGCTGGTGGCGGCGGCTGCCTACGCCTATCAGCGGTATCAGATCATGATCGGCGAGGAGTACGGCATCCGCTGGATGACCAATTTCCTGCTGGCCGAGACGCCGCAGGGCCAGAGCCGCACCGACACGCTGATGCGGTCGATGCTGCCCGAGATGCGCGACCTGCCGAGCGGCGCGCATGGGTTCGATTTCCCCTATGTCGGCCAGTTCGACGGCATGCTGATCGAGCCGCCGCGGTTCCTGCGCGCGATGCTGCGCGACGTACGGATCGCCGGCGGGACGGTGGTGGTGCGCGATTTCGCCTCGCCCGCCGAGGTGGCCGCGCTGCCCGAGAGGCTGGTGTTCAACTGCACCGGACTGGGCGCGGCCGCGCTGTTCGGCGATGCGGAGCTGGTGCCGATGCGCGGGCAACTGGCGGTGCTGCTGCCGCAGCCCGAGGTCGATTATGCGCTGGAGACCGACAATGGCATGTACATGTTCTCGCGCAGCGACGGCGTGATCCTGGGCGGTACCGCCGATGCCGGCGATGCCTCGCTGGCGGTCGATCCCGCCACGACCGAGCGGCTGCTTGACGGCCATGCCGCGATCGCAGCGCGCATCCGCTGTGCTTGATCGCTTTCGCCACGGCCCCAATATGCGGCGCTGATCACTTCGGGTGCGGCCCACGCCCGTGCCCTTTAGAGAGAGCAATGAACGACAATCTGACCCCCAAAGCCATCGTCGCTGCCCTGGACCAGCACATCATCGGCCAGAAGGATGCCAAGCGTGCCGTCGCGGTCGCGCTGCGCAACCGCTGGCGCCGGCAGCAGCTCAGCCCCGATCTGCGCGACGAGGTGACGCCCAAGAACATCCTGATGATCGGCCCGACCGGCTGCGGCAAGACCGAGATCTCGCGGCGGCTGGCGAAGCTCGCCGATGCACCGTTCGTGAAGGTGGAGGCGACCAAGTTCACCGAGGTCGGCTATGTCGGCCGCGACGTCGAGCAGATCGCGCGCGACCTGGTCGAGGAAGCGATCCGGCTGGAGAAGGAGCGCCGCCGCGCCGCGGTGAAGGACAAGGCCGAGGAAGCGGCAATGAACCGCCTGCTCGACGCGCTGACCGGCAAGGATGCGTCGACCGCGACGCGCGAGGCGTTCCGCCAGCGCTTCCGCGACGGGCACCTCGACGACAAGGAGATCGAGCTCGATCTGGAAGCGCAGCCGCAGATGCCGTTCGAAATTCCCGGCGGCGGACAGGTCGGTATGATCAACCTGTCCGACATGATGGGCAAGGCGTTCGGCGGCGGGCAGAAGAAGCGCCGCAAGCTGACGGTCGCCGCCGCCTGGGAGAAACTGGTTGAGGAAGAGGCCGACGCCCGGCTTGACCAGGATGAGGTGAGCCGCGTCGCGCTGGCCGATGCGGAAGCCAATGGCATCGTCTTCCTGGACGAGATCGACAAGATCGCCGTGTCGGACGTGCGCGGCGGCTCAGTCAGCCGAGAGGGCGTGCAGCGCGACCTGCTGCCGCTGATCGAGGGGACGACGGTCGCGACCAAATACGGGCCGATGAAGACGGATCACATCCTGTTCATCGCGAGCGGAGCGTTCCACGTCGCCAAGCCGAGCGACCTGCTGCCCGAGCTGCAGGGCCGGTTGCCGATCCGTGTCGAGCTGAAGGCGTTGACCGAGGAGGATTTCGTCTCGATCCTGTCGGACACCACGGCGTCGCTGCCGCAGCAGTATAAGGCGCTGATCGGGACCGAGGGCGTGTCGGTCGACTTCACCGACGACGGTATCAAGGCGGTCGCCCGCATCGCCGCCGAGGTGAACGCGGAGATCGAGAATATCGGCGCGCGGCGGCTGCAGACCGTGATGGAGAAGCTGCTCGAGGAAGTGAGCTTCGATGCCGAGGATCGCGCCGGCAGCACGCTGACGATCGACGCGGCCTATGTCGACAGCCAGCTCGCCGAGGTGGCCCGCAACACCGATCTCAGCCGGTTCGTGCTCTGATCACTTCCCGCCCTCGCGTCGGGTGAGGGCGGCGACGCAGCTCGCACGGTCGATCGGGCGGCCGTCGGGCTGGCGCGCGTCGACATAGGTGACGACGGGCTCACGATCGCCCTTCGGGTAGAGATAGGTGTCCAGGACGCAGATCGGGCCGGCGAACTGCAGCTTGCGCGCCTGGCCTTCGCGTACGTCGGCGTCGGGCTTGCCGAACAGCGCGACCAGCGATTTGGCCGTGTGCCCCATGACGCGTTCGAGGCCGGCGGTGGTGAAGGTCGGTGCCGGCGGCGGAGTCGTGGGCCTGACGACGGAGGAGGGCGCGCCGACGCAGCCTGCAAGCGTGGTGGCAAGGCCGAGCGGGACGAGGAGGCGCTTCATGCGCTCCGTCCTGCCGTCGCGGCGCGCAACGGGCAAGGGATTCGTGCGGGCGTGGGCGGTGGCGCGAGCGGACGCGCCGATCGGCCGCGGTTGCGCGCAGCGGATGGCGGCGATAGGGCGGGCCGGTCCGGCCCGACGGGCCGCCTTTCCCGTTCCCCCCGCAGGAGACTTGCGTGACCACTGCCCGTTTTGACGTCGTCGCGATCGGCAATGCCATCGTCGACGTGCTTGCCCATGCCGATGACGATTTCATCGTCCAGGAAGGCATGACCAAGGGCTCGATGCAGCTGATGTTCTCGGCCGAGGATGCCGACGCGCTGTACGCCAAGATGGGACCGGGCCAGGAAGTCTCCGGCGGGTCGGCGGCCAATACGATCGCCGGCATTGCCGCGCTGGGCGGCACCTGCGGGTTCATCGGCCAGGTGGCGGATGACGAGCTGGGTCAGATCTTCGCGCACGATATCCGGTCGCTGGGCATCCACTACGATACCGCGCCGCGCGCGGGCGACCCCACGACGGCGCGTTGCCTGATCTTCGTGACGCCCGACGGCCAGCGCACGATGAACTCCTTCCTGGGTGCATCGCAATTCCTGCCGGAAAGCGCGCTGAACCGCGATCTGATCGCCGACGGCGCGATCCTGTATCTCGAAGGATATCTTTGGGACCCGGAGGAACCGCGCCAGGCGATGCGCGCGGCGATCGAAGTGGCGCGCAAGGCAGGCCGCAAGGTCGCCTTCACGTTGAGCGATGTGTTCTGCATCTCGCGACACGGCGACGACTTCCGCAAGCTGATCGGCGACGGGATGATCGACATCCTGTTCGCCAACGAGAACGAGCTGCTGGCGCTGGCGCAGACCGACGACTGGGGCGGGGCGGTCGATCAGGTGTCGGCGCAGGTGCCGACGCTGGTCGCGACGCGCAGCGAGAAGGGCGCGCTGGCGGTAGCCAATGGCCGCCGCGTCTCGGTCGAGGCGGAGCCGATCGACAAGGTGGTCGACACGACCGGCGCGGGCGACCTGTTCGCGGCCGGCTTCCTGCATGGCCAGGCACAGGGCCACGATCTCGAGAAATCGCTGCGCCTCGGCGCGATCTGCGCGGCGGAAATCATCAGCCATGTCGGCGCGCGGCCGCAGGTCGATATGAAGGCGCTGATTGCCGAAAAGCTCGGCTGAGCGCT
>JBQCHA010000034.1:0-11666 GCA_051955175.1 Sphingomonas sp.
CGGGCTGGGCGTGCTGACCGGCGAGACCGGGGCCGGCAAATCGATCCTGCTCGACGCGCTGGGGCTTGCGCTCGGCGGGCCCGGCGACAGCGGCCTGGTCCGCGCCGGCGCCGCCCAGGCGGTGGTCACCGCCAGCTTCGATGCGCCGGCGGCGGACGGCGCGGTCGCCGCGCTGCTCGCTGACAACGGCCTTGCCGTCGATCCCGGCGAGCCGCTGATGATCCGCCGCCTGGTCAAGCGCGACGGCGGCAGCCGCGGCTTCGTCAACGACCAGCCGGCCTCCGCCGGGCTGCTGCGCGAACTCGCCGGTTTGCTGGTCGAAATCCACGGCCAGCACGATGACCGCGGCCTGCTCGACGCCCGCGGTCATCGCATGCTGCTCGACACGTTTGGCGGCTATGACGTGGCGACGACCGCCGAGGCATGGCGCGATTGGCGGGAAGCCGAGGCGGCGCTGGCCGAGGCCGAGGCGGAGCAGGAGGAGGCAGCGCGCGACCGCGAGTTCCTGGAACATGCCGTCGCCGAGCTGACCGCGCTGGCGCCGCAGCCGGGCGAGGAAGCCGAGCTCGCCGAGCGTCGCGCCGACATGCAGCGCGGCGAGAAGATCGCCGGCGACCTGCAGGCGATCGCCGACCTGCTGGAGGGCGCCGAGGGCGGCCTTGCCCGCCTGCGCCAGGCGGCGCGCATCCTGGAGCGGGTATCGGACGACCATCCCGCACTGGCCGAGGCGCTGGCGGCGGTCGACCGCGCGATCATCGAAGGCGCGCAGGCGCAGGACAAGATCGACGAGGCGGCCAACGCCCTCGCCTTCGATCCCGCCCAGCTCGAAGCCGACGAGACGCGCCTGTTCGACCTGCGCGCGCTTGCCCGCAAGCATCGCGTGCAGCCCGACGATCTCGCGCAGCTCGCGGAGGAATGCGCCGCCCGGCTGGAGCGGATCACCGGCGGCTCGGCCGGCATCGCCCGGCTGTCGAGCGACGCCGCGGCAGCGCGGCAAGCCTATATCGCCGCTGCCGAGACGCTGAGCGCCGAACGCGTCGCCGCCGCCGAGCGGCTCGACGCCGCCGTCGCCGGCGAGCTGGCGCCGCTCAAGCTCGACTCCGCCAAGTTCCGCACCGTGGTCGAGACGCTGCCCGAGGCGCAATGGTCCTCGACCGGGCGCGACCGCGTCGCGTTCGAGATCGCGACCAACCCCGGCGCGCCGTTCGGCCCGCTCGCCAAGATCGCCAGCGGCGGCGAGCTGTCGCGCTTCATCCTGGCGCTGAAGGTTGCGTTGGCGGCCGAAGGCGGCGCGGCGACGATGATCTTCGACGAGATCGACCGCGGGGTCGGCGGTGCCGTGGCCAGCGCGATCGGCGAGCGGCTGGCGCGGCTCGCCCGCGACGCGCAGGTGCTAGTCGTCACCCACAGTCCGCAGGTCGCGGCACGCGGCGCGCAGCACCTGCTGATCGCCAAGCGCAGCGACGGCATCGTGACGCGCACCGGCGTGGTGGCGCTGGCGCCCACCGAACGCCGCGAGGAAATCGCCCGCATGCTGTCCGGCGCGACGATCACCGACGAAGCGCGCGCGCAGGCCGAACGGCTGCTCGAAGCGGCGTGAGCTTGACCTGGCAAGGCCTGCGCACCGGACTCTTGCCGCTCCCGCCGACCTGACGTAGCGCTCGGGCATGAGCGCTCCTCTGCCCGACAACGACACCACTGCCGCCGCCCGGCTGGCCGAGCTCGCCGCCGAGATCGCGCGGCACAACCGGCTCTATCATGCCGAGGACGCGCCGGAGATTTCCGACGCCGATTATGATGCGCTGGTGCGCGAGAACAGCGCGATCGAGCAGGCCTTCCCGCACCTGGTGCGTGCGGATTCGCCGAGCCGCCGGGTCGGCGCCGCCCCCGCCGAGCACCTGGCCAAGGTCGCCCACGCGCGGCCGATGATGAGCCTGGAGAACGCCTTTTCCGACGAGGAGGTGGAGGAGTTCATCGCCCGCGTCCGCCGTTTCCTGATGTTGGGCGAGGACGAACCCGTCGCACTGACCGCCGAGCCGAAGATCGACGGGCTGTCCTGCTCACTGCGTTATGAAGGGCGGCGGCTGGTGCTGGCGCTGACTCGCGGCGATGGCCAGGTGGGTGAAGTCGTCACCGCGAACGTGCGTACGATCGGCGACATCCCCGACGCGCTTCCCGTCGGCGCGCCGGACGTGTTCGAGGTGCGCGGCGAGGTCTATATGGAAAAGGCGGCGTTCGCCGCGCTCAACGCCCGGCTGCTTGACGAGGCGGAGGATCCCGCCAAGGCGCGCCAGTTCGCCAATCCCCGCAACGCCGCGGCCGGCTCGCTGCGGCAGAAGGATGCCGCGGTCACCGCCGCGCGCCCGCTGCGTTTCCTGGCACATGGCTGGGGCGAGACGAGCAGCCTGCCGGGCGAAACGCAGTCGTCGATGATCGCGGCAATCCGCGGCTGGGGGTTTCCGGTCGCCGAGGCGTTCCAGCGCGTCGAGACGGTCGCCGCTGCGCTCGCCGTCTATCGCGCGATCGAGGCGGAGCGTGCCGACCTGCCGTTCGACATCGACGGCGTGGTCTACAAGGTCGACCGGCTCGACTGGCAGGCGCGGCTAGGCGCGGTCGCCAAGGCGCCGCGCTGGGCGCTCGCGCATAAGTTCCCCGCCGAACGTGCACAGACGACGCTCGAGAAGATCGACATTCAGGTCGGCCGCACCGGCAAGCTGACCCCGGTCGCGCGGCTGGAGCCGGTCACCGTCGGCGGCGTCGTCGTCACCAACGCGACGCTGCACAATGCCGACGAGGTCGAGCGCCTGGGCGTGCGTCCCGGCGACCGCGTGGTGGTGCAGCGCGCCGGCGACGTCATCCCGCAGATCATCGAGAACCTGACGCGCGACGTCGAACGGCCCGACTGGCACTTCCCCACTACCTGCCCCGAATGCGGATCGGACGCGGTGCGCGAGGAGGGCGAGGTCGACATCCGCTGCACCGGCGGCCTGATCTGCCCGGCCCAGCGCGTCGAACGGCTGCGCCACTTCGCCAGCCGCGGGGCGCTGGACATCGAAGGGCTCGGCGCGACCAGCGTCGAGAGCTTCTTCCGCGACGGCCTGCTGCAATCGCCAGCCGACATCTTCCGGCTGAAGGACAAACGCGACGAACTCGTCGCCCGCGAACGCTGGGCCGAAACCTCGGTCGACAAACTGCTGGCGGCGATCGAGGCCAAGCGTGAACCCGAGCCGGCCCGGTTCCTGTTTGGCCTCGGCATCCGCCATGTCGGCGCGGTGACCGCGCGCGACCTGGTGAAGGCGTTCGGCACGGTGCAGGCGATTGCCGACGTCGCGACCAGGGCCCACGAAGACCAAGGCGCAATGGCCGAACTGACCGGGGTCGAAGGCGTCGGGCCGGTGGTCGCGCAGGCGCTGGTCGATTTCTTCGCCGAACCGCACAACCGCGCGGCGTGGGACGATCTGCTCAGCGAAGTGCGCCCACCGGCGTATGTGGCCGATGTCCGCGAGTCGGCTGTCAGCGGCAAGACATTGGTCTTCACCGGCACGCTGGAGACACTCTCGCGCGACGAAGCCAAGGCCCAGGCGGAGGCGCTGGGCGCCCGTGTAGCCGGTTCCGTCTCCGCCAAGACCGACCTGGTGATCGCCGGCCCGGGCGCCGGCTCGAAGCTGAAAAAGGCGGCAGAACTAGGCGTTAGGGTGATCGACGAAGCCGAATGGGCCCAGATCGTCGCCGCCGCAGGGTGATGCCTTTTTGCAACGCAACATAATTACTTCGGCTCACACGGAACCCGAGGGGTGCAAGTGTAACCGAACGGAAATAATTGGCCCCCATGGCGCGGCCGGCGGCTGAGGCCGCAGGGTGAGCGATGCGCTCCAAAGGGGATTTTTACAGATGCGAAATTCATTGTTCCTTGGCGTGGCAGTCGCCGCGTTGGTCATTCCGGCTGCCGCCCAGGCGCAGGAAACGACGTCGTCGATTCGCGGCACCGTGATGGGCGACAATGGCGCGCCAGTGCCCGGCGCGACGGTCACGATCACCCACGTGCCGACGAACACGGTGCAAACCGTCACGGCCGGCAATGACGGCACGTTCGTGGCCAATGGCCTGCGCGTCGGCGGTCCGTTCAGCGTTTCGGTCAGCGCGCCGGGCTTCGAAGACACCCAGGTCACCGACGTGACCACGCAGATCGGCGTTCCCTACAATCTGCCGGTCACGCTCAACAGCACCGGCGACACAATTGTCGTGAGCGCGTCGAAGATCCGAGGTGCCGGGCCGCAGATCAGCGCCGCGAACACGACCCTGACCGCCGCGCAGATCAGCACGGTCGCCACGGTCAACCGCGATGTGCGCGATCTCGCCCGCCGCTCGCCGCTGGTCGATATCGATCTCGCGAACAATCGTGCGCTCAGCTTCGCGGGTAAGAACCCGCGCTTTAACGCCTATCTGATCGACGGCGTTCGTATCAACGACAACTACGGCCTGAACGCCGATGGTCTGCCGACCAAGCGCGGGCCGGTGCCGCTCGAGGCGATCGAGCAGTTCTCGGTCATGGCAGCGCCCTATGACGTGTCGTACGGCCTGTTCGGCGGCGGCGTCATCAACTCGGTGCTCAAGTCTGGCTCGAATAAGTTCCACGGCAACTTCTTCTACACCTATACGGGCGACGGGCTCACCGGCTCGAAGGTTCGCGACAAGAAGGTCGACCTCAAGTTCAACAACTACGACTGGGGTGGCGAGGTCGATGGGCCGATCATCAAGGATCGACTGTTCTTCACCGCCGCCTATGAGCATGTGAGCGAAGGCAAGCCCTTCTCCGCGGGCCCGGCGGACGCCGGCTTCGGGGACGTCATTCCGAACCTGACGAGCGACCAGATCAACCAGGTCACCCAGATCGCGAACAACGTCTACAGCTACGATCCCGGCGGCATCATGACGAGCGAGCCGCAGACCAGCGAGTTCGTCACCGGCAAGCTCGACGCGAACATCACCGATCATCAGCATCTCTCGCTGACGTGGATCAACGCGTACGACACCACGCCCGTCGAATATAACACCTATGACAGCAAGAACCGCCCGGGCATCGGTCTGCGCTCCGACGGCTATTCGAGCGCCGAGCGGCTGCACGCCGGCATCCTGCGGTGGAACTCGCAATGGTCGGACAGCTTCTCGACCGAAGCCCGCATCATCTACAAGAACTACAAGCAGCCGTCGACGCCGCTGATGGGCTACGGGTTCGGCATGTTCCAGGTCTGCACCGATCCGACCGACACTAACGCCAAGCCGACCGTCTGCAACAGCAGTTCGCCGACGATCACCTTCGGTCCGGACCGCTATCGTCACGCCAACCTGGTCGAGAACGAGGAGAAGGGCGCGTATCTGCAGGCTGAATATGCGGCCGGCAACCACGACGTGAAGCTGACCGCCGAAGGCTATGAGCACTGGGTATACAACCTGTTCGGTCGCGATACGCTGGGCGTTTGGGGCTTTGACTCGATCGACGCCTTCCAGAACAAGCAGGCGGACTATTTCTCCTACTATAACGCGACCACCAACAATCCTCAGGACGAGGCGGTCAACTACCACTACATGACTTACGCCTTCGGTGCGCAGGATCATTGGCAGATGCTGCCGAACCTGGACGTTCTCTACGGCGCCCGCGTCGACCTGTGGGGCGGTCATGACCGGCCTGACTTCAACCCGTCGTTCCTCGCCCGCGAAGGCTTCAGCAACACGTCCACCTATGACGGGCTGCTGGTGTTCCAGCCGCGCATTTCGCTGAACTGGCGGCCGACATCGCGCATCGGCGTGAAGGCCGGCTTCGGCAAGTTTGCTTCCGGCAACCCGGACATCTATCTCGCCAACAGTTTCGGCAATGCCGGCATCAACAACCGGTCGGTCACTTTTTATGCCGGTGACAAGAACGTTCCGATCGCGATCCAGAACGCAGCGCTGAACAACGTCACCGGTCAGGTGCCGCAGGCGGTCAAGGATTATCTCGCCACGCTTCCGGCGTCGGGCTCCTCGATCGACGCGCTGGATCCGAACTTCAAGATCCCGTCCGAATGGCGCGGCACGGCGTCGGTCGATTATCGTGCCAATCTCGGTCCGGCGGGCGATGGCTGGGACTTTGGTGCCGACTTCTTCTATACCAAGACCATCCACGGCCTCGGTTTCTATGACGGCCGTTCGGTTCGCAGTGGCCTGCTCACCCCAGATGGCCGCCCGCGTTACATGCCGATCGACGCATCGACGGGCACCTATCAGGACATCATCCTGACCAACTTCGATCGCGGCCGGTCCTACATCTGGGACGTGCGCTTCGATAAGTCGTGGGATTGGGGTCTTTCACTGGGCGGCAGCTACACCTGGGAAGACGTGAAGGACAATGCGCCGGTCACCTCGTCGCAGGCGAGCTCGCTCTACTCGAACGCGGTTTTCGCCGATCCGAACTTCTCCGCCTACGGCACGTCCAACGACCAGGTTAAGTGGTCGTTCAAGTGGCACATCGACTTCGCTCATGCCTTCTTCGGTGACTACAAGACGAAGTTCTCGCTGTTCGGCTCCACGCAGGCGGGCCGTCCGTTCAGCTACACCATGTCGGAAACCGCCTCGGGCCGCAGCCCGAGCATGGGTACGGTAAGCAATACGTCTCGGTATTTGCTGTACGTCCCGACGGGTGTGAACGATCCGAACGTCATCTATGGCGACAGCGGTCTGGCGCAGCAGCTCGACAGCTACATCAGCAATTCGGTGCTCAAGAACTATCGCGGCCAAATCGCGCCGCGCAACATCGACCGTTCGAAGGTGAAGACGCGGCTCGACATTCACGTCGAGCAGGAAATCCCGACGTTCGTCGGCCACTCGCGCATCTCGGTCTTCGCCGATGTCGAGAACTTCCTGAACCTGCTGAACAAGGACTGGGGCATCCAGGAGGAGGTCGGCTTCCCGTACGCGGCGTCGCTGGTCGAGTTCCAGTGCGTGACCGCGGCCGGCACGCCTTCCACCGTCAACACGCCGTGCGCCAAGTACAAGTACACGGGCGGTTCGGGAAGCAACCTCGCGACCCCGAACCAGACGCTCACCACGCCGACACAGAACTCGCTCTACCTCGTCCGCGTTGGTGTACGCTTGAAGTTCTGACGAACTTCGTTCCGACGTTGAACCGATGGGATGGGGCGCTTCGGCGCCCCATCTTGTTTTTGGCGCAGGCGAGATCAGGGCACCGACGCGCGCTCGCCCCTTTCCCCCGGCGTGCGGCCGCTCTATGTTAGTTGGCCATGCGGCCCGCTCGCCTCTCTTCCGCCGACCGCTCCACACCGGTGCTCAAATCAGGCGCTCTGTCGCGCCCGTTCTTCGAGGACAAGAACCGCGCCTTCTGGATGCTGCAGGCGGCCGGCTGGACCGGCTATCTGTTGCTGCGCAGCGTCTCGAGCATCTCCAACGTCTCGCTGAAGAGCGTTGTTGGCAATGTGATCGAGGCGATCATCGGCTAGTGCATCACGCTGCTGCTCTCGACGCTCTACGGCCTCTACCGCCGGCGACTGCCGCAGGCGTCCGGCATCCTGCTGGCGCTCGCCACGCTCGCCGCGGCGACGTTCGTCTTTGCGGTGCTCGATGCCTTTACCTTCTCGCTGATCAACCCGCCGACGCCCGGGGGCCCGCTGCACCTGGTGTTCGGCTCGATCTACGTCGCGTTCATCGTGCTCGCCGGTTGGTCGGCGCTCTATTACGGCATCAATTACTATCTGATCGTCGAGCAGCAGTCGGACCAGCTTCGCCTGCTGGAGGCGCAGGCCTCGTCGGCGCAGCTCGCCATGCTGCGCTACCAGCTCAATCCCCATTTCCTGTTCAACACGCTCAATTCGATTTCGACGCTGGTGCTGCTGAAGCAGACCGAGCGCGCCAATGCGATGCTGAGCCGGTTGTCCTCGTTCCTGCGCTACACCCTGGCCAACCAGCCGACCGCCAATGTGACGATCGCGCAGGAAATCGAGACGCTGAAGCTCTACCTCGAAATCGAAAAGATGCGGTTCGAGGAGCGGCTGCGCCCGCGCTTCGACATCGACCCGCGCGTGACGAAGGCGCGGCTGCCGTCGCTGCTGCTGCAGCCGCTGGTTGAAAACGCCATCAAATATGCAGTGACACCCCAGGAAGAGGGTGCGGAAATCGCCGTCAGCGCTCGGCTCGCCGGAGAGCGAGTGCAGATCGCCGTATCCGACACCGGCCCCGGTTTGCACGGCGTAAAACAACGGCCAAGCCTTTCAACCGGGGTCGGGCTTGCCAATATCAGGGACAGGCTGGTGCAGGCTTACGGGCCCGACCACCGCTTTGAGACCCGTTCGAACCGTGGGGGCGGGTTCGGCGTTGAAATCGAGATACCGTTCCAACTCGAGGAAACGACACGAGAAGCCGCATGACCATCCGCACGATCCTTGTCGACGACGAATCCCTTGCGATCCAGGGGCTGCAGCTGCGCCTGCAGGCCTTTGACGATGTCGAAATCGTCGACACCTGCACCAATGGCCGCGAGGCTATCCGCTCAATCAAGACCAACAAGCCCGATCTCGTCTTCCTCGACATCCAGATGCCCGGTTTCGACGGGTTCTCGGTCGTCCAGGGGCTGATGGAGATCGAGCCGCCGCTGTTCGTCTTCGTCACCGCCTATTCCGACCACGCGATCCGCGCGTTCGAGGCGCAGGCGGTCGATTACCTGATGAAGCCGGTCGAGGAGGCGCGCCTCGCCGACACGCTCGACCGCGTACGCCAGCGCATTCACGAGAAGCGCGGCGCCGAAGAGGTCGAGAAGCTGAAGGAAGTGCTCGCCGAAGTCGCACCCGAGGCCGCCGAGAATCTGGCCGACGGCAGCGAGATGGCGTCGAGCCGGTACGAGAAGCTCATCAACATCAAGGATCGCGGCCAGATCTTCCGCGTCGACGTCGATTCGATCGAGCGGATCGATGCGGCCGGCGATTATATGTGCATCTATACCGGCGACAACACGCTGATCCTGCGCGAGACGATGAAGGACCTGGAAAAGCGGCTCGACCCGCGCCGGTTCCAGCGCGTGCACCGCTCGACGATCGTCAACCTCGACCTGGTGCGCGAGGTGAAGCCGCACACCAACGGCGAATGCTTCCTGGTGCTGGGGTCGGGCGCGCAGGTGAAGGTCAGCCGCAGCTATCGCGACGTGGTCGCCCGCTTCGTGCATTGAGCAGCTCCTGGCGTTCCTCGCTGGGTAAGATCACCGATCTGCTCGGCGAGGAACGCGCCGCCTATGGCATTCGCCATGGCACGATGCGCGTCGGGCTGTATGCGCCGCGCGGCGCCGACGATCAGACGCCGCACTCGCAGGATGAACTGTACATCATCGCGTCGGGCACAGGCTTTTTCATCAAGGTCGACGAGCGCGTACCGTTCGCGCCCGGCGATGTGTTGTTCGTCGAAGCCGGCGCGGTCCATCGCTTCGAGGATTTCAGCGACGATTTCACCACCTGGGTGATCTTCTGGGGACCGGAAGGCGGGGAGGACGAGTGAGCGACGCCGCCTCGCTCGCCTCTCCTATCAGGTTTGTGCCACCGGCATTGCCGTAACGCGCAGCTTGGCAGCCCCATAGGGGATCAGCGTCACGGTCTCGCGCGCCGGGTTGGCAATCGCGACCGGGCTCTGCGGCGGCGGATCGGCAAAGCCGCCATGCGCCTCGACCCAATCCGGTGCCCGCACCACCGTCGCGGTGACCGTCGCCGGCGGGGTGCGTCGCGAGAAGGGCACGGCGGAGACGGGATGCTCCGCATGGCCTAGCGGGGCGTCAGCAAGTGCATAGTTCCAGGCGGCAGCGGGATAGACCTCCCAATCGGCGGTCAGGCCGCGGGGTCGCCATTTCTGCCAGCTCTCGGCAACCGGCAGCGCGAAGACGAGGGGTCCGCGCACCACGCTCACCGCATCGTTGTAGCCCGGCTCGCGCTCGACCTCGAAAACGAAGCGGATCGCCACCGCGTCGCCTGCTTTCCAGGTGCGCAGAAGGGTCAGGAACCCTTCGTCGCGGCTGCCCGTCGCGGGTGTCCCGTTCACGGTCACGGTCATCGACCTGGCCCAGGCAGGAATGCGCAGCTTCAGCGGGAATCGCGCCGGGCGTGCGGGTGCGACATCAACGGCGACCGTATCGCGGAACGGATAATCGGTCGTGACCGCCAGCCGCACCGGCACGTCTGCCACCATCGTCCGCACGGTGCAGGGCGCATAGACCAGCGCCGCCAGTCCCCCGTCGGCGGTTCCCATCCACAGGCTGTCGTTGAGCTTCGGCCAGCCCTGATGGAAGTTTGCGGTGCAGCACCCGAAATGCGGTTCCAGCCCGAACAGGTTCGCTTCCGGCCCATTGGTCGTCCATGGCCCCGGCGCCAGGCTGCATTTGATCTGGTTGGGCTGCTGGTCGTACTGATGTGCCCACATGTCGTCGGTGAAGGTGGCGGGCAGCGCGTTGTAGGCGATCCGCTCGATACGATCGCCGATCCGCGCATCGCCGGTGATCGCCGCCGCCAGTTCGAGCGAATAGAGCGTCTCCACCACGGCGCACAGCTCGACGCCCTGGCTGGGCGAGCGCCCGGCGAGATGCTCGTCCGCAGCGAACATGCCGGTCGGCATGCCGTGGTAGCGGTCGAGCTCGGCGAGTTGATGATGCACCGCCTCGCGATCGGCCGCCTTGCCGCTCACCAGCGACCACACCGGCGCGGCCTTGATGCCCATCGCGTTGTTGACGCCATGCGCGGACAGCGCGCGGTCGCCCAGGCCGTTGGTCAGATTGCCGTCGGCCTGTTTGGTCATGTCGAGATCGGCAAGCGTCACCTTGTGGCGGAACGGGAAGTCGGCGAACTCGCGCTGCCAGTCCCAACCCTGCGCGTGCAGCAGCCGCGCCAGGTCGAGCAGCTTCGCGTCGCCGGTGCGGTTGTACAGCCACAGCACCGCGACCACCTCATCATGCCAGCGAAACTTGCCCCAGTCCTTGAGCGGCCGTCCCGGCAGCGCCGCGAGCTGGTGGTCGAAATAGGCGGACAGCATCGGGATGACCCGCGGGTCCTCGGTCAGTTCGTGATACTGGATCAGCACTTTGGCCATCACCATGCGCGGCCACCAGTCGTCATTCGACCGCGGCCCGATCATGCCGTCGGACCAGGGATGATCGAGCGTCCAGTCGATGAACCGCTGCGCCTTGGCCTTCAGCCCCTCGTCGTCGAGCGCCCAGGCGAGGGGTAGCAAGCCGTCGACAAAATCGGGACCGCGCTCCCAGCTTTCGCCATCGCCGCCCAGCCAGCCGCTGTTCGGCCCGACATCCGCCCAGGTCTCGTCGAGCCGCCCGCCGAGCCCCAGCGCCTGGATCTCGAGCTGTCGGCGCAGCCACCCGGCAGGCTTGATCGATCCCACCGGCAGCGGCAGCAGCGGTTGCGATGCCAGGGGTGCGCAATTTTGCCGCGGCGGACGAACCGGCGCCGCGGGCGGCACGCGCTTGGCCGGCGTTACGCCAGCGGCGAGCGCGAGCCGCGGCACGGCGCTCCACACCAAGGGCAGCATCGAAGCCGATCGCAGAAACGACCGACGCCGTATTGCTTGAGTGTTGCCGGCCACCACGCTCTCCTCGCTGTCACCCTCTGGCGGGATGAACGAGAGCCTACAAT
>JBQCHA010000035.1:0-3280 GCA_051955175.1 Sphingomonas sp.
CCGAAGACGCGGTTCAGCGCTCCCCCGGACGGCTCGAGCACCACATGCAGCGGCGGGGTACCGACGGCGGCACCCAGCGCGTTGGAGATGACCATTCGCTGGATCTCGCTGGTCCCTTCGAAGATGGTGTACAGCTTGGCATCCCGGTACCACTTCTCGACCGGATGATCGGTGATGTAACCCCAGCCGCCCAGGGTTTGGATAGCGCGTTCGGTGGCCTTCACTGCGACCTCACTGGCGGCCATCTTCGACATCGAACCCTCGCCCCGCTCGAAGGGAACGTTGTTGGCCGCCATCCAGGATGCGCGCCAGGTGAGCAGCCGGGCGGCATCGATCTGGGTGGCCAGTTCCGCCAGCGGAAAGGCGATGCCCTGGTTGTCGATAATGGGCCCGCCGAAGGCCTCGCGCTCGGTGGCGTACGCGGTCGCGTACTCGAGCGCCGCGCGGGCGATGCCGATGGCCTGGGCGGCGACCATGGGACGGGTCTGCTCGAAGGTGCCCAATGTCGCTGAGCCGGAACGCTTTCCACCGGCCACGACTTCCCTTGCTTTGGCGAGTTTGTGCTCAAGCTTTTCTTCTCCGCCGAGCAGATTGGCTCCGGGAACGCGCACACCTTCGAAGAGCAATTCGGCGGTGTGGGACGCCCGACAGCCGAGCTTGTCCAGCTTTCGCAGCAGTTTCAAGCCGGGGGTTCCGCCCGGCACCACGAACAGCGCCTGACCGCGGTGGCCGAGCTCCTCGTCGACCACGGCGTTGACCACGTGCACGTTGGCGATGCCGCCATTGCCGATCCACATCTTGTGGCCATCGATGATCCAGTCGTCACCGTCGCGGCGCGCGTGGGTGCGCAGGTTACGCACGTCGCTGCCGCCCTCAGGCTCCGAAATCGCGAGCGCGGCGAGTTTGAGATCGCCTGGCGTGCCGAAACATTCGGGCGCCCACTCCAGCATTTGCTCCGGGGAGGCGGCTTGGCCGATCGCTGACAGTGCCAACGCCGGCATGACGATGGCCAGCCCGATCCCGGCGCAGCCCCAGAACAGCTCCTCCATGAACATCGGTAGGGAGATGCCGGTCGGATCACCGATCAGATCGCGGTAAAACAGCGGGCTGTAGAAACCGCGCTGGGCCGCCTCCTCCAACACCGCCCAGGGGAATTCCTGTCGCTGGTCGTAGTCGAGGGCTACGGGGCGTACTACGGATTCGGCGAACTCGTGCGTGCGCCGGGCAAGGTCGTGTTGTGCTGCCGTCGGGGTCAGGTCGAACGTCATGGGTGCGCCTCTGGGTCGACAGACTGGTCCTGCCGACCCCGACTACCCCGTTGACCGGCGCAGCAAACTGCCACCGCGGGGATTGGGCGAAATGTCAGGCGGCCGAACGAGGTTTGAGTTGCGTCAGCGGCAGGTGCAGCACCACTGCGGGCACCGCGACCGCCTCGTGTTCGTGGCGTGCCAGCAACGCTGCGTTCTCAGGCAGTTGTCGGGCATTGATCTCGCCGGAAGCGATACGGCGAAGTACATCGTGGGCGTGAGCGAGCTGGTCACGTTTGCGGTATTGGCCGCCCGGCAGCTTGACGCCGGCCCATACTCCGTACTCCTCCCGCTGCGCGATGGCGTGTGCGGCACAGCGGCGCTGTTGCGCCAGCGGGCAGCGGCGCAGGCATTGGATGCGCGCCTCGGTGGCCGACCGCTCGTATGCGCGCGCCTTCGCGGCGCCGTCACCGCTGTCGTCGTCGGGGTAGCCGAACCATAGTTCCGGGTTGGCTGCGCAGGGGTGTGCCATGTCGGTCTCCTTGTCAAGCGTGAAACGTAGACGGAAGCGTATATGGAAGCAGCCCAGCGGCGCAAGCGAACGGGATAAAAACGTATATACCGCTGTCGCGATCTCAGCTGTGTAATATCCGGCCCATGGCCGGAGCGTGCGGTGACCCGTGAATCGGCCGGTGCGGCTATCCGCGCGTTGCGCGAATCGCGCGACTGGTCGCTAGCCGACCTCGCCGCCGCGACCGGGGTCAGCATCATGGGCCTGAGCTTTCTGGAACGTGGCGCCCGTAAGCCGCACAAAAGCACAGTTCAGAAGATCGAAAACGGCCTTGGCCTGCCACCGGGCACGTATTCGCGGCTGTTGGTGGCCGCCGATCCGGAGGCTGAGCTGGCGCGATTGATGGCTGCGCAGCCACCGGCGCCCATGCCCGCACGACGCAGCGGACCGGTGGTAGTTGACCGTCACAGCGACACAGAGGTGCTGGAAGGCTATGCCGAAGCACAGCTCGATGCGCTCAAATCCGTCATCGATCGATTGCCTGCGACAACATCAAACGAATATGAGACGTATATTCTGTCTGTGATCGCGCAGTGCGTGAAGGCCGAGATGCTCGCCGCCAGCTCCTGGCGGGTGGCGGTGAACGCCGGCGCCGACTCCACCGGCAGGCTGATGGAACATCTGCAGGCCTTGGAGGCGACACGTGCAGCCCTGTTGAAGCGGATGCCTTCCAGCCTGAGCGCCCGCTTCGACCAGGCGTGCAAACAGTCGTCGTTGCCCGAGACCATCATCGCCGCACTGGTCGGCGTCGAGGTCGACGAGATGTGGGACATCCGCAATCGAGGGGTGATCTCACCGGGCGCTCTCCCCCGCGTGCGGGCCTTCACCGATGCCGTCGAGTCGAGCCAAGAAGCGGCGGGGCCAGACGACGAGGGGGCATCATGAGTGAAACCGACGTCGAGGCGCTGAGCCGTGCTCACCAACTATTCGCCGGGAGGACACGGCCGTCGTCCCTGGACGCGGGCACCGGACATTACCTCGACGTTTTGCGGCGGGCCGCCCGACTGGACAACGCCATGGCACACGGCGGTTACCAATTAGCGGTCGACCACAGCCGGCAACGCCTCACCGCGGCGGCGGGCACGGACGCCGCGGCCACCGATGTCATCGCCGGCGCGGACCGTGATCGAGCGCAGGCCCGCGATCTGACCCGAAGTGTCCTGGACGCGGCCCGCGCGGATGCCGCCACTATGCCGGCGACGCCATTGGCGCAGCGAGAGGCCATGCGGCGCCGGGTGACTCGACTACGGGCCCAGCGGACCCACGTCTTGTCGGCGCGCTTTCGTGCGCGACGGCGCTACGCGGACCTGCTTGCCTTGCGCTATCGGCTCGCGATATCGGGACGGCGGGGGCTGCCGGCCGATCGCGCCGCACTGGCGGTGCGTGCCGCACTGTCACGACTCGGCCGACCGTATGTCTGGGGCGCGACCGGACCCGACCAGTTCGACTGCTCCGGCCTGGT
>JBQCHA010000036.1:0-5259 GCA_051955175.1 Sphingomonas sp.
CTATCGGGATCAGTACATCCGGCAGGTCCCGCTGCGATCCGGCCTCGCCGATGTGACCGGCGCTTATGGCAGCACCAATGTCGATGCATCATTGTCCTACAAGCTGTCGCCGCACATCACGCTGACCGCCGACGCGCTCAACCTGACCAACGAGCCGACCAGCTATTGGGACGGCCAGGATCGGCTCGACCAGCAGGTGTACAGCAAGACCGGGCGCCAGTTCTTCTTCGGCGCGCGCTACAAGTTCTGACTGATTGCCGCCGCGCCCGCCGGGGCGCGGCGGCGACACTTCTGGGAGAGGTGACGTGAATTCTCTTTGGCTAGCTGCCGCCGCGGTCCTGTCGCTGACCCAAGCGGGGCCGACGCCCAAGGCCGCGCCGGCGACGCCCGCTGCCACCGAGCCCGGCCGCATCTTCATCGCCAGCGATTCCACCGCGGCGCACTATACGCCCAGCCAATATCCGCAGATGGGCTGGGGCATGTTCCTGCAATGCGTGGTGCCGAACGACGTGCGCGTGATCGACATGGCGCATGGCGGCCGCAGCACCAAGACCTATGTCTCCGACGGCTTCTGGCGGCAGTTGCTCGATCGGCTGCAGCCGGGCGACACGGTGCTGATCCAGTTCGGCCACAATGACGAGGACACGACCAAGATGTTCCGCCACGTCGACCCGCCGCAGTTCGCCAAGAACCTGACGCAGTTCGTCGCCGACGTCCGCGCCAGGCAAGCAACGCCGGTGCTGCTGACGCCGATCGCCCGGGACGAATTCGACCCCAGCGGCAAGATCAAGGAAACGCATGGCGCCTGGGCCCAGGCGGTGCATCAGGTCGCCGCGGCGACGCACACGCCGCTGGTCGATCTCGACGCGCGTGCGCAGGCGTTCTTCGGGCACGTCGGCGCCGGCAAGGCGGACCGTTATTACATGATCTACACCCCTGCCGATCACATTCCGCAATTCCCGCAGGGGCATCACGACACCACGCACCTCAACGAGCTCGGCGCGCGTGCGGCCGCGGCGATCGTCGGCCAGGGGCTGGCGGCGCTCGACCTGCCGTTCTCGCACGCGGTTCATGCGCCAGACCCCGCCACCGTCACCGCGACGGGGACGCCGACCTGCTGGTGACGTGCCGCTCAATGGCCGAGCGGCTCGATCCGGAAGTTGCGGTAGCGCAGATGGCTCTTGGTGGTGCGCAGCGCGAACCAGCCGCTCGTATAGGGATGCGGATCGTCATAGGAGAACAGGGTGCGCCCGTCGCGCTTGACCGCGATGTGGCGGCCGTCGGCGACGAGCACGACGTGCGTCCACCGGTTGGGCGTCAGCATCGCCCAACGCGCGCTGAGATCGTTGGCCGGCAGCAGCGGACGATCGCCGATCTTGCCGACGTAGCGGCGAAAGCGCCTGGTGCTGTTCCGGTTGCCGCCGATCCCGACATAATAGGTTTGGAGCGTATCGTAGGTGGCGAACGCGCCGCTGCGGCGCGCGAGCGGTGCGGTGCCGGGCCTGCCCGCCTCATGCGCCATCCAGAAGGCGTTGACATCGCTGACCGCATCGTTTGGGCCGCCGTTCGCGACCGGCTCGACATCGAAGCTGATCTTGACGGGACCTGTCAGGGAGCGGCGGTACCACAGCGAAATGCCCTTGGGGCTGTCGACATCCAGGATGCCGTTGTGAGCCGTGACCGTGGCCGGAGCCTCGGCTTCGACACGCCAGTCCTTCAGCCCGTGACGAAAGTCGTCCGTCGGCGCCGGCGCGGCGGCGGCAAGGATGAAGGCGAAGGGCAGCATGGCGATCCTCTCTCATCGGCACAAAGCACGTGGCGGCGGGGTACCATCTCATGGTACGACATGCTACCATTTGGATATGGGAGCTGCCGCGCAATCGTACGGCGATGGAGCCGGATCGTGACGGTGGGCAGCGCCATGCTGCTCGGCACCGCATCGGCACACGCAGCTACCGCGCCGCGCCAGAGCTATGCGCTCGACGGCGCGCAGGCCGGCTTCACCAGCGTTGCCTCGGACGCCGCTTATCGGCCCGGCGCCTATGGGTATGAGCCTGCCTCGCGTACCGGCGACCGACTGTTCTCGGTAGCGGTGCCGCCCGGCACCTATCGCGTCACACTGACGTTCGGAGACCGGCCGGGGACGGTGACCGTCAAGGCCGAAAACCGCCGGTTGATGCTGCTCGACGTGCCGACCGGCGCCGGCCGCAAGCGGACGCGCAGTTTCCTGGTCACCGTCCGCACCCCGGCACTGGCGCCGCCGCCGCCCAACGCGCCGGGTGGCGACGCGGTACGGATCAGCGCGATCGAGCGCCGGACGTGGGAGTGGGACGACCGCCTGACGCTCGAACTGCTCGGCAACGGCGACGTCGCGACGGTGTCGGTCGAGCCCGTCACCGCACCGACGATCTTCATCGCCGGCGATTCGACGGTGACCGACCAGCCATACGAACCGACCGCGAGCTGGGGGCAGATGCTGCCGGCGATGGTCGACCACATGATCGCGGTCGACAACCACGCCTGGTCGGGCGAGACACTGAAATCGTTCCTGACCGAGCTCCGGCTGGACAAATTGCTGTCGCTGGCGAAACCGGGCGACTGGCTGCTGATCCAGTTCGGCCATAACGACCAGAAGACGAACTGGCCGCAGACCTATGCGGATCCGCGCTATACCTATCCCGCCTATCTGAAGGCCTATATCGCCGAAGCGCGGCGGCGCGGCGTGCATCCGATCCTCGTCACGTCGCCCGAGCGCCGGATGTTCGAGCGCGACGGCACGCTGAAGCATACGCTGAGAGATTATGTCGACGCGATGAAGCGCGTCGCCGCCGAGGAACACGTGCCGCTGATCGACCTCAACGCCGCCAGTCGGCGCCTCTACGAGGCTCTGGGCCCTGAGCGCGCGCCGCTCGCGTTCAACGATGGCGGCCGGGATTTGACGCACAACGACAATTATGGCGCCTGGATGCTGGCGCGCGTCGTCGCCGCCGGGCTGACGCACGCTGCGCCGGGCCTCGCCGATCACGTGCAGCCTCCGTTCCGGGCCTTCGACCCATCGCAGCCGCCGCTGCCCGGCAGCATCGACATCCCGCCTAGCAGCGCGCGCAGCGACGTGCGCCCGGCGGGCAGCTGATGACGCGGCGTGACCTCCTCGTTGCCGGCGCGCTTGCCGCGCTGCCCTGGCCCGCGCTGGCGGGCACGCTGCTCGACGTGCGCGATTTCGGCGCGCGCGGCGATGGCACAACGCTCGACACGCCGGCCTTCAACGCCGCGATCGCCGCCGCGGCGCGGCGTGGCGGCGGCGTGGTGCACATCCCGCGCGGGCGATATCTGTGCTTCTCGATCCGGCTGGCGAGCGGCGTGTCGCTGCTGTTCGAGGCGGGCGCGGTGATCGTCGCTGCCGATCCGGCGCGGCATCGCGGCGCCTATGACGCGGCCGAGGATCGCGGGCCGCAGCTCTATCAGGATTTCGGCCATAGCCATTGGCACAACAGCCTGATCTGGGGCGACTGCGTTGAGGATGTATCGATCAGCGGCCCCGGCCTGATCGACGGCAGCGCGCTCACCCGCAACGGCCCCGGCGCGCGCTGGCACGCGCAGACCGGCGAGCGGCCGCTGTCGATGCAGCAGATGAGCGCGGCGGAGATCGCGAGTCTGGAAAGCGACGATGCGGCCATGCGCGGACTCGGCGACAAGGCGATCGCGCTGCGGCTTGGCCAGCGCATCCGGCTCGCCGACTTCACGATCAGCCACGGCGGCCATATCGCGGTCCTTGCGACGGGCACGCGCGGGCTGGACATCGACAATCTGCGGATCGACGCCGAGCGCGACGGCATTGATCTCGACGCGGTGCAGGACGTGACCGTCCGCCGCTGCCGCATCAACACGCCCAATGACGACGCGATCGTCGTCAAGTCGAGCCTCGCGCTCGGCCGGCCGATCGCGGCGGAAAATGTGACGATCACCGACTGCCATGTCTCGGGCTATGATCTCGGCACGATGCTCGACGGCACCAACGGCACGACGCAGGCGCTCGCCCCCGATCGCGATCGCCCGACCGGCCGCATCAAGCTCGGCACCGAGAGCAACGGCGGCTATCGCCACGTGCTGATCGACCGCTGCCGGTTCGATCACAGTCGCGGGCTGGCGCTGGAGACGGTCGACGGCGGCGATATCGAGAACGTCACCGCGCGCGAACTGGTGCTCAACGACGTCACCACCGCGCCGATCTTCGTGCGCATCGGCAACCGCGCGCGCGGCCCCGCGGGCACCGGCATCGGAACCACACGCGGCATCCGCATCGCCGACCTGACCGCGACCGGCATCGACCATCGCTATCCCGCGATTCTCGCCGGTGTGCCCGGCCATCCGGTGCGCGACGTGACGTTGGAGCGCATCGACCTGACGTTCCGCGGCGGCGGCACCGCGGCCGACGCGGCGCGGGTGCCGCCTGCGGTGCCGACCGCATATCCCGAGCCGAGCATGTTCGGCGTGCTCCCCGCCTGGGGGCTGTGGATGCGCCATGTCCGCGCCATTACGCTCGATCGCCTGACGATGGCCGCCACCGCGCCCGATGCCCGGCCGCCGATCGTCACCGACGTTGCGAGCGACATCCACGTCACCGATACGCCGCTCTGGCGCGACCGCAGGACTGCCCCATGACCACCACGCACGCCTTCCGCATGCAGCTCAAGCCCGGCGTCATCGCCGAGTACAAGAAGCGCCACGACGCGATCTGGCCCGAGCTCGCCGAGCTGCTGCACGACGCCGGCATCCGCGACTATTCGATCTTCCTCGACGAGGAGACGCTGGCGCTGTTCGCGGTGCTCAAGCTGACCGACGACAACCATCGCGCGGCGCTGCCCGACCATCCGGTGATGAAGAAATGGTGGGACTATATGGCGCCGCTAATGGAGGTCCACCCCGACAACCGGCCGCTCGAATGGCCGCTCACCCCGCTTTTCCACCTCGACTGACGCCAAGGAGCATCATGGCTGCACTGACCCACTCGATTCCCCGCGATCAGATCGTCGGCGCGATCGGCAAATTGATCGACAATCTCGTCAACATCACCGACGAAACCGGCGAGTTCCTGCTGCGCCTCGACGACGGCCGCGTGATCGATACCAAGGGCTGGGCCGGCTGGGAATGGACCCACGGCGTCGTCCTGTTCGGTCTCTATCGATATTGGGAACAGACCGTCGACCAGAAGGCGTTCGCCAGCATGCTGAAGTGGTTCGCGGACCGCGTCGCCGAGGG
>JBQCHA010000037.1:0-2824 GCA_051955175.1 Sphingomonas sp.
CCGGCGGTTTCCATCTGGAAGTCCATGGCACGCCCTATCCGCTGGATCCGCGCACCCTGCATGCGCATGCGCCACGCGATGCGGCCGGCCTGGCGGACTTCGATCCCGCCACCGACGCTGGACGCCAGCGGCTGCACCGTCTGCTGGAACATCAACATTACCGTCTGGCGTGGTGGCGCGTGGCCAACGACGAGCTCAACTGGCGCCGCTTCTTCACGATCAGCGACCTTGCCGGCCTGCGGATCGAGGACGCCGCGGTGTTCGAGGCGACGCACGCGCTCTATTTCCGGCTCTATGGCGACGGGCTGATCGACGGCGTGCGCGTCGACCATGTCGATGGGTTGACTGATCCTGCGGGTTATTGCCGCACGCTGCGCCAGCGCCTCGACGCCATCGAGCGGCCGGCAGGCGCGCCCGCCGGTCCCGCTTACCTCGTCATCGAGAAGATTCTCGGCGCCGGCGAGCCGCTGTCGCAGGATTGGGGCGTCGACGGCACCAGCGGCTACGACTTCATGGAGCAGGTCGCCGCGGTGCTGCACGATCCCGACGGCGAAGGACCGCTCGACACGCTGTGGGAGGATTTCTCCGGGCGCCTGCTCGGTTACGCCGACGAGGAGCTGCAGGCGCGGCAGGACATGCTGTCCTGGTCGTTCGAGGGGCAGCTTGCCGCCTGCACGCGTGCCTTCGCGGCGCTCGCGGCATCGGCGCCGGCGACGGCACGCTTCACTCACGGCATGCTGCGCCGCGCGATTACGCGCCTGCTCTGGGTTTTCCCGGTCTATCGCACCTACGGCAACGGCACGAGTGCGCCCGAAGGGGACACAGCGGTGCGCGAGCAGGTTCGCCAGGCCGCCCGCCGCTTCACCCCACCGGGCGAGGCGGAAGTCGCCGACGCGATCCTCGCATGGCTGGCCGGGGAAGGTCCGGGCGATGCGGCGCTGGCGGCGGAGGCGGTGCGGCGGTTCCAGCAACTCTCCGCGCCGATCGCCGCCAAGGCGGTGGAGGACACCGCCTTCTATCGCTACGGTCGGCTGCTCTCGCGCACCGACGTCGGTTTCGATCCCGCCGTCTTCGCCAGTTCCCCCGCCGCGTTCCACGCGGCCTGCGAAGCGCGCGCCATCGCATTCCCCCACGCGATGCTGACCACCGCCACGCACGATCACAAGCGTGGCGAGGACATGCGCGCGCGCCTCGCAGTGCTGAGCGCCATTCCGGAGCGCTGGCGAGAAGCGGTCTGCCGCTGGGATGGGCTCGCTGACGGCCCGGCAGCGGGCGTCGATCCGGCCGACCGCTACATGCTGTATCAGACGCTGTTCGGCGCCTGGCCCGACGGCCTGGCACCCGACGATGGTGGCGGCCTGCGGGGCTATGCCGAGCGGCTCACCGCCTGGCAGCAGAAGGCGCTGCGCGAGGCGAAGCTGCGGTCCTCCTGGGAGCAGCCCGACACCGATTATGAGGAGCGCGCGGCCGGTTTCCTCACGGGCCTGTGCAACGCCGGCGGCGATGTCGTCCGCGCCGTCCACGATTTCGTCGCCGCGACCGCGGGCGCGACCCGCGCCGCCATGCTGGCGCAGGTCGCGCTGCGGTATACGACGCCCGGCGTCCCCGACCTCTACCAGGGCACCGAGCTGGCCGACTTAAGCCTGGTCGATCCCGACAACCGCCGGCCGGTCGACTTCTCCTGCCGCACCGCGATGCTGGTCGACGGCGCCTCGGCCAAGTTCGCTCTGATCCGCGAGCTGCTCCGTTTGCGCCGCGAGCATGCCGGTCTGTTCGCCGACGGTCACTACATCCCCGCGAGCGTCGAAGGGCCGCGCGCCGCCAACCTGATTGCGTTCAGCCGCACCGACGGCACCACGACACTGCGCTGCGCCGTCGCGCTGCGGACCGGCGACCCTCTGTTCGGCCGGGAATCAACCGTCCCGTCAAGCGACTGGTGGTCGGGAACGCGCATATTCTTCCACGACGGCGATGACGGCGACGTGTTCGCTGCGGAGCTGTTCGCGGGCGACCCGGTCAGCGTTCGCCTCCACCGCTGAACGCTGACCATGCCGGCCGCCTCAGGCGGTGCTGAGCATCGACGTCTGCAGGTCGGCCGGCGCGAAGCTGTTCTGGCCCCAAGCCGCCACCAGCATGAAGAACTGGACGATGCCCACGGAATAACGCTTGGCCAGCCGCCGCGGTTCGCTGGCCAGGCGATGGACCCATTCCATGCGCATGTTGCGCACCCATTTCGGCGCGCGATGCTTGGCGCCGGTCAGCCATTCGAACAGCGCGCCCACCGCCATGGTCAACGGCACCTCCAGCCGATCGGCATTCGCCAGGATCCAGCGTTCCTGCAACGGGTTGCCCATGCCGACGATCAACACGTCGGGCCGTGCGGCACGGATGCGCTCGACCACCGCCTCCTCGTCATCCCATAGCGAATAGCCGTCCTGCACGCCGACCACCTGCGTGGACCAGTTCTGCGAGAAGACCTGCGCCGCGGCGGTCACGTTCTCGGGCGTCCCACCGACCAGGAAGATGCGCAGCCTGCGGCCCAGCGTTTCGAACAGGAACGGCGTGAAATCGGTCCCGTTGAGGTTTTCGACGAAGCCATGGCCGTTGACCATACGGGCGGCGAGCTCTGCACCGATGCCGTCGCAGACCACGAAAACGTCGTCCCGCGCCGCGATCTGGGGACCGAGCGGCTGGCACTGCACGATGAAATTCTGATTGGCGAAAAACAGGATCGTACGATCCCGGCGCGTCAATCGCTGCCCGATTTCGTCGGTCAGATCGTATCGGTTGCAGTTAGCGATGTGGAACCCGCCAATCGAAACCT
>JBQCHA010000038.1:0-6064 GCA_051955175.1 Sphingomonas sp.
GAAGCATGCGGCGAGGCGCCCTTCTACACGCTCGGCCCCCTCGCGACCGACGTCGCCCCCGGCTATGACCACATCACCAGCGCGATCGGCGCCGCGATGATCGGCTGGTTCGGCACCGCGATGCTCTGCTACGTGACGCCCAAGGAGCATCTGGGCCTGCCCGACCGCGACGACGTGAAGGTCGGCGTCGTCACCTACAAGCTCGCCGCCCACGCCGCCGACCTCGCCAAGGGCCACCCCGCCGCGCGGGTCCACGACGACGCTTTATCCAAGGCCCGCTTCGAGTTCCGCTGGCGAGACCAGTTCAACCTGTCGCTCGACCCCGACACCGCCGAGCAATATCACGACCAGACCCTGCCGGCGGAAGGCGCCAAGACCGCCCACTTCTGCTCCATGTGCGGCCCCAAATTCTGCTCGATGAAGATCACCCAGGAAGTCCGCGACTTCGCCGCGAAGCAGAACCAGGGCGCCGACAGCTTCCTCGCCGCCAATCCGGGGAAGGCGGATGACGATGCCGAAGCCGGGATGGCGAAGATGAGCGAACTCTACAACGAAACCGGCCGCGAGCTCTATATGGGTGCTGGCAATCGGGAGCATGATTAATCTAGTTCGGCTGTAATTTCTGATCCGCGATTGAAAATCTGTCGGCCTCCTTCAGCGTTCTATCCATGTTCGCTGGAGGGGCCGTGGAAGCACAGTCGTTTGGTGACCAAACACGATACAGCATTCTGCGCTGAATTCGTCGTCGCTCGGATGGACCGACGATACCGCCGCGCCGGGGAACGCCCTCATGCCTCAGCGGTTGTTACGCGGATGAAACCGATCCTCGCCACCGCCGCCGCGCTTGGGCTTGCCGCCTGCTCGCCCGCCAACGACACGCAGCCTGCGGCGAACGACACCGCCGCCGCCAATGCCGCTGGCGTATCGACACCGTCCGCCTCTCCCACGCCGATCGCCTCGGCCTCGCCGCAGGCGGAGGCGTCGCCGGCGGCCGATGTGCTGACGCTCGACGGGCTCGGCGCGCTCAGGATCGGGCAGGCGGTGCCGGCGGACAGCGGCTGGGCGACGCGCGGCGCGCAGGAATCGGACAGCTGCCGCACGGTCAGCTCGCCCGATTATCCCGGCGTCTATGCCATCGTCGAAGGGGGCAAGGTGCGGCGCATCTCGGTCGGTCAGCGATCGGACGTCAAGCTGATCGAGGGGATCGGCGTCGGCGCCACCGAGCAGCAGGTCACCGCCGCCTTCCCCGGCTTTCGTGCCACGCCGCACAAGTATGAGGCCGCGCCGGCCAAATATCTCACCGCGCCCAATGCCGGGAAGGGCGATGTCGCGCTGCGCTTCGAGATCGGCGCCGACGGCAAGGTCAGCATGATCCACGTCGGCACCGCGCCGGCACTGTTCTACGTCGAAGGCTGCGCCTGACCGTCCGCGCCCGGCGCCCAGCCCGGCGCCGCCAGATCGAACCCGGCAAAGTCGAACCCCGGCGAGACGACGCAGCTGACCAGCGTCCAGCCCCGGTCCGCGGTCGCCGCCTGCCAGTGATGCGGCGGCACCAGCAGCTGCGGCGCCTCACCGCCGGCGACATCGCCGCCCAGCCGGTGGTGCTCGATCGGCCCGGCCTCGCTCGCGGCCATGCTCAGCGTCAGCGGCGCGCCGGCATGCCACAGCCACAGCTCGGCGGCGTCGACGCGGTGCCAGTGCGAGCGGCCGCCGCTTTCCAGCAGGAACAGGATCGCCGTGGCGCTCGCGCGTTCGCCCGCCGCCGCGGGCGCGCGCCAGGTTTCGCGATACCAGCCGCCCTCCGGATGCGGGGCGAGGTTCAGACGGGCGATCAGGTCTCGGGCGCTGCTCATCGTCCGCAAGGCTATCCGCCGGTCGGCCGGCGGGCAACGTCGGGTGGCGGTGTCGTCCAATCGACGGGCCCGGCGCCGGGTGTAGAATGGCGCCCGCCCGATGGTGGGAACGAAAGGCGCGCCATGCCCGACCGTTTGCTCCGCGTCGCGCTGGTGCTGTTCGGCGCGATCTTCTGCCTGGTCTATCCGCTCGCGATCGTCTGGCCGGCGGGCTGGGCATGGCATCCCGGGCCGCCGGCGGCGTCCAATTATTTCATGATGATCGTCGGCATCTACCTGACGCTGGGCGTGTTCCTGATCCGCGCCGCGTTCGATCCGGACGCCAATGCCTCGCTGATCTGGTTCACCGTGTGGTCGAGCATCGTCCACGCCGCGATCATGGCGGTGCAGGCGGTCGTCGGCCCGATCCATCGCGGCCATCTGCTCGGCGACGTGCCGGCGCTGCTGCTGGTCGCCGCGGTGCTGGGCGGGCTGATGCTGGCGCGCCATGCCCCCGTGCGGACGGGCGGACGGCTGATCGACGCCTGAGCCGCGAGCCGACGGCGGCCCGCCGCGGCCGGCTTGACGCCGCCGCTGCGCGCGATCATCCGCGCCTTCATGACCGACTGCAGCATCCTCGATTTCACCGACGATCTCGCGCCCGCGTTCCAGGCGATCAACACCGCCTGGATCGCCGACATGTTCACCATCGAGCCGCACGACGCGCACGTCCTCGCCCATCCGCGCGAGGCGATCGTCGACAAGGGCGGCATCATCCTGTTCGCGCGGCATGCCCGCCATGGCGTGATCGGCACCGGCGCGCTGATGCCCACCGCGCCCGGCATGATCGAGCTGACCAAGATGGGAGTGACCGCTGAGGCGCGCGGGCTCGGCGTCGGTCGCCTGCTGCTCGCCGCGCTGATCGACCGCGCCCGGACGATGGCGCCGGAGACCTTCTACCTGCTCACCTCCAGCAAGTGCCGGGCGGCAATCCACCTCTATGAGGAGGCGGGCTTCGTCCACGATGCCGACATCATGGCACGGTTCGGCGCCACCTATGCGCGCTGCGACGTCGCCATGCGCCATCCGCTGGACGCGGCATAGGCGCCTCCCGTCGCTCAGCCACGGTTCAGCCGCGCGGCCGCAGCTATGACCACCAGCCGGTCCCGGCTCAGGAGAGACTCGCACCCCATGACTGCCCGACCCATGAAGATCGTTCTGGCCGCCAGCGCCGCGGCCATGGCGCTGTCGCCGCTCGCCGCCGGGGCGGCCGCGGCGCAGCAATATCAGGACGATTATGGCGCCATGCCGCCGCCCCCGCCGCCGCAGGACGATCCCTATTATCGCGACCAGGCGCGCCAGGCGCAGGCTTATGACAATGGCTATGACCGGGGCCGCGCCGACCAGGCATCGGAGCAGGCCTATGCCGAGCCGCCGCCTCCGCCGGCGGATTATGACGGCCGCGATCTGCCGCCGCCCCCGCCCGGGTATGACGGCCCCGACTACGACCGCGCCTGGACCGATCAGGATCAGGCCTATGCCCGCGCGGCAGAGGATTGGGCGCGGCGCTATTGCGTGAAGTCGAGCGGCAATGTCGGCGCCGGGGCGGCGATCGGCGGCATCCTGGGCGCGATCGTCGGATCAAGCCTCGGCGGCCGCCACGATCATACCGGCGGCGCGATCGCCGGTGCGGTGGTCGGCGCCGCCGGTGGTGCCGCGATCGCCAGCAGCCAGGACGGCGAGACCAGCCCCGGCTGCCCGCCGGGCTATGTCGTGCGGCGCGGCGCAGTGAGCTTCAGCTACGCGCCGGATTATTATTATGCGGCGCCCGGCTGGTACCGGCCGTGGAGCTATGTCGGGGAGACCTGGGTGTACCGGCCCTATCCCTACCACGTCTATTATTACCACCATTACCGCGGGCCCTGGCACGGCCGCGGCTGGGATCGCGGCGGCTGGCACGGCGGCTACGGCCACCATTGGCACCGCTGAGGGTGGAAGGTCAGGCGTCCAGCCGCGCGCGATCAGCGCCTGGGCGCCGGCCGGCGCGCGGACCTTGGCACCGTTGATGAAGAAGACGAAGGTGTCGCGCGGCGTCTTGGGCGCGGTTGCGTCGCTGGCATAGCGCAGCCCGTCGGGCTGCCCGCCCGCCGCCCAGGTCCGCGCCGCCGCCGCCCAGCCATCGAGCGCGGCCGCGTCATAGCCGGCGGGTTCCTCCTCGCGCGCATTTTCCAGCCGGACGTAGACGAAGTCGCCGGTGACGTCGGCGATCGCCGGATAATCGGCGGAATCCGCAAACACGATCGCCACGCCCGCCTTGCGCGCCATCGCGACGCATTCGGGCACCGCGAAGCTGTCGTGCCGCACCTGCACCGCATGGCGCAGCGGGACGCCCGCGTGGCTCGCCGGCAGCAGCGCCAGGAAGGCGGCGAAATCGTCGGGGTCGAACTTCTTGGTCGCCATGCACTGCCACAGGATCGGGCCGAGCTTGTCGCCCAGCTCGACGATTCCCTGGCCGACGAACCGCGCGATCGATTCGCCGGCGTCCGCCAGCACCTTGCGGTTGGTGCAGAAGCGCGAGGCCTTCACCGCAAAGACGAAGCCCTCAGGCGCGGTCCTTGCCCATTCGGCGAAGCTCGCCGGCTTGAAGGACGAATAATAGGTGCCGTTGATCTCGATCGCCGTCACCGCACGGCTAGCGAATTCCAATTCCCGCTTCTGGGCGAGACCTTCCGGGTAGAAGGTCCCGCGCCAGGGCGGAAAGGTCCAGCCGCCGATGCCGACGCGGATCGCTGCTATTGCTGCAGCTCCTGAAGACGGTTGATATGCTTCTGCACGATCGGAATCGCCTGCTGCGCCGCCTGCTTCAGCGCAGGCTGGTCGCCGTTCTGGGCATAGTTCTGCAGCATGGCAAGCGCCTGTTGGTGCGCCGGCATCTGCTGCGCGACATACGCCTGGTCGAACGCCTGCCCGGTCAGCGGCTGCAGCTGGTCGAGCTTCTGCTGCTGGTCGGCGGTCAGCTGCGGCGGCGCGGGGTTCAGGCCGGCCTTCTTCGCCGCGGCCTTGACCGCGTCGGTCGTCTTGGTGTGATCGGTGATCATCATCTGCGCGAAGTCGCGGACCTTGGCATCCTTTGCCTTCTGCAGCGCGACCTTGGCCGAGCGGATCTCGAATAGGTCGCTGGCGCCCGCGGCCTTGACGAAGCCGGCGGCGTCGGTCGGCATCGGGGCCGCCGTGGCGCCGTTCATCGCGGCCATGTTGTCGGCGGCGCCATTGCCCATCATGCCGTTGTCTCCCGGCATCGTCGCCATGTCCGACTGATCGGCGTTGAGCAGGGTGTTATCGGGCGGCGTGGTGGTGTTGTGGGACGAACAGGCCGCCAGCGCCATCGCCGAGGCGACGGCCGCAAGGGTAAGGGGGACGCGCATCATCTGCTCTCCTGGACGTGGACGATCGGTCACCAAAGCGAAGCGGCGGCGATTGTTCCCTCGGGTCCTCGCATGGGTTAGCCGCTCAATGCTGCCGGGGTAGGGCGGCGGCGCCTATGCGGCGCTCAGGGCTCGACGCGAACGCTGCCGGCCCGCGCGACGTGCTCCACGCAATCGAGCAACTCGGCCGTGGTGAATGGCTTCCGCAGCCGCGGCAGGCCGCCGAGGTCGACATCGTCGGCGATATAGCCGGTGATGATCATCAACGGCGTCCTGTCCCCCCGCGCTTCCAGCATGCGGGAGAGGTCGAGACCGGTGCCGCCCGGCATCAGATAGTCGGACACGACCAGGTCGAAGCCTTCGCCGCCGGCGACGGCGCGGATGGCGGCGTCGGCGCTGGCGACCGGCACCACCTCATGCCCCCCCTCGTGCAGCATCGCCGCGCTCGCCTCGCGCGCTGCCGGATCGTCGTCGACCAGCAGGATGCGGCGCGTGGCATACGCACGCCCGCTCGGCGCAGGCGCGGCCTCCGGCATCACCTCTTCGCCTGCCGGGAGGATGATCGACACGCAGGTGCCGTCGCCCCGTGCGCTGCGGATCAGCAGCGCCCCGCCCGACTGCCGGGCGAAGCCATGCGCCATCGACAGGCCCAGGCCGGTGCCCTTGCCATCGGTCTTGGTGGTGAAGAACGGTTCCAGCGCGCGCGCCAGGGTCTGCGCGTCCATGCCTTCGCCATCGTCCTCTACCCGCACCGCAACATAGGCGCGCGGCGCCAGATCCGCGGTTTCCGCGGCCGTCGCCGGCTCG
>JBQCHA010000039.1:0-9284 GCA_051955175.1 Sphingomonas sp.
TCGCCGGGCTTGGCTTGGGGACGTGCATCAACAAGTTTATCGCCTGGCGCGAAGGCGGCGAGTGATGGAGAACCGCCTCAAGGTGCTCCGCGCCGAGCGCAACTGGAGCCAGGGCGACCTTGCCGAGCGACTCGAGGTGTCGCGGCAGAGCGTCAACGCGATCGAGACCGGTCGTTACGATCCCTCGCTGCCGCGTGCCTTCAAGATCGCCGAACTGTTCGGCCTCGCCATCGAGGACGTGTTCATGAGCCCTGCCAAGGAGACCGACCGATGATCCGCATGCTTGCTCGTCTCGCGCTGTTCGTCGCCATGCCGCTGGCGATCCTGTCGCCGCAATCGGGCCACGCCGCCACACCGGCCACCACGATGGACCACATCTCGATCGCCACCGAAGGCGCGGGTCCGCCGGTGATCCTGATTCCCGGCCTGTCCTCCCCCCGCGCCGTGTGGGACGGCGTCGCGCCGGGCCTCGCCAAGACCCACCAGGTGATCCTGGTCCAGGTCAACGGCTTCGTCGGCGACGATCCCGGTGCCAACCTGAAGCCGGGCGTGCTCGATGGCGTGGTCGCCGATCTCGACCGCTATATCGCCGCGCATCGCCTTGCCGGCGCGGCGGTGGTCGGCCATTCGATGGGCGGCCTGGTCGGGCTGATGCTCGCAAAGGCGCATCCGGCTGACGTCGGCAAACTGATGGTGGTCGATGCGCTGCCTTATGTCGGCGACATCTTCCTGCCCGGCGCCACGGTGGCGCAGGTCGAGCCGCAGGCGCGCGCGCTGCGCGATCGGGAAGTTGCCGCTTATGGCAAACCTGCCGATGATGCTGCTGCCGGCGCGACCGCGGCGACACTGGCGCTGAAACCCGCGTCGCAGGCCAAGGTCGCCGCCTGGTTCAAGGCGGCGGATCCGCAGGTCAGTGGCGAGGCGATGTACGAGGACATGACCAACGACCTGCGCCCCGACATGGCGTCGATCGTGACGCCGATCACCCTGGTCTATCCCTGGTCGGAGGCGCGACCCAGGGCGCAGACCGACGCCTTCTACCGTGCCGAATACGCCAAGGCGCAGCACATCAGCTTCGTGCCCGTTGGCGACAGTGCTCACTTCATCATGCTCGACCAGCCGGCGGCATTCGCGGCGACGCTCGACGCCTTCCTCGCCAGTTAGTCGCTGCCGAGCGGCCGCGCGCGCGGGGTTTCGGCCAGCGCGAGCGGCGGCACGCGGGTGAGCCACAGGCCGATCGCCAGAGCAGCGAGCGCCAGCACGGCGCAGAAACCGCTGACGCCGGCCCAGCCGGCGCGCGTCCAGGCGATGCCGCCGGCCGAGCCCAGCACGCTCGAGCCGAGATAATAGAAGAACAGGTAGAGGGCCGCCGCCTGGCCGCGATTGGCCGCGGCGCGGCGGCCGACCCAGGCGCTGGCGATCGAATGCGCGCCGAAGAAGCCGATCGTCACCAGCGCGATGCCGGTGACCACCAGCCACAAGGGCGCAAGGCCAGTGGCGGCGACGCCGGCGATCAGCAGCACGATCGGCAGCCAGAGCACCTTGCGCCGCCCGAGCTTTCCCGCCAGCGCGCCGAACCGCGCCGAACTGATCGAGCCGAGGATGTAGAGCAGGAAGATCGCGCCGACGTCGGCCTGGCTGAGGTGATAGGGCGGCCCCATCAGGCGGAAACCGGCGTAATTGTAGACGGTCACGAACGTGCCCATCAGCAGGAACGCCTCGGCGTAGAGCAGCGGCAGCGCGGCATCGCGGAACAGTCCGGCCGCCCCGCGGGCGAGCGCGCCCAGACTGCCGCGCTGCGCGACGAACGCGCGGCTTTCGGGCGCCAGGCGGCGGAAGCCCTCGGCCATCGCCAGCCCCAGCGCACCGTTGACGCCGAGTGCCCAATGCCAGCCGGCGACATCGGTCACCAGGCTGACGCCGAGCCGCCCGGCCATGCCGCCGATCGCGCTGCCGCCGATATAGAGCCCCATCGCGGCGCCGACCGAAGCAGCGTCGACCTCCTCCGCCACATAGGCCATCGCCACCGCCGGCACGCCGGCGAGCGCCAGACCGCAGCCGAGCCGCAGCGCGAGGATCCAGCCCCACCCCGGTGCGACAGCGGTGGCGAGCGTCAGCAGCCCGGCACCATACATCGCCCAGACCATGATCGGCCGCCGTCCGATCCGGTCCGAAATCAGGCCGGCGAACAGGATCGCCACCGCGAGCGGCCCCGTCGCCAGGCTGACGGCGAGGCTCGCCGCCTCGGCGGTCAAATGGAAGTCGCGAGCGAATTCGGGCAGCAGCGGCTGCACCGAATAGAGCAGCGAGAAGGTCGAGAAGCCCGCGAACAGCATCGCCAGCGTCAGCCGCCGGTAGGCGGGCGTCCCCTTGGCGTGGCCGGCTTCAGAACCCGGCAAGGAAGCTCGCGACATTGTCGCCGAGCGCGTCGATGGCATAGCCGCCCTCCATCGCGATCAGCGTCGGCCAGCCGCATGCGGCGATGTCGCGCGCGATGGCGGCATAATCCCCGGTCTGAATCGCGAACCCTGAAATCGGATCGCCGACATAGGTGTCGGCACCGAAGCTGACGATTGCGAGATCGGGCCCGAAGGCTGCAATCGCTGCAAGCGCCTGGCCTGTCGCGCGGCGGAACGGCTCGATCGCGGTACCCTGCGGCAGCGGCAGATTGAGCGTGGCGCCTTCGCCGGCGCCCTCGCCCACCTCGTCGGCATGGCCCCAATAGAAGGGATAATCGGTCGCCGGATCGGCGTGCACCGAGGCGTAGAACACGTCGCCGCGCGTCCAGAAAATGTCCTGCGTGCCGTTGCCGTGGTGATAGTCGATGTCGAGGATGGCGACGCGCGCCATGCCGCCATCGATCGCCGCCTGCGCCGCGATCGCCGCGGTATTGAGGTGGCAATAGCCGCCGAGATAGTCGTGCCCGGCATGATGACCCGGCGGCCGGCACAGGGCGAAGGCGGCGCGATCGCCGGCGCGGATCGCGTCGAGCGCCGACAGCACGCTCTGCGCGCTCCAATAGGCCGCGTTCCAGGTGTCGGCGGTGAGCGGCGAGGACGCATCGAGACTGTAGCGGCCGACCAAGGCGTCGACGCGATCGAGCCTGAGCGGTCGCCGCCGCACGATCGGCCAGACATAACCGGTGACGTCGCCGGGCCGCCCGGCCGCCGCCCAGCGCGCCGGCGCGGTTTTCAGGAAGTCGATGTAATCGGCGTCGTGCACTGCCAGGATCGGCGTCTCGCCATGGTCCGCGGGGCGCTCCAGCGGGCCCAGCGCGGCAAGGATCGAGTCAACGCGCGACGGCTTTTCGGCATAATCGGTGAAGCCGCCGTTGTGCAGCTCGCGTGTCGGCGCATGCGCCAGCTGCCGGGGATCGAAGTAACCGCGCATCATCCTGCCTCATGCCGGTCGCTGACGAGGCGCAACAGCACGAACCCCGCCAGCGCCGACAGGATCGAGCCGAGCAGCACGCCGATCTTCACCTCGTCGACCATCGCCGCGTCGTCGAACGCCAGCGTGCCGATGAACAGGCTCATGGTGAAGCCGATCCCGCACAGCAGCGCGACACCATAGATCTGCGTCCAGCTCGCCCCACCCGGCCGCCGCGCGATGCCGAGCCGCACCGCAGCCCAGATGCTGCCGAAGATGCCGAGCTGCTTGCCGAGGAACAGTCCGGCGGCAACACCCAGCGGCAGCGGCGAGACCAGGTCGCCCAGACCGACGCCGCCCAGTGGCACGCCGGCATTGGCGAAGCCGAACAGCGGCACAATGCCGAACGCTACCCAGGGATGCAGCCCATGCTCCAGCCGGTGCAGCGGCGAATCGTGCCGGCCCGCGACCGTCGGCGTGATCGGCACCGCCAGCGCCGCCAGCACGCCGGCGACCGTCGCATGGACGCCCGACAGCAGCACGCAATACCACAAGGCGACGAACCCGATCAGATAGACCGGCAGCGCCCGCACGCCGGCGCGGCCGAGCAGCACCATCGCCGCCAGCACCAGCGCCGCGCCGCCGAGCGCCAGCAGATTGATGTGCGCGGTGTAGAACAAGGCGATGATCACCACCGCGCCCATGTCGTCGACGATCGCCACGGTGGTCAGGAACAGCTTGAGCGCCGGGGGCGCGCGGCTGCCGAGCAGCGCCAGCACGCCGATCGCGAACGCGATGTCGGTCGCGGCGGGAATCGCCCAGCCGTCGCGCAACGACGGCACATGCCCGGCGATCAGCAGGTAGACGACCGCGGGCGCCGCCATCCCGGCCGCGGCGGCGATCGCCGGCAGCCGCCGCCGGTCCCAGCTCGACAGCCGCCCGTCGAGCATCTCGCGCTTGATCTCCAGCCCGACCAGCAGGAAGAAGACTGCCATCAGTCCGTCGTTGACCCACAGGTGCAGCGTCATCGCGCCCAGCTTCGGCGCCAGCACGGGCCCCGTCTCCAGGTGCAGCAGCTCGTGATAGAAATGCGCCGTCGACGGCAGGTTGGCGGCAAGCATCGCCAGCACCGCGGCCGCGATCAGCACGATGCCGCCCGCCGCCTCGCTCTTCAGGAAGTCGCGGAGCGGCGCCATCGCGCCGCGCGTTGCACCGGCCATCATGTCCCCTTTCGCCGCCGTTCCTACCGAGTGGCGCCCGGGGCGCAAACCCCCTAGAAGACGGCGCATGGCAACCCTGGTCTCGGCTGCGCAGAACCCGATCCTCCAATGGTGGCGCCAGCACGTCGTCGCCACGGTCGAACACGTCCGCGTGGTCGAGAAGGTCCATGAGGAATCGGGCTGGACCCCACGCTACCTGTTCATGACGCTGTTGTCCGCCGGCATCGCGGTGCTGGGGCTGCTGCTGTCGTCGCCGGCGGTGGTGATCGGCGCGATGCTGATCTCGCCGCTGATGGGGCCGATCATCGGGCTGGGCTTCGCCATCGCCACGTTCGATTCCGCCGAGCTGAAGCGCTCGGGCTTCGCGCTCGCCGCCGGCACGGTGGTCGCGATCCTGTTCTGCGCCTTTGTCGTCATGGTCTCGCCGCTGCAGAACGTGACCAGCGAGATCGCCGCGCGCACGCAGCCGAACCTGTTCGACCTGATGATCGCGCTGTTCTCGGCGCTGGCCGGGGCCTACGCAATGATCCGCGGGCGCGAAGGCACGATCGTCGGCGTCGCCATCGCCACCGCGTTGATGCCGCCGCTCGCCGTCGTCGGCTTCGGGCTGGCGACGCTCAACTGGACGGTGTTCTCCGGCTCGCTGCTCTTGTTCTTCACCAACCTGATGACCATCGCGCTGACCGCCGCGGTGATGGCGCGACTCTATGGCTTCGCGCACAGCCTGTCGCCGCACCAGACGGTGCTGCAGAGCATCGCGATCGCCGTGGTGTTCATCGCGCTCGCCATCCCCTTGGGCTTCACGCTGCGCCAAATCGCCTGGGAAACGACCGCAGGCCGCGACGCCCGCGACGTCGTGTCGGGACAGTTCGGCGATAACGCCCGCGTCAGCCAGCTCGACGTCGACTACAAGGCCCGGCCGATCCGCGTCACCGCTACGGTGCTGACCCCGCACATCGTCGCCGATGCCGAAAAGGACAGCACGATCATGCTGGAGAAGCTGCTCGGTGAGCGGGTGAAGGTGTCGATCGAGCAATATCGCGTCGGCACCAGTTCGGCCGATGCGGAAGCCGCGCAGATCGCCCAGGCACAGGCCAATGCGCAGAAGAAGGCGGAGGCGGACCGCGCCGTCAGCCAGCTTGCCACCGAGCTCGCGGTGGTCGCCGGCACCGAGAGCGGATCGGTGCTGATCGACCGCGAGGCGCATCGCGCCGTGGTGACCGCCAGGCCGCTCGCCGGCGCGCACCTGGAGGCGTACCGCACATTGGAGCAGCGTGTCGCGACCACCGCAGCCGACTGGTCGGTGACACTGATCCCGCCGGCAGCAACGCTGACCGACGTCACCTTCACCGCCAACCCCGACGAGAAGGCCGGCGGCGACATTCCCGACGCGCAGGGCCAGGCGGCGATCGCCACCGCGATCTGGGGCGCGCAGCGGCTCAACCTGCCGCTGGCGGTCGCCGGCCCCAAGGACCATGCCGACCAGGTCGCCGACGCACTGACCAAAGCAGGCGTGACCGTGGTGCGCGACGGCCCGCGCGGCGGCCCGAAGGGTGCCGTCGAACTAAGTTGGCGCGCGCCGGCGGCGGATTGAGCGGCAAGGGTTTCGCGCACGTCACCCTCGCCCTTCCCTCTCCCGCTGGAGAGGGACGGAGCGCCGAAGGCGCGGAAGGGTGAGGGCGAGTAGGACGCGCGTCTGGTAGTATCGCCCTTACCGCGCCAGCGCCTCGGCGATCAGCTTGCGCGTATTCTCCACCCCATACAGCGCGATGAAACTGCCCATCCGCGGTCCCTGGCTCGATCCGAGCAACGTCTCGTACAGCGCCTTGAACCAGTCGCGCAGCGACTCGAACCCGCCGGTCTTGCCGATCTCATAGACGATGTTCTGGATGTCCTCGGCGCTGGCCTCCGCCGGCAGCGCGGCGAGCTCCGCATCCAGCTTCTCCAGCGCCGCGACCTCCACCCCCTCGGGCGCGCGGCGATTGAGCGTCGGCGCGACGAAATCGCGGTTGTACGCCAGCGCATAGTCGATCAGGCGATCGAGCTCCGGATAGCCTTCAGCCGAGGCATTCTCGACATAATTGCCGAGATAGCCCCACACCTGTTCCTTGGTCGCGTCGCCGCCCATCACGCCGACGAGGTTCAGGAGCAGCCCGAACGTCACCGGCAGCGTCTCGCCCGGCACGTCGCCATCGTGGATATGATGGACCGGATTGCCGAGCTTCTGCTTCCAGTCCTGTGTCGGATAATTGCCGCGGAACTGCCAGTAATCGTCGACCGCGCGCGGGATCACGCCCATGTGCAGCGCCTTGGCCTTCTTGGGCTCGCGATAGGCGTAGAACGCCAGGCTCTCGTCGGGGCCATAGGTCAGCCATTGTTCGAGGCTGAGGCCGTTACCCTTCGACTTGGAGATCTTCTCGCCCTTCTCGTCGAGGAACATCTCGTAATTGAACCCCTCGGGCGGGCGGCCGCCGAGCACGCGGCAGATCTTCGACGATTGCGTGACCGAATCGATCAGGTCCTTGCCCGCCATCTCGTAATCGACGCCCAGCGCCACCCAGCGCATCGCCCAGTCGACCTTCCACTGCAGCTTGGACAAGCCGCCCAGCGCCGACTGCACGATGCGCTCGCCATCCTCGTCGGTGAACGCGATCGTGCCGGCCTCGGCGTCGACCACCTCGACCGGCACCTGCAGCACCACGCCTGACGTCGGGCTGATCGGCAGCACCGGCGAATAGGTCGCCCGCCGCTCGGCGCGCAGCGTCGGCAGCATCACGTCCATGATCGCATCGAAATGGCGCAGCACGCCGCGCAGCGCGTCATCGAACCGGCCCGAGGTGTAATATTCGGTCGACGAGGCGAACTCATAGTCGAACCCGAAGCGGTCGAGAAACGCGCGCAGCATCGCATTGTTGTGCGCGGCGAAGCTGTCGTGCGTGCCGAACGGATCGGGAATCGCGGTCAGCGGCTTGCCGAGATGCGCGCGCAGCATTTCCTGGTTGGGCACATTGTCGGGCACCTTGCGCAGCCCGTCCATATCGTCGCTGAACGCGATCAGCCGGGTCGGCGTGTCGGACAGCGCATGGAAAGCGTTGCGCACCATCGTCGTGCGCAGCACCTCGTTGAACGTGCCGATATGCGGCAGGCCCGAGGGGCCATAGCCGGTCTCGAACACGACCGCCGCGCCGCCGGGCTTCCCTTGCGGATAGCGCTTCAGGAGCTTGCGCGCCTCCTCATATGGCCAGGCCTTGGACTCGAGAGCGGCGGAACGGAGGTCGGATGCATCGGTCATGATCGCGCGCGTCTAGCGAAAGGCGGGCTGCGGCGCCAGCACCGGGGATTGTGCTGACGGCGTAAGGGGCGCCCTCCCGTGCACCGCGCAGGATCAGGTCGGCACCGATCGGAGTAGGAATGGCAGTCAATCAACCGATGACTTCACGGAAGCGCTTGCCGAGCCCCTTGAACTAAGAGTATCGAGTTATTCGATATTTGCGGCTGATCGCATCCGGGGGGATAGATAAAGAAATCTGCGCTGACGACACTTCCCTTGCTGTTTTTGGTCAGCGCTTGCGGTGGCGGCGATGGCGGATCGGCGGGGGGTGGTGGGATAACGGTCACGCCCGCACCTACGCCCAGTCCCACGCCAACCCCCGCTCCTACTCCAACACCTACTCCTACTCCTACTCCGATACCCACTCCCACGCCTGTTCCTTCCTCTGCCCCGATCGCTGCCGACGGCAATTGGTCAACTGTGCAGGGAGATCCTGGACACACCGGCTATGTGGCGGCAAGTTTCTCTACGGCGAACTTTACTGATGCCTGGACGATCACCACTCCCAATGCGCCCAGCGATGTCGCCGCGCGATCGGGCAGCGTGTTTTACAATGTCCTGGGAGCGGACGGCCACATTTACACCCAAGCTGTTGCGACCTCGAACGGGTCTCCGCTTTGGGGATTCGATCTGGGCAACAAGAACGTTTACCCGAACACGCACCCGTTCGGCCCAGCATATGCCAACGGTCGGGTCGCATCCATGGCGCCGAACGATACGTCCACCGCTGCCCCCCTGCAGGTCGTCGACGCGACCACGGGCGGCTATATCAGTACGCCGACCTATGATGCTCAATTCAGCGACGGAAGCGTCCTGACGCCCGTTGGTGACGAACTGTTCTTCACATCGGGCTATTATGGCAATGAAGTGTTCGATGCGAACGCTGCCACTGGCGACAACCTATGGCGTAGTACGATTGCCACTCAATACATTGGCTATGTCATGCAAGGCGAAAGCGTCGCCGTCGACCAGGACTATGCCTATTACTTCAACGTAGGCTATGTGGTGGTGCTGTACCGAACGGACGGCTCCCTGGCGGAAGCGATAAAGAACCCGTTCTTTTCCGGGAATGGAACAAGCTACTTCGGTGACTATGACGGCGCGCCCATCCTCGATGGAAACGGCCACATATTCACGTTCACGGACAATTATAAGGTCGGCGACTCACTCCCGATCGCAGCGTTTGCGCTTAACAACGACAAGCCGTTGTGGCGCACGGGGTACAGTTACACGGGCCAACCCGCCGTGCACGGTAGCCAGCTCTACGCAGTTCGGTCCTCCAGCACGGTCGTCGACATCATCGATACGTCGACTGGCCTGGTGGCTGGTTCGATCGACGTCGGCGGGACCGGCAATCTCACGAG
>JBQCHA010000040.1:0-2847 GCA_051955175.1 Sphingomonas sp.
GTGCTGATCAACAACGCCGGCGTCATCATGCCGCAACGCGTCCTGACCCGGGACGGCTACGAGACGACGTTTCAGGTCAACTACCTTGCGCAGTTCTATCTCACCCAATTGCTGCTCGGGGAATTGGAAAAGAGTCGACAGGGCAGGGTCATCAACCTCAGCTCGAGCGTGTACCGCGCCGGCAAGTTCGACCCGGACAACCTGCAAGGCCAGCGCCGGTTCTCGACTATCGGCGCGTATGCCGCCTCCAAACTCTGCGTGCTGCTGTTCACCATCGAGCTGGCACACCGGCTGGGGCCGACACGCATCACCGCGAACGCCGTGCACCCGGGGATCGTGAGAACACCGATGATGCGGGGAGCGGCAGGGGTCTTCCGTGCGATCTCCTATGCGGCACTGCCGTTTTCACTCTCACCAGAAAAGGGCGCCGCCACGTCCGTGTTCCTGGCCGGCTCGCCGGATGCGGCGCTGACGTCGGGACAGTACTTCACGAACGCGAAGCCGAAGAAGGTCAAGACCGACCACAACACGCCAGAGAATCGGGGCGTGCTGTGGAACTTGAGCATGGACGCGTGCCGTCTATAGTCCGTGAGTGATATGGCTGACTTAACCGACGCCGAACAAACCGGCCCGCCGACCATCGCCGGCAAGCGGGAACGGTTGATCGCGGCCGCATGTGACCTGTTCTACCGCCAGGGCATAGCGGGCACCACGCTGGCGCACATCGCCGAGGCGGCCGAGGTACCGCTTGGCAACGTGTACTACTACTTCAAGACCAAGGACGACATCGTCGCCGCCGTCGTCGAAGCCCGCACCGAGGAAATCCGATCCGCAACCGCGGCCCTGCAGCGCAGGCACGGCAGCCCCAAGGCGCGGCTGAAGGCACTCGTGGGCCTGTTGGCCGACGCGCGCGACAGGGTCGCCGACCACGGCTGTCCGTTGGGAACCCTGTGCATGGAGCTCGCCAACCACCCCGGCCAATCACCTTCCCTGACGGCTCCATTGATGCAGACCCTGCTGGACTGGGCCGAACAGCAATTCCGCGCCATGGGTCGCCGCGACGCCCGCGACCTGGCGGCCGAGCTCGTCATCGCCTACGAGGGCAGCGCGGTCCTGACCAACGCTTTGGCGCAACCCGAGATCATGGCCCGCGAAGCGCGGCGCCTCGAAAAGTGGATCAACGCAATGCAAGGGTGACGATCACTGGGCCGATGCCGCCTGGATGACCGCGTCGACAACGCTCCTGACCCGAGCGGCGGCTTCGTCGGGATCGGGCTGGCCCGCATCTAGCCAGGCGATGACGGCGTCGATGGTCATCGCGGGCAGCAGCCGCGCCGCCCAGTTGCGCCATCGATCGTCGGCGATGTCCGCGAGGTAGCGGCCGGTGACCTCGGCCGAACCCTCGATGAGCGTGTCGATCACGTCGCGGAACTCCGCTTCGCGAACGGCATGGCGGTACAGCAGCCGGAAGGTGTCCGGATCCGCTGCGGCAGCGCGGATCAGCGCGGGGATGCTGGCGTCGTCGAAGTCGTCCGGTCCGGTGGCTTCGCGAAGCCGCGCGTGACCGCTCTCGATGACCTCTCGATACAGGTCGGCCTTCGAGGCGAAGTGCCGGTACAGGATCACCGGGGTGACACCGGCTTCCGCGGCGATGGCATCGAGCCCGGTGTTCGCGAAGCCGCCGCGGGCGAAGGCACGCGTGGCCGCCTCGAGGATCTGTTCCCGCCGTTGGGCGCGGGGCAGCCGCCGGGTCTCGGATCGGACGACCGTCATCGCGACCTCCCTCTTGTCTAGAGGCAATTGTACAAGTAGCCTTATACAAGTTGCGCGACGTTGAGGGGTGCCTCATGACCTCCACCCGACTGCCGGTTCGCCGGACGCACACCCCGGTCGGCGACGAGGCCTGGCTGGTCACGGACTACGACCAGGTGCGGCGGCTGCTCGATGACGATCGCCTCGGTCGCTCTCATCGGAAACCCGAAACCGCAGCGCGCACTGGGGAATCGGCACTATTCGGTGGCCCCCTCGGCGACTTCGACACCGAACACGCCGACCACGCGCGGATGCGCGCACTACTCCAGCCACATTTCTCGCCGCGGCATCTGCGGTCGCTGGAACCCAGGGTGGCCGCGCTCACCACGAAACTGTTGGACGACCTTGCGGCGCAGGGCCCACCGGCCGATCTGCACGCGCGGTTGGCGCTGCCCCTGCCCATCCTGGTGATCTGCGAACTACTCGGGGTGCCCTATTCCGACCGCGACCAGTTCCGCGCGTGGGCCCAGGACGCCGGCAACGTCCGCGATCACGCCCGCTCCGAGCGCGGGCTGGCCGATCTGTTCGACTATGGCCGCGCCTTGGTCGAGCGCAAGCGAGCCCACCCCGGCGACGACGTGATGTCGCGGCTGTGTGCGACCGATGGCGTCTCCGACGAGGAGGCCGCCACGATGTCGATGGTGTTGCTGTTCGCCGGGCACGAGACCACGGTGGTCCAGATCGGGCTCGGCGCAATGCTATTGCTGACGAATCGCGATCAGTGGCAGACACTCGTCGATGACCCCGCGCTGATCCCCCACGCCGTCGAGGAGCTACTACGGGCGACGGCATCCGGCGGCGGGGTGGGTGGCATTCCTCGCTACGCGCGCACCGACTTCGACATAGACGGCGTCGCCATCCGCGCCGGAGACCTGGTACTGCTGGACATCGGAGCGGCCAACCACGATCCCGTGACGTTCGCCGACCCCCAGCGCGTCGACGTCGCCCGCAAGCACACCGCCCACCTCACCTTCGGACACGGCTCACACTATTGCATCGGAGCCCCGCTGGCCCGCATCGAGCTGAAAGCGGTTT
>JBQCHA010000041.1:0-5041 GCA_051955175.1 Sphingomonas sp.
GAGCGTTTCGCCGCAGGCGCCGGCCCGTTGCGACCCCGCAAGCTTCGGTGCGATACTGCCCGCGCCTCGCTTCCGATCCCGTCCGACGCCACGACCGCGTTCCCGTCATGCCCGTCCCGCCCGCCGCCATCCTCCGGTCAGAATCATGTTGAACGTGCTGTGGTGCGGCTTCTTCGCGGTCGCGGCGCTCAGCGCGGCGGCGCGCTGGATCGGCGGCGATCCCGGCGTGTTCGCGGCGATGGTCGAGAGCCTGTTCGCGATGGCGAAGCTGTCGGTCGATGTGATGATCCTGCTGTTCGGCACGCTCACGCTCTGGCTCGGGTTTTTGCGCATCGCCGAGCGCGCCGGGCTGGTGGAAACGCTGGCACGCTGGCTCGCGCCGCTGTTCAGGCGCCTGATGCCGGGCGTGCCGCCGGGTCATCCGGCGCTCGGGCTGATCACGCTGAACTTCACCGCCAACGCGCTCGGCCTCGACAATGCCGCCACGCCGATCGGCCTGAAGGCGATGCGCGCGCTGCAGGAATTGAATCCCGATCCGGCCACTGCGACCAATGCGCAGATCCTCTTTCTCGTGCTGAACGCGTCGTCACTGACGCTGTTGCCGGTGACGATTCTGATGTACCGCGCGCAGCAGGGCGCGGCCGATCCAGCGCTGGTGTTTTTGCCGATCCTGCTCGCCACTTGCGCGTCGACCGCCGCCGGTTTGCTGTCGGTCGCGCTGACACAGCGATTGCCGCTGCGCGACCCGGTGGCGCTGGCCTGGCTAGGCGGCGCGGCGCTACTGCTGGCGGCAGCGATCGGCTCGCTCGCCGGCCTGTCGGCGACGGCGCTGACCGCGCTGTCCTCGCTGCTCGGCAACCTCGCGCTGTTTTCGCTGATCGTGCTGTTCCTCGCGATCGGCGCCTGGCGCCGCGTGCCGCTGTTCGACAGCTTCGTCGACGGCGCGAAGGAAGGGTTCGAGATCGCGAAGTCGCTGCTGCCCTACCTGGTCGCGATGCTATGCGCGGTGGGCGTGCTGCGCGCGTCGGGCGCGCTGGACGCGCTGCTGGCCGTCATACGTCACCTGGTCGACGCAGCCGGCTGGGACAGCCGTTTCGTCGACGCGCTGCCGACCGCGCTGGTCAAGCCGTTCTCGGGCAGCGCGGCGCGCGCGATGCTGATCGAGACGATGAAAACGTGCGGCGTCGACAGCTTCCCGGCGCTGGTCGCGGCGACGATCCAGGGCAGCACCGAAACCACGTTCTACGTGCTCGCGGTGTACTTCGGCGCGGTCGGCATCGTGCGCAGCCGGCACGCGATTCCGTGCGCGCTGCTGGCCGATCTGGCCGGCGTGATCGCGGCAATCGCGGTGTGCTACCGCTTCTTCGGCTAATCAGGTCTGTTCAGCGTTTCTGTTTCTGCTTCGCGCCGCCGCCCGCGCCTTCGGTCGAGCCGGCCTTGGTGTCGCTCATGTGGTCGTGGCTGGTGTGCGCGGGCTGACCGGCGCGGCCGTCGATCGACTTCGCTTCCGCCTCGGTGGCGGCATTGTCCTTGCGGCGCTGCGCCGCTTCGTTCGGGGTGTTCGGATCGCTCATGTCCCTGTCTCCGTGATGGGTGGGCGCGATGCGCGGGCCTGTGTTGCGCATCGCCTGCCGGTACGACCCGACGGGGCGGGGAAAATTCCGGCGATGCGAATGCCGCGCCACCGACGGATGCGGCCTTGAACTACATCCGCTGACCGTCGCGCCGGGCGCGCTCGTTGCCGGCCGTCGTGCCGGCCGTGTCGTTGCCCGGCAGATCGTCGGCGCTGCGCGGCTCGCCGATGGTGCGGCCGTTCTCCTGCGCGCGGGTCTTCGCCAGCTTTTCGTAGACCGGCTTGCGCGCGCGCATGACCGAGCCGATCGGCCGGTGCGCGGCCACGCCGTGCCATGGGCTGAACGCGAGGCCGTCGTCGATCGCGGCCGCGCGTTCCTCGTTCCATGCCGGCTGCGGCGGCACCGTGATGCGCGCCACCGCGACGTACGGGCTCTGGTCTTCCGGCCAGACCACCGACGCGTCCTCGATCGGCATCGTGTCGAGGTCGGTGCACAGCTGCACCCGCAGTTCCCACTCGCCGCCGCGCTCGCGGAAATGCGCGATCACCGCTTCGCGCAGGCCGTTCGGCTTGCCGTTGACGTCGAGCGGCGCGTCGGCCAGCGCCGCCAGGTCCGGCGACACCGGCGCCACCGCGACCTTCGCCATGAACTGACCGAACAGCATCGGCACCTGGCTGTAATAGGTTTCGCCGAGCAGGTTGGTTTCGGGCTGGCCGCCGAGGCTGATCACCGTCGGACTCTTGTGGCCGGTCGCCTCGACCGCCTTTTCCACGCCGCGCATCGTGGCCGAGACCGCCTTTTTCAGCGGTTCCGCCTTGTCGGTGGTCTTGGCCAGCATCTTCAGGTTCTTCAGGAAATGCGCGGCGTCCGGCGCGCTGAACGCGGGGCCGTTGACCATCACGAAATCCTGCGTCACGTCGCCTTCCGAACCGGGCAGCCGCTCGCCTTCGACGCCGACGACCTTGATCGCCATCCCGCGCGGCGTCGATACGCTGTCATCGAGGATGTCGCCCGGCACCGTGGACAGGCGCATCACCAGAGGATACGTACCGGGCTTGCTGAAGATACCTTGCGCCAGTTGCGGCGGCAGGTTGTCCAGCACCCGCAGTTCGCCGCGCAGCAGGCCGTGACTCTTGGCATGCACGCTGCGCAAGCCATGGCCGGTGTCCTTGAAGGTGGTGCTGTTGATGTTCCGCATCGTCTCGCCGAGCGCGGCGATGGTGTCCGCTTCGTCCTTTTCGGGGCGTTCGTAGGAGGGATCGAAGGGCAGAGGGGCGGCGGGCAGGTTGGCAGGCGGCATGGTCGTCTCCTGGAAGGAAGGAAAGACCTGTGGAACCCTGTTATGCGCTGCAGTTGTGTTTGATCGCGGAGAATTTGATATGACGCAATCCATATGCCGGAAACCCGCTCTCTGCGAGATGTCCGGCCGTGCCCGGCTGCCGTCGGGCACCGGTTCAGTAGGTGCCCGGCAGCAGGATGTTGCGGTCGACCTGGTTGATGTCGGTCAGCCCGCACAGCGCCATGGTGATGTCGAGCTCGCGCCGGATCAGTTCCAGGCACTTGGTCACGCCGGCCTCGCCCATTGCGCCGAGGCCGTAAAGGAACGCGCGGCCGAGATACACGCCCTGCGCGCCGAGCGCGCGCGCCTTGATCACGTCCTGTCCCGAGCGGATGCCGCCGTCCATGTGGATCTCGATCCTGCCGCCGACCGCGTCGACGATCGCCGGCAGCGCCTCGATCGACGATTGCGCGCCGTCGAGCTGGCGGCCGCCGTGGTTGGAGACGATCAGCGCATCGGCGCCGCTCTGCACCGCAAGCTTGGCGTCCTCGACGTCCATGATGCCTTTCAGGATCAGCTTGCCGGGCCATTGCTTACGAATCCACGCCACGTCGTCCCAAGACAGCCGCGGGTCGAACTGCTCCGCGGTCCACGACGACAGCGAGGACATGTCCGACACGCCGGTTGCGTGGCCGACGATGTTGCCGAAGTGGCGGCGTTTCGTGCCCAGCATGCCGAGGCACCAGCGCGGCTTGGTCGCCAGGTTCAGCATGTTCGGCAGCGTCAGCTTCGGCGGCGCCGACAGGCCGTTGCGGATGTCCTTGTGGCGCTGGCCGAGGATCTGCAGGTCCAGCGTGACCACCAGCGCCGAGCAGTTGGCGGCCTTCGCGCGCTGCACCAGCCGGCTCATGAAGTCGCGGTCCTTCAGGAAGTAGACCTGGAACCAGAACGGCTTGCTGGTGTTGGCGGCGACGTCCTCGATCGAGCAGATGCTCATCGTCGACAGCGTGAACGGCACGCCGAATTTCTCGGCCGCCTTCGCGCCGAGGATTTCGCCGTCGGCGTGCTGCATGCCGGTCAGGCCGGTGGGCGCGATCGCCACCGGCATCGACACCGGCTGGCCGACCATCGTGGTCGCCAGCGAGCGGTTGTCCATGTCCACCGCGACGCGCTGGCGGAACTTGATGCGGCCGAAGTCGCTGCTGTTGGCGCGGTAGGTGGATTCGGTCCAGGAGCCGGAATCGGCGTAGTCGTAGAACATGCGCGGCACGCGCTTCTCGGCGAGGATGCGCAGGTCTTCGATGTTGGTGATGACGGGCATGGGAAGGCTTTCTTGTTGCGGCGAAACGGGGATGACGACGATGCCGGACGCGCTGGTACGCGAACCGGCTGCCGGAATGCAGGACGTGCGGAGTGTGTCCCACATCGACATGATACGGACTGAAACGTTTTCACTGCTGCATGGAAAAGGATTCAGGGCGGTCCGGACCGGTCCGATTCGCACGAAACACGGCGAGACATGCCAAGGCGCGTCACAAAAAGCGTAACAAGGCGCAACGGATTTGCGGCGGCGCAATTCCCGCGCAAAACACAAAACTCGGCGTCGCGCGCCGCGGTCCAACGGGTTCCTTCACTACGGAGAAAACACGATGACCAAGACTTCCGCATGGCTCGCCGCCGCCTGTCTCGCCGTCGCCGCGCATGCGCCGGCATTTGCCGCGTCCGATGCCGCGAAGGCCGATTCGGATGCAGCCAAGGCGCAAGCCAAGGGCGACTACAAGGCAGCCAAGGCGAAGGCGGAGGCGCGCGAAGACGCGACGAAGGCCGAGTGCGACCGCCTGAAGGGCGCGCAGCGCAGCGCCTGTAAGGACAAGGCCGACGCCGAGGAAGACCGTGCCAAGGCCGATGCCAAGGCGACGATGAAGAAGCGCGACGCGGATGCCGACGCGATGAAGAAATAGCCGGGGCGCTTGCCCTGAAAACGCCGCGCGGCGCGGTCACGGGGTTTAGGGGCGCGCCCCGGTGGCGGTCATGTCCGCCCGCCGCGCCCCCCGCTCGCCCTGGCGAGCTTGCACCACGGGGGGGGGCTTCGCCCCCGAAATAAAACAGGGGCGGGGGGGGGCCCCAAAACCCCCCCGCGGGGGGGGGGGGGGGGGGGGGGGGCCCCCGCCGCGTTGCCGTTCAGGTC
>JBQCHA010000042.1:0-39099 GCA_051955175.1 Sphingomonas sp.
CGTCGCTCAGTTCTACATGGTCGCCCGAAAACGGCGCCGATGGCCCCATCATCGCCTTGAACGTCTTGCCCTTGAGGCGCACCTGCCAGGATGATTCGGGGTCCGAAGCCGGCGTGTTGTTCATGCCGGGAATGTTGAAGAACGCGAACGAATCGCCGCAAGGGCAGATTTCGATATTGGCGTCGGGGTTGATGCCGATGGCGGTGTCGTAGATCGCCTTCCAGAAATCCTGCAGCTTCTCGACCGACTCTTCGGGCCGCGCATGGTTGTGCGCCGGGTTGTAGCAGGGCGCGACGCCGTTCAGATCCTGCCCGTCGATCTTCAGGCCCTCATAGCCCCAGTCCCCGATGATGCGTTTGGTGACCGCCTTGAAGTAGTCGACCGTCGGCTGATAGGCGGGGCACAGGGTGTAGCTGTTCCACCACGTCACGTTCTGCGCGCTGCCGCTGGCGTCGAGCAGCAGCATGTCGCGATGATCGCGCATCAGGTCGCTCGCCGGTGCGGCGGACAGCGGCGAGATCCACAATTTCGGCCGCATGCCATAGGTCTTGATCCGGTCGGCCATTGCCTTGACGTCGGCATTGCCGCCGGGGAAGCGCGTGGTGTCCGCCACCCAATCGCCGACCGCTTTCTGCCAGCCGTCGTCGAGCACCGCCCAGGTGCAGCCGACCGACTTCGCCTTGTCGAGCGTGCCATAGACCTGTGCCGGCGTGACGTTGCGCTCATAGCCCCAGGCGCACCAGATCGGCTCGTAGCTCGAATCGGGGATCGCCGGGGCGGCGAGACCGCGCTCGGCCATGATGCGGCGATAGCTGTCGAGTGCCGCGAAATGGTCGCCGGGATGGGCCATGATGAAGGTCTCGGGCAGTGTCACCGTCTCGCCGGGCGCGAGCACGATCGGCTGGTCGCCCTCGATCGCGATGCGCGTGCCGCCGGGCTGCGAGGCGACGGGGAGCGCGATCAGCTTCGGCACCGTTTCGACATGGCCGACCGCCAGGCCGACGTCGGGCCGCCACACCACCGCCATCGGCGTGCCGCCGCCATAGTCGGAGCCGTTCATGCCCATATAGTTGCGCTGCTGGAAATCGGGGCGCACCGGCTGCACCCAGTCGCGCCGGTCGGGGTGCGAGGAACCGGCGAAGGTCCAGGCGCCCTTGGGGTGCTTGAGCAGCGTGTGCGCCGCGGACCACCAGGCGGCGATCGTCACCGGCTGTTGGCCGAGGTTACGATAGCTGACGCTCATCAGCGCGGCACCGGGATAGGCGGGGCGGAAGGTGAGGGCGACGGTCTTCTCCAGCCGGCCATCGGCGACGCCGCGGAAGCTGTGGCGGGTGCCGTCACCGGCAGCCGCTTTCTTGTTGTCGAGCATCAGGAACCGCTCGATCACCGTGCCGTCGGCAAGGCGAACGCCTTCCCCCGCTTCCAATACGGTCAGCGGTTGTCCGCGATGCGACAGGCGCGAGTGGAGCGCGCTGTCGAAATCGATGGTCAGCACGCCGTCGGAGGCGCTTGCCGCCGGCGCGGCCGCCCAGGCGCGCCGGGGCGTCACCGTGCCCGCGAGGACGGTGGCAGCGCCGCACATCATGCTCGCCAGCGTGGCCCTGCGCGTGAGTTTCGGATCGCCCATCTCTCTCCCTCGCCGATCGGAAGCCGGTTGGTTGTCCGGCGTGTCGGAAGGCAGCTTGCACATGCCGGCCGACGTTCGCAAACGAAAATGAAGCCAGAGCATTCGTTTTCTTTCACGGCGACAGCGGCGCAGCGGCCGTGTCAGGATCGCGTCGCGCGGCGTAGGGCACGGCGTCACGCGCTCCGAAATTCAGCATCTCTGCCCGACTTGCCGAAAAACTGGGCATTGCCGTGCCCCCAGCGCCACACCGCGACATATTACGTCGGGATGACACAAAAGGGGTTGCTTTGTTGCGAATCGCTCCGCAGAATGAAACATAGTGAAATATTGGGATGAGGTTCAGGGGGAAATATGGCTTCGCAGACGTTCCGCACGACCACCCGCCTTTTCGCCGTGGCGCTCGCCTCGGCGTCTACGGCCGCGATGGCGCAGAGCCAGACTTCCGCGCCCCCCGCAACATCCGACACCGCGGCCGCCAATCAGGCGACGCAGGACATCATCGTCACCGGCATTCGCGGCAGCCTCGACAAGTCGGTCGAGATCAAGCGCGACTCGTCGGTGGTGCTCGACTCGGTCAATGCGACCGAGCTCGGCCGTTTCCCGGACAGCGACGTCGCCGACTCGCTGCAGCACATCACCGGCATCACCATCAACCGCACGACGGGCGGCGAGGGCCAGTATGTCAGCGTCCGCGGCCTCGGCTCGCAGTACAACATCACCACGCTCAACGACCGTATCCTGGCGACCGACGACGACGGCCGCGACTTCGCCTTCGACATCCTGCCGGCCGACGTGATCTCGGGCGCCGACGTGCTGAAGTCGCCGCAGGCCGCCGCGGTGGAAGGGTCGATCGGCGGCACCGTGAACCTGCGCTCGGCGCGCCCGTTCGACCATCGCGGCTTCCACATGGCCGCCCGCGCCGAGGGTAATTACAACGACATGTCGCGCTACGGCGGCTACAAACTGTCGGGCTTCGTCAGCGACACCAACAGTTCCGGCACGTTCGGCGCGCTGCTCGGCGTGGTGTATTCGGACACCAAGTTCCGCACCGACGCGCTCAACTATTCGACGTGGGATCCCTATAGCCCCGGCGTCTGGCCGCCCGCGCCGACTGCCGACGGCGAGCCGCCGGCCAATGCGCAGGCGGTCAACGGCCTGTGCTGCATCCAGTTCGGATCGGTGGTCGATCGCAAGAAGCGCTTCGCCGTCACCGGCACGGTCGAATACAAGCCGTCGGACACGCTGCACGTCACGCTCGACGGCATGTATACCAAGCTCACCGACCCGCAGGTCGCGTACAACCAGAGCTATTATCCCGACTTTACGTACGACGCGAACGGCCTGCCCGACTGGTCGAACGTGACGGTCGAGAACGGCTATATCACCGGCTTCACCGCCAACAATTTCGATCCGGAAATCGTCAACCAGACCGTCCATCGCGAGGTGAGCACGTACCTGATCGGCGGCAATGTCGAATGGACGCCGACCGACCACCTGACGGTGCATGGTGACGTCTATCGCTCGCACGCCAACCGGCCCGAGGGCGGCACCGATACGTTCCTCACCGCCGGCCTGGTCTCGCCGACGCCGTACAATCAGAATACGCTGACCTTCAAAGCCAACAAGAACTCGATGCCGAACCTGACGGTGACGCTGCCGGATGGTACCGACTATGCCACCGCGCTCGCCAACGGTCAGCTCGACAACCAGAGCCTGTGGAGCACGCACTACGACGGTCTGTCGGGCTATTCGATCACCGACACGGTGACGGGGTCGAAGGTCGATGCAACCTACAGCTTCGACAACAGCGTGCTGAAGCATATCGATGCCGGCATCAGCTTCCTCAGCCGGTCGAAGTCACGCCGCGACATCTCCAACGACTGGACCAACGGGTCGAACCAGTACAGCACGCTGTACAACACGATGCCGGGCCAGCCCGGCCCGATCAGCTTCGCGACGATGGGCCAGGACGTCATCTCGACGTTCAAGTTCCCGAACTATTTCGCCGGCGCCGGCGGCAATTTCCCGACCACGCAGGTGCTGATCAACGCGCCGGCGCTGCTCGCGGGGCTGAAGTCACTGGACGGCACGCCCAATTACACCTCGGGCGAGGGCGTCTACAATTTCGCCGATACGCTGCCGGTGTTCAACCCGACCAATTCCTACGTCGTCAGCGAGAAGACGATCTCCGGCTATGTCGAGGCGTCGTTCAGCGGCTATGCCTGGACCGGTAATATCGGCGTGCGCCTGGTGCACACCGAAACGACCGCGTCGACCGCGATCAACAAGATCCTCTCGGTCACGGTGCGCGATACCGCCAACCCGACCGCGTCGGCGGTGACCGACTATTCGGAAGCGACGCCGATCACCGCGAAGGGCAGCTATACGATCCCGCTGCCGTCGGCGAACGTCAATTTCGGACTGACCAACAACCTGCACCTGCGCGTCGCCGCGGCGCAGACGATGGCGCGGCCGAACCTCAACCAGTTCGCGCCGACCGAGACCGACGACACCAGCAACCAGAATTATGTCGTCTATTATGACGGCAACGCCAACCTGAAGCCGATCAAGGCGTGGCAGTTCGATGCCTCGCTGGAATGGTATTACCACCCCAACGACATGCTCTCGCTCGCGGTGTTCGGGAAGAAGCTTCGCGGCGATATCACCACGATCGAGCGCAACAATGTCGATATCGGCGCGGTCGGCTGCTTCAACGGCAATCCGTGCACGCCGCTGCTGTTCAGCGTGGTCGAGCCGATCAACGGCGACAATTCGCGCGTCTACGGCGTCGAGGTCGGGTGGCAGCACATGCTCAAGAACGGCCTGGGTCTGCGGGCGCAGTTCACCCATACGTGGAGCGCGGCGATCATCGAGGGGCAGAACGTCGGCTCGATCGCCGGCATCTCCCCGACCACCTTCTCGATCAACCCGTTCTACGAAAAGGGGCCGATCTCGCTCAGCGTGTCGTGGGATCACTCGAGCTCGTTCACCTACGCAACCTATACCGAGATCGACGGCGTGCCGGCGATCGCCAAGGCCTACGACTGGGTGACGGCGACGGCGTCGTTCGACATCACCAAGCGCATCAAGTTGACGGTGGAAGGGCGCAACCTGACCAATTCGATCGTGCGCACCTACCTCAACGGCGACCCCAACATCATCTGGGCGTCGGGCGCGGTGGGCACCAGCAGCAGCGTCGGCGCGGGCTACACAGCCTACGGCCGGACGTTCACCGCCGGCGTCCGCTTCGGCTTCTGACCATTGGTCGCGGGCGGCGGCCCGTCCGGGATGCCGGACGGGCCGCTGTTCGTTCGCGGATCGCGCGGTCAGGCCGCCGGTGCCAGTCTGACCGGCTCCAGCGTGGTCGGCGGTAGATAGGCGAGCGGTACCCCGTCGATAGTCACCGCGGCGACACCGATGCACCGCGCCATCTTCTCCGCCATGATCGCCGCCATCGCGCCCTCCACCGCGGAGAGGTCGACGGTCACCGTCATCCGTTGACCGGCAATGTCGACGCGCAGCGCCGGGGCGGCGAGATCGCGTTGCGCGAACAGCCCGACCATCCGGCACAACAGGTCGGCGCTGGAGTCCGCTTCGACAGTCATGTGACGCACCCCCGTCATGCCGCTTCACACTCGGCGACCCGCGCCGGCGTCGCGATGCGTTGGCGGGCCAGCGCATCGGCGGCGCGATGCGGCGCCAGGCCCAGGCGGTCCGCATGGTCGAGCACCGCGGCGAGCCGCTGACCGGTCGCCTCGACCCGCGCGGCCGCTTCGCCCGCGCTCCAGCCGAGATATTCGGCCGCGACATTGATGATCCCACCGGCGTTGACGACGTAATCGGGCGCGTAGAGGATGCCTCGGCCGGCGAGCCGATCGCCGTCCTCTGGCGTGGCGAGTACGTTGTTCGCGCCGCCGCACACCAGCCGCGCCTGCAGCCGCCGGGTCGCGCGCCGGTCGATTACGCCACCCAGGGCGCACGGCGCGAAGATGTCGCATCGCGCGTCCAGAATGGCGTCGCGGCTCCTGATCTCGGCGCCATAGCGGCAGGCGATCGCGGCGGCGACGCCGGGCCGCGGCTCGGCGACGATCAGCCGCGCGCCCGCATCGTGGAGCAGCGCACACAGTGCCGAGCCGACGTTGCCCAGTCCTTGCACCGCGACGGTCAGACCGTCCAGGCCAGTACCGAACCGGCGCCGCGCCGCCTCGCGCATCGACAGGAACACGCCGCGCGCGGTCCAGGGCGAGGGGTCGCCGCCCGGCCGCCCGTCGGCGGCGGCGAGGCCCGCGACATGGTGCGTCTCCTGGCGCACCACCGTCATGTCGGCGACGGTGGTGCCGACGTCCTCGGCCGTCACATAGGCGCCGTCGAGCTGCGCGACGGCACGGCCGAACGCGCTGAACAGCCGGCGACGATCGAAGGGCCCGTCGGGCAGCGCGATCACCGCCTTGCCGCCGCCCAGCGGCAGGTCGGCCAGCGCATTCTTGTATGCCATGCCCTCGGCCAGCCGCAGGGCGTCGGCGGTCGCCGCGGCGCGGTCGGCATAGCGCCACAACCGGCAGCCGCCGGCGGCCGGCCCGCGACGGGTGGAATGCAGCACGATAATGCCGTGCAGCCCGCTCGCCTCGTCGTTGATGACGTGCACCGTCTCCGGCGGCACGGCGGGGTTCTGCGGATTATCGACCACGGTATTTTCCTCCTTTGCTTTCGGGCGTGTTTTCTCACGTCCGGGAAGGTAAGGTTGGTCGATCTTCGTGAACAAAGGTGCAGATCGGGGTGGTTTGTTCGCCGGAAGCGCCACAAGAGAAAAATCGTGCCGCATGATCTCGACTCCTACGAACGCAAGATCCTGCGGCTGCTGCAGGAGGATGCGAGCCTGTCGACCGCGCGACTGAGCGAACTTGTCGGGCTGTCGCCGTCCCCATGCTGGCGGCGCGTTGACCGGTTGGAGAAGGAGGGGATCATCAGCCGCCGCGTGGCGCTGGTCGATCGCCAGAAGGTCGGGCTCAACGCGCACATCTTCGCGCAGATCAAGCTCAACGCGCACGGGCGCGCGAACCTCGACGAGTTCGCCGAGGCGATCCGCTCGTTTCCCGAAGTGCTGGAAGCCTATGTGCTGATGGGCGTGTTCGATTTCATGCTGCGCATCGTCGCCGCCGATATCGAGGCCTATGAACGCTTCTTCTTCACCAAGCTGTCAAAGCTGCCCGGCGTGCAGGAGATCAATTCCACCGTCGCGCTGTCGCAGGTGAAGGCGACGACGGCGCTGCCGATCGACTGACCGGCACGCGCCGCCGCGGTGCCGCGGCTTACTTGTCGTGCAGGTAGATGCGCCGCGCGTTCTGGTAATAGAGCTTGTCGATCACCGCGCGGGGCAGGGCCAGCCCCTTGGTATCGGCGTTGAGATCGTCGACGTGCTGCGTCAGCGGCGTCGCCAGATAGCGCCAGTCGGAACGCCAGGTCTGGTCTACCTGTTGCTCGAAATCGGCATTCTTGATCGGCGGGTTTTCGGCCGGTGCGTGCGGGTCCGGTGGATTGTCGGCGATATCGGTGCCGTACATCAGCCGGTCCTGGTACTTGATGAAGAAATCGCGGACCTTCTGGTAGTCGTGGTTCGACTGGTACTGGATCTGCGTGATCCGGGCAGCGATGTCGACATTGGCATTGGGGAAGCGGTCGAGGAACACCGCCAGGCGATCGACGCTCCATTCCAGGCTCGCCATGTGCGCGCCGACGAACGACAGCTTGGGATGGAAGGCGACGAAGCGATCACGCGCCGCCATCAGCATCTCGTAGCTCGGCTCGTCGGGATGCAGGTACATGTAATATTGCGGGTGATCCTTGAAGTAGCTGCGATCGTTCTCGGTCGTCATCTCGTTGAGCGGCAGCCAGCAATTGAGCGGCTCGCCCTGGTGCGCGATCAGCGGGATGCCGAGCTGCTGGATATGCGCCATCACCCCGTCGAAGCGCGGATCGTCGAGGAAGATGTGCTTGCCGTTCTTGTCCTTGACGATCATCCCGATGTTCTTCCACACCTTCACCGCCACCGCGCCCTTGGCGACGGCGGCGTCGATCGCGGCGTTGGTGCGCTCGGTCCAACCCGGCTCGCCGAAGCCGACCATCGAAAAGGCAGTGGCGAAGTGGAAGCGCTGCGGGTCCTCCTTGCGGTGCCGCTCGGCCGCCTCGGCCTGCAGCGGCAGTGGCGGGAAGTCGGGATAGTCGACGTTGATCGACAGCAGCTCGAAATTGTCCTTCCGCGCGATGTTCAGGAAGGCGTCGCGGTCGACATTGTCGTGGACGTGCGCATCGAACTTGGCGACGCGGGCGAAATCCGCCTCGCTGTAGGTGTCCTGCGCCTGCGCGGCGGTGGGGGCGAGGGCGACGAGCGCCATGCCGGACAACAGGCCGATGATCCCTTTGTGCATATTACTCCCCGAAGATGATGCGTAACGAAAGGACGCGCTACCATTATGCGGGTGAAAGATTGCGTTATATATCGTTTCCTTGCAACCGGTATATGGCGGATCGGCCGCCGCCGCGTGTCGTATCTGGCCCTTCGTTCCGCTTCTTCTTCTTTATCAGCATGATGAAGAGCGTCGCCGTACGGAGGGAGGCGGCGAGCCGGGTGCATGACCAATGAATGAAACAAAAACGCGTGGAGTAGCGCTAACTTTCCCGCTAGATCGACGGCTGGAGGCATGATGCGGGATACAAGTCGGCGTCGTCAGGAAATCATCGGCATGCTGCACGACCAGGGAAGCGTCCAGGTGCTGGCGCTCTCGGAGCAGTTCGGGGTTTCGACGCAAACGATCAGGAAGGACCTCGCCTTTCTCGAAGGGCGCGGGGTGTCGGTGCGCTGCTATGGCGGCGCGGTGGCGGCCGGCGTGATCGGCGTGGTCGACGAGGATCCCGTCGACACCAAGCGCGTGCTCCACATGTCGGAGAAGGAACGCATCGGGCGGCTCGCCGCGTCGATGGTGAAACCGGGGGACGCGATCATCCTCGATTCCGGCACCACCACGGCGCAGATCGCGCGATTCCTGCCCGAAAAGGGCGAGATCGTCGTGCTGACCAACGATGCCGGCATCCTCAATCAGCTGATGCGCAAGGACAATATCGAGATCGTGCTGCTCGGCGGGCGGCTGCGGCGCAAGAACATGGCGTTCTACGGCGGGCAGACCGAGGCGGCGCTCGACAGCCTGCAGGTGGACCGCCTGTTCCTGGGCGTCGACGGCATCGACCTGCAGCGCGGCATCACGACGCATTTCGAGGCGGAAGCCGCGCTCAACCGCAAGATGGCGCGGGTCGCGCGCGAGGTGATCGCGGTGACCGACAGCAGCAAGTTCGGCCGCACCTGCCTCCACCGCATCATGGGCATCGAGGACCTGAACGTCCTGATCACCGACGCCGGAGCGCCCGAGGAAAGCCTGGAACAGGCGCGCCGGCTGGGCTGCGATATCCGGATCGCATGAACGGCTCGCCGCGCTGAAGGGCCTCAGGCGGCGAAGCGGCCCAGCGTCGCGCTACTGCCCGGCACCGGTGCGCCCAGCACGTCGGGGATGGTCATCAGCAGGTCGTCGACGGTCATGGGGCGGCCGAGCAGATAGCCCTGCGCATAGCGATAGCCGATCAGGGAGGCGTCGAGCAGCTGACGCTCGGTTTCGATCCCCTCCATCGTGCATTCCAGCGCCAGCGACTGGGCGAGGTTACGGATCGCGGTGACCAGCTTGCGCCCGGACGCCGTGCCAATCCCGGCGGCGAAGCTGCGATCGACCTTCAGCATGTCGAGCGGCAGCTCGTGCAGCGTCGCAAGACTTGAATAGCCGGTGCCGAAATCGTCGAGCGACGTGCGCATGCCGAGGCCGCGCAGCCGCTCCAGCACCTGGCGCGCCATCTCGAAATCGCTGACCAGCGCGGTTTCGGTGACTTCGAAGATGATCCGCTGCGGTGCGACGCCGCTGGCGATCACCTGGCGGACCAGCGCCTGCATCGTCTCGACCGAGCTCAGGTCCTTGCCCGACAGGTTGAACGACATGCTGATCGTGCGCGGCAACAGGCGGAAACGCTGCAGCGCCTTTTCGAACAGCAGCATGGTGATCGTGTTGATGCTGCCGACCCGTTCCGCCGCGCCGATCAGCCGGTCGGCAGTGACCGGGCCCAGCACCGGCGAATGCCAGCGTGCCAAGGCCTCGACGCTCGACACGGTCATGGTGCGGGTGTCGAAGATCGGCTGGAAATAGACGTCGATCTCGGTCGCCAGGTCGGCGCTCAGCAACAGCGTCTCGATCTCCTTCTCGTGGCGGATTATCGCTTCATGCTCGTGCGAGAACACGGCGCAATGGCCGCGGCGATGCGACTTGGCGTGATAGAGCGCGTAATCCGAGCGATCGAACAGCTGGTGCGCCGTCGCGCCGGCGTCGGGGAAGACGGCGATACCCGCCGAGCAGCCGACGCGCGCGGTTACCTCGCCCAGCAGGACCGGCGCGTGGATATCCTCGCACAGCGCGGTGATTGCGCGTTCGGCGGCATCCCGCGGGCCGTCGAACAGCACACCGAACTCGTCGCCGCCCAGCCGCGCGATCAGCAACTGATCATCCACCGTGCTTGCCAGGCGGCAGCCGATCGCGCGCAACAGGCTGTCGCCGCAGACGTGGCCATAGGTGTCGTTGATCGGCTTGAACCGGTCGAGATCGAGCACCGCGACACAGAAGGGCGGCCCCTGCGCCTCGGCGCGCGCGGCGAGCAGCTCCTCCAGCTTGCCGAAGAACCAGCGGCGGTTGCGCAGGCCGGTCAGGGGATCGGTATAGGCGAGCTGCTGGTTTTCGTTGTTGAGCCGCTCCGCCTGCTGCCGCTCGACGTGCAGCGCGTCGCGCGAGCGCACCAGATCGGTAAACAGATGCTGCGAATCGCGCAGCACCTTCACCACCACCGCCGCGACCAGCGCGACGTTGAGGGCGATCGCCATCAACACCGGGTTGTCCGCCCACCAGCGGAAGCCCAGCGCCGGCACCAGTACGCTGATCGAGCCCAGCGACGCCGCGCGCGGCAGGTGGATCAGGCAGAACATGCAGCCGAGCAGCGTGACGCCGATGAACACGGCGACGTGGCTCTGCAGATAGGCGTCGCCATAATCCCCCAACGCCATCGCCCAGCTGCCGAAGGTCAGCGCCACCGCCGAACCCAAAATCGACGCGCGTTTGAGCACGCGAGAGGCGCCCGCCTCGGTCATCGCCGCGGCCGACAGCGGGCGCAGCCAGGCGGCAAGGCGCCACAACGCCGCGGAGATCAGGACGGCGGGAACGATGATGGTGAGGAAGTGCGGCGCAATGCCGAAATGCGTGTAGGCGAGCTGCAGCGAGCTGAGGACCAGCACCCCATAGACCCAGGGCAATTGCCTGCGCAGCTGCAGCAGCTGGGCGACGGCCAGCGGATGATCGCCGATGGCCTTTAGGGAACGGTCGCTGAACGACATCAAACCACTTTCTTCTGCAGCGCCGGCCCGAGGCTGTCCTGGTTGAAGGACTGCCCGCGTCACTATTCGGTGAGCCGCAACCGTCCCGGTGGCATTTTCAGGAGGAGCGCCGAAGCGGCTGCGGCTCACTCCGCATTGTAGCGCTGAAGGGGCAACGGCGGTCGCCGGCGGCGCCCTATCCGGCGACGCCGAGGCCGACCAGCGACGAGGCGGGCAGCGTCGCGCCATTCACCACGAACTGGGTCGCGCCCGACGCCGAGGTGACCTGGCCGATCGTGCCCTGCGTCTGGACGGTGACCGGCACGTCCGCGCCGGTGGCGTCGAGAGCCGCCACCGACAGCGAATAGCTGCCCGGCTGCGCCTTCGATCCATCGGCGAGCGTTCCGTCCCACTGGAAGGTGCCGCTTTGCGCGTTGAGCGTCGCCTTGGCGACGGCATTGCCCTTGGCGTCGCTGATCGTCGCCACCATCGCGCTGGCGGGATGCGTCGCGGCGTAATGCCAGCTCGCCGGTGCCGTAGCGGTGAGCCCGGCGACGTCGCTGTCGAACGTCGCAGTCTGCCCGACGGTCGCGGCGGCCGAGAACAGATTCTGGCCGGACAGCGCCGACAGGATGCTGTTCAGCGTCGAGTTCTGCTGGATCGACTGTTCGACCTGGGAGAATTGCGTCAGCTGTTGGGTGTATTGCGACGTGTCCATCGGGTTGAGCGGGTCCTGGTTCTGCATCTGCGTGGTCAACAGGTTCAGGAACATCGTCTTGTCCGACGCGAGCTGGTCCAGCGCCGAGGAGCCGGTGGTCGCCGTGGGCGTAGGGGTGGGCGTCGAGATGCTGTTTACGGTCATGGCGAAACTCCTCAGGCGATCAGGTTGACGCGGCCGGACGCGGCGAGCAGCACCGCCGCCGGCGCGGCGACCGCGTTGGTGGCGCCGGTCGGCTGGTCGGCGCGGGTGAACTGGGGCGGCGCGGCATAGGGGCTGCGTTGGCCGCCGCCGCCGTCGCTGCGCTGGTCGAAACGGAAGCTCTGGCCGCTCGTCTGGATGCCGTTGTCGTTGAGCGTGGTGGCGAGCGAGCCGGCGTCGCGCTGCAGCAGGGTCAGTGTGTGGGCGTGATCGGCCACGACATGCGCGGCCAGGGCGCCGCCGCCGTCGAAATGCAGCCGGATCTCGACCTTGCCGAGCTCCACCGGGTCCATGCGGACGACCATCATCGACCCCCCATCGGTGCCGACATGGCGCGCGATCGCGATACCGAGGTCGCGTCCGACATGGTCGGCACGCACCGACTGATCAGGGCCGGCGGCCGGCGTTGCTGCAGCGCCTGCGGAGGCGGTGAGACCGTTGGCCGAGGCCGCGCCGGCATCGACGATAGCATGCGGGGCGCCCGTCGGGATGAACGGCGGGGCGCTGCCGTCAGCCGGGGCCGCCGGTGCGGCGGCAGCGAGCGCGGGGGCACCGGCCGCCGTTGCGGGCGCTGTGGATCCTGCCGCGGTCGCGGGGTGATTGGCGGCCTTGCCGGACGTGGCTTTGTCCTCGTCCTTGCTGTCGCCGGCCGGGACTGCCGATGCGGCTGCTGCCGGTACCGCCGCCAGCGCCGATGTCGCGCCCTGCAGCGCTTGCGCTGCGGCGTCGGGTGTCGCCGCGGCAGCCGCGTCCTTCTTCTTCTTGTCGGCCGATGCGGCGGGCGATTTACCTTCGGCCTTGCCGGCGGAGCCCGGCGTAGCCTCTGCGGCCACCAGCGTAGCAGCCGGCGCGGTGGTCTGACCCTTGGCCTGCGTCGCCATTACCGCCGCAGGCATCTGCGCGGCGACAGCGGCGGCCGGATCAGGCTGCGTCGGCTGTGAGTCCTTCGCCGCAGCGTCCGCTTTCGCGGCCGTGGGCGACTTGCCGTCAGCCTTGGCCTGCGATGCCGTTGCCGGCGCGGGATTGCCCTCGGTCGGCGCGTCGACGGGCTGCGGGGTTGTCACGGCAACCTTCGCCTTCGACATGGCTCCCTTGGTGGGGGCGTCCTTTGCGATGATCGCAGCGCCGGGTTCTGCCGTGGGGCTCGGTGCGGTGCTGGCGGTCTTGCCTGGCGCCGCTGTCGCATCGGCAGTCGCGGGCTGCGGTGAGCCGGCGGCTGCAGCGGCATCGGCCGGTTGGGTGGCGGTCGTTGCCGCCATTGCCGGGGCAGTGGCTGCCAGCGTGATGGCGAGTGTGCCCGCCGGCGCCGATCCGGTCGCGGTAGCAACCGTGGCCCCGGTCGCCTTCGCATTGGCATCACCCGCGGCGGTCGTGCTGGCGGGCTGCTGGCGGGCACCGTCCTTGCCGTCCTTGCCCCCCGCGTCGGTCGCCGCCGTCGATGTGGTCGAGGCCAGCACGGCGGCAAACGCGCCGGCGGGGGCGGAGGGGGCCGCGGCGCCGGCGGCAGCCGGTGCGGCGGGTGACGATGCGATCGGAACGGGCGCCATAACCCACATCATAGAACCGGAGGCGGCGCCCCGGTCGCAGTCGTCAGCCAATCGTGCCGAGCGCGCGGATGCGGGCGCGGGCATGGATCTCGTTCTGCGACAGCACCACGGTCGCCGGGCGCACGCGCTCGATCACCGAGCGGACGAACGGCCTGATCGTCGGGCTGGTCAGCAGGCAGGGAATCTCGCCATCGCGGGCCAGGCGGTCATAGGTATCCCGGACCGCGGCGATGAAGCCCTGCAGCGCCGAAGGCGCCATCGCCAGCTGACGCTCGTCGCCGGCGCCGACGATGCCCTCGGCGAACGCCGCATCCCATTCGGGCGACAGCGTGACGATCGGGATCGAGCCCTCGCGCGCCTGCTGCGAGGAGATCTGGCGGGCGAGGCGGGCGCGGACATGCTCGGTCATCACCGTCAGGTTGTTGGTGATCGGTGTCGCCTCGGCGATCCCTTCCAGGATGGTCGGCACGTCGCGGATCGAGATGCCCTCCGCCAGCAGGTTCTGCAGAATGCGCTGCACGCCGGAGACCGAGATGCGGCTGGGGACCAGTTCGGCAACCAGCTTGGCCGATTCCTGGTGCACCTCGTTGAGCAGCTTCTGGACCTCGGTGTAGCTGAGCATATCGGCGATATTGTCCTTCACCAGCTCAGTGAGGTGCGTGGTGATGATCGTGCCGGCATCGACCACGGTCAGGCCGCGGAAGCCCGCCTCCTCGCGCAGTTCGCGGTCGATCCACAGCGCCGGCAGGTTGAACACCGGCTCGCGCGTCGCCTCGCCGGCGATGCCCAGCGGGCCCCCGTCGGGATTGATCACCAGCAGCCGGTCGAGCCGGATGTCGCCGCGCGCCGCTTCGGTCTCACGGATGTAGACGACATATTCGTTGGGCTGCAGCGACATGTTGTCGATGATCCTGACCGACGGCAGCACGAAGCCGAAATCGGTCGCCATCTGGCGGCGCAGCGCGCGGACCTGATCGTCGAGCCGCGGCTCGCGCGTTGCGTCGTTGATGATCGGCAACAGGCCATAGCCGATCTCGATCCGCACCGCGTCGATCGCGAGCGTGCGGGCGATCGGCTCCTCCACCATGGCGGCGGCTTCGGCCTGGGCAACCTGCTCCTCGTGAATGGCGCGCGCGGCGCGTTCCTTGGCGCTGCGGCTCATCTTCCAGGCGGTGAAGCCCGCCGCGCCGGAAAACAGCGCGAAAGGCACGAACGGAAGGCCCGGGATCAGCGCCAGCGCGCCCATCAGGAAGGAGACCATGCCGAACGCCTGCGGATAGCGGCCGAGCTGCTCGCCCAGCGTCGCGCCCGCCTTGCCCGCCATGCCGCCCTTGGAGACCAGCAGGCCCGCCGCGATCGACACGATCAGCGCGGGGATCTGGCTGACCAGGCCGTCGCCGACGGTGAGCAGGGTGTAGGTGTGGAACGCCTCGCCGATCGGCACGCCATGCACCGCGACGCCGATGATCAGGCCGACGATGACGTTGATGCCGGTGATCATCAGCGCGGCGACCGCATCGCCCTTCACGAACTTCGACGCACCATCCATCGCGCCATAGAAGCCGCTTTCGGCCTCCACCTCGGCGCGGCGCGCGCGGGCCTGTTCCTCCGAGATCATGCCGGCCGACAGATCGGCGTCGATCGCCATCTGCTTGCCGGGCATGGCGTCGAGGCTGAAGCGCGCGGCAACCTCGGCGATGCGGCCGGCGCCCTTGGTGATGACGACGAAGTTGATGACGATCAGAATGGCGAAGATGGTGAGGCCGATCACCGGTTCGCCACCGATCAGGAACTCGCCGAACGCCGCGATCACGCCACCGGCGGCGTGCGCCCCCTCCTGGCCATGGCCCAGGATCAGGCGGGTCGAGGCGAGGTTGAGGCCGAGCCTGAGCATCGTCGCAATCAGCAGGATCGTCGGGAAGGACGAGAGCTGCAGCGGCTTTTCGATGAACAGCGCGGTCATCAGGATCATGACCGACAGCGTGATCGACAGCGCCAGGCCAAGATCGAGCATCCAGCCGGGCATCGGCAGGATCAGCATGCCGATGATGGCGAGGACGCCGATCGCCAGCGCCATGTCGCGGTTGGCGCCGAGCTTGTCGAGGAGGGATTTCAACGCGGGCATGGGATCAGATCGCCGGAGCGACCGGGATGCCGGCCTCCACGAAGGCCTTCAGCTTGTTGCGCATGGTGCGAACCGAGATTCCCAGGATCTGTGAGGCCGAGGTGCGGTTGCCGTGGCAGCGTTCCAGCGTCTGGAGGATCAGCTCGCGCTCGACCTCCTCGACGGTCAGGCCGACCAGCGGCTCGACGGCGGGGGCGCTCTGCTCAGCGGTGAGCTCGATGCGCGATCCGTCGGCGAGGACGATGGCGTCGATGTCGAGCCGGCTGCTCACCCCGGTCAGCAGCACGGCGCGATGCATGGTTTCCTCCAGCTCGCGGATGTTGCCGGGCCAGCCATAGCCGGCGAGCAGCGCCTCGGCGGCGGGCGTCAGGGCAGGGGTGGCGCCGACGTGGCGCCGCGCGAACCGGCGCGCGAACGCCTCGGCCAAGCGAATGACGTCGCTGCCGCGCGCGCGCAGCGGCGGCAGGTGAACCGTCGCCAGCGCCAGGCGATCGAGCAGATCGGCGCGGAAACGGCCCGCCTCGACCAGCGTGACGAGGTCGCGCGTGGTGCCGGCAACCAGTCGGGGCGTGTGCCGCTCGTCGAGCGCGGCGAGCAGCCGGACCTGCAGCATCGGCGGCAGGCAGTCGACATCGCGCAGGAACACGGTGCCGCCATGGCCCGCGGTGAACGCCCCGCGCCGCGCCGCCCGCGCGCCGGGAAAGGCGCCGGCAGCATGGCCGAACAGTTCGGATTCGAGGATGTCGGCGGTGACGCCGGCGCATTCGACCGCGGTGAAGCTGCCGCTGCCGCAGGCGGCGACGTGCACGGCGCGGGCGACGCGCTCCTTGCCGGTGCCCTTTTCGCCGGTGATCAGGATCGGCGCACTGGCCGGACCCATCGCCTGCGCAAAGGCAAGCGCGCGGCGGAACGCCGGGTCTTCGCCGATCAGCGGCTGGTCGGGCAGCGTGGCGATCTCGCCGATCGCCGCGGCGATCAGCTCGGGATCGGGGGGCAGCGGCACGTAATCGCGCGCACCGGCGCGGATCGCGGCGACCGCGCGGGCCGCCGGGGCATCGATGCCGCAGGCCAGCACCGGCACCGCGAACCGCTCGGCCGCGAGGTCGGCGAGGAAGGCGGGGACGTCGAGCAGGACGTCGATCATGACCAGAGCGGCGCCGCGATCGCGCAGCAGGGCCAGCGCCTCGTCGGACGTGTCGGCCATGGTGACCTCGGCGCCGGCAGCGCGCGCCATCTCGGCCGCGGTGCGGAACGCACTGCTGGCGTCACCGACCAGCAGCATACGGATGGTACGGCCCGTCATCTCAGCGCTCGGCCCGAACGATTTCGGTCAGCGTGACGCCCAGCGACTGGTCGATCATCACCACTTCGCCGCGCGCGACCAGGCGGTTGTTGACGAACACATCGACGGGTTCGCCGACGCGGCGGTCCAGTTCCAGCACGGTCCCGGCGGACAGACGCAGCAACTCGCCGATCGGCATCCGGGTGCGGCCGAGTACGGCCTGCACCTTGACCGGCACTTCGTGCACGGCAGCGAGCGGGGCGGGGACTTCCGGCACGGTGGTGTCGGCGGCACCGTCGAATTCGCGCAGCGGCGGGGCGTCGGGCGCCGGGCCGGCGGTTTCCGGGGCGGGGGAGACGACGGCCGCAACCTCGGCGGGTTCGGGGGCGTCGATCGGGGCGCTCGGGTCGTTCATTGTCATTGTCTCCTCAAGCGTTCATCCATTGACGGATCACGGCGGTCGCCTCGGGCGGGCTGCCGGCGACGAGCTCGCCGATCTTGCGCAGCACGGAGGCCTTGATCTGGCCGTCGACCTGGTTGAGCGTGATGTCCTGGTCGAGCAGCGGGGTTTCTGGAGTGGCGGCGCGCATCGCCTCGAGCTGTTTCAGCGCCTCGGGATCGCCTTCGGCGGCCTGGTCGGCGAGCGTCAGCATTTCGGCACGGCGGTCGGCGATCGCCGCGGCGTCCTCCTCTTCCGCTTCCTCGCCCGGCACGCCCTTGCGGTTCTTGATCATACGCAGCGCGATCAGACCGACGCCGGCGAGCACCAGGAGCTTGATCAGGCCGACGACCTGGTCCTGGGTCAGGAGCGCCCACCAGGCGCCACCACCGGCGGCGAACGGATCCTGCGCAGCGAACGGCATGCTGTCGACGACGACGCTGTCGCCGCGCGTGGCATCGATGCCGACCGAGTTCTGGACGAGGCGCGTCAGGCGCTGGATCTCGGCCTGGGGCAGGCCCTTCTCGCCGCCGTCGATCATCACCGCGACGCTCAGCTTGGTGACCTTGCCCGGCATGCGAGTGACGATGCTGTGCGTCTGGCTGTTGGCGTAGGTGGTGTCTTCGGACGACTGCTTGTTGGCGCTCTGATGCGTATCGCCGCTGCCGGTCGGCGTCGGCGACGCCTGCGCTTCGGGCAACTGGGTGGAGACGCTGGCGGCGGGGCTCGCCTGCGAATCCTGGTTCTGGTCGTTGCTTTCGACGGTGACCTGGTGCGCGATCACCTGCTTGTCGGGATCGAACACGCTCGATTCCTCGCGCGTCTGGTCGCGATCGATCTGCGCGGCGACGGCCGCGCGCACCTTGCCCTGGCCGACGATCGGCTCGAGCAGGGCGACGATCTGGTCGCGCAGCTTGCCCTCGACCTGCGCCTGGCGCTGGTCGACGTCGCTGGCGCCGACGGTGTCGGGGTCGCCGGCCCGGGCGAGCAACGCGCCGGTCTGGTCGACGATCGAGACCGCATCGGGCGAGAGATCGGGGACGGCCGAGGCGACAAGGTAGCGGATCGCCTGCACGGTCTCGCCCGGCAGGCGGCCGCGGGTGCGCAGTGTCACCGAGGCGGAGGCATGCTGCGTCTCGTTGGAGAACATCGTGCGTTCGGGCAGGACCAGATGGACGCGCGCCTTCGACACCGCATCAAGGCTCTGGATCGACAGTTCCAGTTCGCCCTCGATCGCGCGCTGCTCGTCGAGCTTGGCGCGCGACGCGGATACGCCGAACGGCTGCTCGTCATCGAGCACCTCATAGCCGATCTTGCCGCCCAGCCGGTCGCCGGCCATCGACATGCGCAGCTGGGCGAGCTTGTCCTGCGGCGCCATGATCGCGGTGCCGTCGGCCGACAGCTCGAACGGCACGTTCTGGGTCTTCAGCTTGTCGGCGATCGAGGATGCGGCACTCGGATCGAGATCCGTATAGAGATAGCCCATCGTCGTGCTCTGGCCGCGCCAGGCGACCGCGGCGAGCGCCACCAGCAGAACCGCCGCGACGCCGCCCATGATCAGCAGGCGCCGCGTACCCAGTTCGGCGATGAGCTTTCGTATCTGCTCCAAGACCCAGCCCCGTATTCATGCGGGGCCGGACGGCCCCCGTTCATGAACTTTATAGAGGGGGCGAGGCTCGGCAGATTTTGCCGGTAGGAAAATTTTGCCGCGGGCCGGTCAGCCGACGGTCAGCGCCTCCAGCTCGGCGCGCAGCGCGGCGGCGCGCGCCTCGCGATCGAGGATCAGGCCGCCCTTGTCCCAGTCGAGCCGGGCGTCACCCACGGCCAGCGCCGGATCGGCGATGACGTGCAGGTTCAGGCGGCGGCGATCGCCCGCCTGGCGTTGCGCGATCCGCTCCTCGATATCGACAGCGAAATCGGGATGGACGTGGATGAAGATTTCCTGGCCGCGCATCACCTGGGCGAGCGCGCGGCCGATCGCCGCGTCGATCGCCTCATTGGGGTCGGCGTGCAGGGCGCGGCCGGCAAGATGTTCGGCGGCGGCAAGCGCGAGGGCGGCGGCGTCGCGCAGCATCGTCTCGCGGGCGGCGGCCTGTTCGTTCTCCAGCGTCTCGACGCCGGCGCCCAGCGCATCGACCGCGGCGAGCAGCGCCGCCTCGCGTTCGGTGCGGGCGTGGGTCAACCCGGCGGCAAAGCCGTCGGCGCGTGAGCGGGCGAGCTCCTCCGCATGGTCGATCTGCAACCGGGCGAGCGTCGCCTCGAGCTCGGCGATGCGGATCGGCGCGTCCTCGTCCTCGCTATCGTCCACCGGTGCGGTGAAGACGCGGTCGAAGCGGAACGGGCGGTGCTGAAAGGCAAGATCCATGGCGTCAAACAATCATCGTGTCGTCGCTCTTCGGGTCGACCAGAACGATCTCCCCGCGATCGCCGAGTGTCTTGGCCAGCGCGACGAGCGCGGCCTGCGCTTCTTCGCAGTCGCGTGCGCGGACCGGGCCCATGTTGGCCATGTCCTCGCGCAGCAGTTTCGCCAGGCGCTCGGTCATGGTCGAGAAGAACAGGGTGCGCACTTCCTCCGGCGCGCCCTTCAGCGCGAGCGCCAGCTGGCGCTTGTCGGCCTGGCGCGCCACCACCGCGATCGACGCGGGCATCAGGTTGGCCAGATCCTCGAAGGTGAACATCAGCGCGCGGATGCGCTCCGCCGCCTCTGGCGATTTCTCGTCGAGCGCCGACAGCATCGCCTCTTCGGTGGCGCGATCCATCGCGTTGAACACCTCGGCCATGGATTCGTGCGGATCGCGCCGCTGCGTGCGGGCGAAGTTCGCCATGAACTCGGTCTTCAGCGTCGTTTCGATCTGCGTCAGCACTTCCTTCTGCACCGTGTCCATGCGCAGCATCCGCTGCACCACGTCGACCGAAATGTCGCGCGGCAGCGCGCCGAGCACGCGCGCGGCGTGATCGGACTTCAGCTTCGACAGGATCACCGCGATCGTCTGCGGATATTCGTTGCGGAGGTAACCGGCGAGCACCGTCTCGCTGACGTTGGACAGTTTGTCCCACATCGTCCGGCCGGAGGGGCCGCGGATATCCTCCATGATCTCCTTGACCTGATCGGGCGACATCACCGCCGCGAGCAGCCGCTCGGTCGATTCATACGAGCCGTGGCAGGAGGTCATCCCGGCCATTTCCTGGGCGAACTGCGCCAGCAGATATTCGACCACCGCTGCCGGCACGCGGCCGAGCTGCGCCATGGTCGACGACAGCTCCTTCATCTCGTCGACCGACAGCTGTTCCCAGATCGGGCTGCCATGTTCCTGGCCGAGCGCCAGCATCAACGTCGCCGCGCGCTGGCGCTGGTCGAATTTCTTGAGTTCGGGCGGTTCGGCGGCAAGCGTCAGCATCGACAGGCCTCTTGAACGGAGCAGCAAGCAAAAGCGGCGGGGCGCCGTCGGTTTGTCGCCCCTTGCGCCTATTATAGGAAGGAATGGGGGGCCGCCGGTCGCAACTGCGTGGCCAATCCCGGAGAATTCGAGGAGTTGACCCGATGACTGACCTGATGGGCGGCATCACCCGCGAGATGAAGCATCTGGCGTACCGCCAGCAGGTGATCGCCGAGAATATCGCCAACAGCGATACGCCCGGGTTCAAGGCGCGCGAAGTGAACGCGCCGGACTTCGCCGACCTGCTGCCGCAGAGCGGCCCGGGAACGGTGACGGTGCCTCAGGTGACGGTCACGCCGGCGATGGTGGCGCTCGGGGCACGGCCCAGCGGTAACGGCGTGGTCGTCGACAAGCACGTGTCGGAAGTGAAACCGGACGGCAACGACGTCACGCTGGAGGACCAGCTGATGAAGCTCGGCCAGATCCAGGCGGATTTCGCGACGATGACCAATCTCTACCGCAAGCAGCAGCAGATGCTGCAGACGGCGCTGGGCAAATCCTCGGGATAACAGCGCGCGGTTGCGGATTCCCAGCCCTCACCAGCGGGCTGGCGAAGGCGACGCTGAGCTGAATCGCCGCCTGCTGCGGGAGGGACGTGAACCTTTCCCCACCGCTCAAGAAGAGCTAGGCCGATCCCACCGTTCGGTTCGATTGTCGCAGAGCGCGTCGTCGCGCCGCTGGTTTCCTGCTTCCGCAGGAGCGCCAACGTCTTGACCTGTCGAGTGCGCCTTACAGCCGCGTATTGACGGCGATCGGCGTCGGCTGCTCGCTTTCCCACAGCGTGCCCAGCGCGCCATAAGCCATCGCGCGGGCGCCGGTGCGGCGCTGGGCATCGCGGGCGATCGCGGCGATGATCTCGTCTGACAAGGCGATCTGGCGGCCGAGCAACGTGCCGTTGACGCGGGCGGTTTCGGTCAGCGCGCCGGCCGCGTCGCGCAGCGCCTCACGCATCTCGGTCGGGAGCGCGGCGACCCAGTCGGGCGTCTCGCGCGTCAGCTTTTCCAGCCGCGCCTCCAGCTTGCCGAACAGCTTCGCCTTGGCGGCGATCAGCTCGCCCAGCCCCTGGCGCCGCGCGGGTTGCGCCAGCATCGCCGTTTCGTCGACGATCAGCTGGGTCAGCGACGTGACGGTTTCGAGCAATTCAGCGGGCATTGCCGGTGTTTCCTTGTTGCAAACGGATGATCTGGTCGAGCACGGCCGGGGCGAGCCCGATGCCGCCGCGTTTCGCGATGACGGTACCGAGCTGCTCGGCGAGCACGCCGCGGAACATCTCCTCGCCATGACCGCCGGAAAATTCGCCCTGTTCGACGCTGCCCATCATCAGCTGCATCATCTGGCCGATGAACACCGCCTCGAAATTCTCGGCGGTCTTCTTGTCCTTGGGGCTCGGCGCGGGTGCCGCGGCGGGCGCGGCGACGCTGGCCGGCGTGATGGGGGTGACCGGGTCCATCATTGCACCTCGATATCGGCCTGGAGAGCGCCGGCGCTCTTGATCGCTTCGAGGATGGTGATGAGGTCGCGGGGGCTGACGCCGAGCGCGTTGAGGCCGGCGACCAGCGAAGCAAGCGAGGATTCGCCGCCGACCATGCCGAGCGATCGGCCGCTGCCGTCGTCGACCGCGATCGTGGTGCGCGGCACGACGGTCGTCGTTCCGCCCTTGGAGAAAGGCGCCGGCTGCGACACGACCGGATTCTCGCTGACGCTGATGGTGAGGCCGCCCTGGGCGATCGCCACCGGGCTGATCCGCACGTCGGCGCCCATCACGACGGTTCCCGACGCCTCATTGACAATAACGCGGGCTGGCTGGTCGACGGCGACATCCAGGTTCTCGATCTGCGTGATCAGGTCGACCAGCGAGCCGGGAAAGGCTGAATCGGGCGCGAGCTGGACGGTACCGGGGTCGAGCACCGTCGCGGTGCCGGCGAAGCGATGGTTGATCGTCGCGGCGATGGCGCTGGCGGTGGTGAAATCGGGGTTCTTCAGCGCCAGCTTCAGGCTGGTCGCCGAGCGCAGCGCATAGGGCACCTCGCGTTCGACGATCGCACCGTCGGCGATCCGCGCCGAGGTGGCGACGCCGCGGCTGACGCTGGCGGCGGCGCCCTGCGCCTTGAAGCCGGAGACGGCGACCGGGCCCTGCGCCACGGCGTAGATCTCGCCGTCCAAGGCGCGCAGCGACGAAGCGATCAGCACGCCGCCCTGCAGGCTGGTCGAATCGCCGATCGCCGAAACCGTGACGTCGATGCGCGATCCCGAGCGGGCGAAAGGCGGCATCGTGGCGGTGATCGACACCGCCGCCACGTTCTGCGTCTTCATCGTCGTGCCGCGCACGTTGACGCCCATCCGCTCCAGCATCGCCTGCACCGTTTCTTCGGTGAACGGCGAGTTGCGGATGCGGTCGCCGGTGCCGGCGAGGCCGACTACCAGGCCATAGCCGACCAGCTGGTTGGGCCGGACATTCTCGATATCGACAATGTCCTTGATACGGTGTTCAACTCCGTTTGCCGCGGCGGCACCGGGCAACAGGAAGCTGGCGAGCAGGAAGGCGAGGGCGACGATGCGCATATTCCGGTCCAATGATCTCCGGCAGGCGTTTGTCTCTCTTATAGGAAGAAGATAGGACCACAGGACGGAGGAAGGCGGATTTGCAGGTCAACGGCGTATCATTGGCGTTGCAGGCGATGCTGAACGCATTGCCGCGCGCTCGTGAGGCGGTCAGCACGGCCGCCCACGCCGATGCGCCGCCGCTGCCCGCCGCCGCTGCGCCGGCGGCCAATGCGCAATTGCAGGTCACCACGTCGGTGCAGATGCTGGTCGCGCTCGCCGCGACCGAGCTGCCGCGCGAACAGCGCCGCCGCCGCGCCGCGGAGCCGGTCGGGCGCGGGCTCGAATTGCTGGAGCAGTTGCACGCCGCGACGCTGCTCGGCACGCCCGATGCCGGGCTGCTGCAGGAACTGGCGGCGTGGACCGAGAGCTTCGAGGTGCCCGAGGACGAACCGGAGCTTCAGGCTCTGGCGCGCGATCTCGACCTCAGGGTCCGCGTCGAGCTGGCGCGGCACGAACGGATCGCCTGATGGTCGGCGCGGCCGAGAACCGGGACAGCTAACGCGCCGCCTGAAGCTGGACTTGGCCGCTTCCCGGCGTGGTGCTGGATAGCGCCTTGGATCAGTTCTGCCGGCGCTCGCGGGCGAGGCGCAGGACGTAGCCGATCACCTCCGCCACCGCGGCATAATGTTCGACCGGGATGGTCCGGTCGATCTCCGCCGTCGCGTAGAGCGCGCGCGCAAGCGGGCGGTTCTCGACCAGCGGCACGCCGGCCTTCTCCGCCACCGCACGGATGCGCAATGCCACCTCGTCGACGCCCTTGGCGACGACCACTGGCGCCGCGGAGCGGCCATGATCGTATTTCAGCGCCACGGCATAATGGGTCGGGTTGGTGATCACCACGCTCGCTTCCGGCACCGCGGCCATCATCCGGCGCCTGGAGCGCTGGATGCCGATCTGCCGGATGCGCGCCTTGATATGCGGATCGCCGTCCTCCTGGCGGTGCTCATCTTTGATTTCCTGGAGCGACATGCGCATCTTCGCCAGCCACGAGCGGCGCTGATAGACGAAATCGAACGCGGCGATCGCGGCGGACAGGATGGCGACGGTGCGCAGCAGCTTGCCGACCAGCTGCCACGCCGTGGCGGCGATCGCCGAAGGTGTCAGGCCGACCAGCGTGTCGAGCCCCGGCACCAGCGGCCGCAGCACGATCGTCGCGACCACGCAGACGGTGATCATCTTCGCCAGCGTCTTGGCGAACTCGACCAGGTTGTGCATCGCGAACAGGCGCTTGGCGCCCGATGCCGGGTTGAGCTTCGACCATTTGGGGGCGACGCGCGACCAGGAGAGGGTGGGGCGCCCCTGCGCCAGTCCGCCGACCAGCGCCGCCGCGACCAGGCAGGCGAGCACCGGCAGCAGCGCGGCTGCCATCGTCGAGAACAGCGCACTTGCGAGCGTCTGCGTGCCCCCCGGTGCGACGACGATGCTGTCGGCATTGCCCCATAACGAGGTCAGCGCCTGGCCGAGCCGGGTCATCGCCTGCAGCCCCAAGCTGCCGGTCGCCAGCAGGATGCCGCCGAGCAGCGCGGCCTGGCGCATTTCCGGGGCACTGGCAACGTCGCCCTTCTTGCGCGCCTCCTCGAGACGCTTGCCGGTCGGGTCGTGGGTCTTCTGGTCCTTGTCCTCGGACATCCGTCAGCTCCAGCCCGCCTGCATCCAGTCGGCGAAGCTGTTGGCGAAGCCGGTCAGCATCGCCCCCAGCAAGCCGGCGGTGATCGTGATCCCAAGCAGCAGGTTGAGCGGCTGCGCGACGAAGAACACCTGGATGCCGGGTGCCATGCGCTGCGCCAGGCCCAGCACGATGTTGAAGACGATGCCGTAGACGACCAGCGGCGCGGCGAGGCCGAGGCCGAGCAGCATCGCCTGGTCGGCGGTGCGCACCGCCATCTCGGCGAAATCCTGCGCCTGGGGCAGATGGCCGATCGGGAAGGCGGTGTACGACCGCACCAGCGCGGCGAGCCAGAGATGATGGACGTCGAGCGCCATGCACACGACAGTCGCCGCCAGCGTGATATAGCGCGACATCGTCGGCGCCATTCCGCCTTGCGCGGGATCGAACAGGGAAGCGGTGGACAGCCCGACCTGCATACTGATCAGCGCGCCGGCGATGGCAATCGCCTGGAACATCATCCGCACGATCATGCCGATCGCGAGGCCGGTCAGCAGTTCGGCGATCAGCACGCCGGCCAGCGTGCCGGTATCCGCGCCCGCCAGCGGCAGCGCGGCGGGCGACAGCAGCCCCCACAGGCCCAGCGTCATGCCGCCGGCGACGAGCAGGCGCACGCGCGGCACGACGCCGTCGTCGGAAAACACCGGCAGCATCATCAGCACCGCGCCGACCCTGGCGAACAGGATCAGGAACGCCGTCGCGTAGAGGGGAAACTGGGCGATCATGGCGATGCCGCGGGCCGGCGCGTCAGCCGTGGATGATCTTGTCGCTGACCAGGCGCATGAAATCGCCCAGCGCGGTGCCGATCATCGGCAGCGAGATCATCAGCATCACGCCCATCGCCATCAGCTTGGGCACGAAGGTCAGCGTCTGTTCCTGGACCTGCGTCAGCGCCTGCAGCAGGCTGATCGCCACGCCGGTGACGAGCGCCGCCAGCAGCAGCGGCCCGGTCACGGTGAGGATCAGCAGCAGCGCGGCGCGCGCGATCTCCATGGCGTCGGCGGCGGTCATCGCCGTCAGATCTGCATGCGCATGATGTCGGAATAGGCGCTGACGACGCGGTCGCGCACCGCAACCACCGTATCCAGCGCGGTTTCCGCCGCGCTCATCGCCGTGACGACGTCGATCAGGTCGCCCTTGCCGGCGACCTGCTTGGCCGACGCGCTCTCGGCGGCCTTCATCTTGTCCGCGGTCTGCGTGACGGCGCTTTCGACCAGCTGGCCGAAGCCGCCGCTCGTGTTCGTCCCGGTCGCGGCGTCACTGCCGCCCAGGATCCCGCCGCCGGCACCGCCGATCGACCCCACCCCAACGGCGCGGCCATAGGCCTTCGCCGCGTCCAACGCTCCGATCGACATCGAATGATTTCCTTTGTTTGAGCAGGCTTATTTGAGCAGGTCGACGGTGCGCGCCATCATCGCGCGCGCGGTGCCGATCGCATTGAGATTGGCTTCGTACGATCGCTGTGCCGCCCGCATGTCGGCAGCCTCGATCACGCCGTTGACGTTGGGCGTCAGGACGTAGCCGGTGGCGTCGGCGGCCGGGTTGCCCGGCTGATAGACGCGCTGGAAATCGGACTTGTCGGTGGTGACGCCCTGAACCTTGACGTCGGTGCCGCCGGTCGCGCGATCCACGCTGGCGGAAAAGGTGGCGATCTGGCGTCGATAAGGCGTGCCCCCGGCGGTCGTGGCGACCGAATCCTGGTTGGCAAGGTTCTCCGCGATCACCCGCATGCGCAGCGACTGCGCGTGCAGGCCCGACGCAGAGACGGACACGGCGGTATTGAGATCCGTCACTCGCTTTTCTCCCGAGGCAGGCAGGGATTGCCGCCCACCCCGATCTTATAGGCAAGTTTTTCCTAGTCGGACGGCAGTGCCCTGGAAATCGCTCCTATAAGTTTGGCGTAAGAGGAGCTGCACATGCCCGCATTCGACGAAATAGACCTGGAGATATCGGTGGTGCTCGGCGCGACGAGCCTGCCCATCCGTCAGGTCCTGAAAATGAGCCGCGGCGCGATGATCGCGTTCGACAGCGACCATGACGCGCCGGTGAAGATCTACACCAACGACACCTTGGTCGCGCACGGCAACGTGTTGGTCAACGGCGATCGCATCTCGGTCGAGGTGACCGACGTGGTCGGTGGAAACCCCTCGGCATGATCTTCCTGTCGCTGATGCGCACGATCGGCGCGCTGGCCTTGGTGCTGGGCATGCTGGCCGGCGCGCTATGGCTGGTGCGTCGCTACGACCTGAAGCTGCCCGGTCGCGTCGGCGGCGGCGGTACCCGCACGCGCCGGCTGGAACTGGTCGAGCGGCTGGCGGTCGACCAGCGTCGTGCGGTCGCGCTGATCCGGCGCGACGATACCGAACATCTCATCCTTCTCGCGCCCGAGGGTAATCTGGTGATCGAACAGGTCCCCGTCGATCATGCCTTCCGCGATGCACTGGCCTAGGTCGATGACGAAGCGTAACCGCCTGATGGCGCTGGCTGCCGCCGGCGCGCTGTTCCTCTATCCGGTCGCCGCGGCGGCGCAGAGCGCCACCGTGTCGCTCGGCGGCAATGGCGGCACCATGACGACCAAGACGCTGGGCCTGGTCGCGATGCTGACGGTGCTGAGCCTGGCGCCAGGCATCCTGATGACGGTGACGTCGTTCACCCGCATCGTGGTGGCGCTGTCGCTGCTGCGTTCGGGCCTCGGCGCGCAGGGCGTGCCGCCCAACCCGGTGATCATCAGCCTTGCGCGGTTCCTGTCGTTCGTCGTGATGGCGCCGACGTTCCAGCAGGCGTGGACCGCGGGCGTGAAGCCCTATAGCGAGGGCAGGATCAGCGAGGAGACGGCGTTCAAGCGCACTTCCGAGCCGTTCCGCCACTTCATGCTGACGCAGGTCCGCAACGACGATCTGGCGCTGTTCAACGGCATGGCTGCCAAGCCGGCGCCGACCCGCGAGGCGGCGCCGCTCACCACCCTCATTCCGGCGTTCATGATCTCCGAACTGCGCCGCGCGTTCGAAATCGGCTTCCTGCTGCTGCTGCCGTTTCTGGTCATCGACCTGGCAGTGTCGGCGGTGCTGATGGCGATGGGCATGATGATGCTGCCGCCGGCGACAGTGTCGCTGCCGTGCAAGATCATCTTCTTCGTGCTGGTCGACGGCTGGGCGCTGGTCGCCGGCTCACTGGTGCGAAGTTTCACCACCGGCTGACCGACCGTCCACCGGTCAGCGGCCGGCGTTGAAGCGGTGCTCGGTCTGCAGCCAGCGGCCGAGCGACTGATAGGAGAGCGGGTCGGGGAAATAGAGCCCCGCCTGCTCGCCCTCGGCCCAGCGCACCACCGCCCGCTGCGATCCGAGACCCGGAATGTCTAGCACCAGGTCGTCACCGGACTCGAGCGGCGTCGGCGGCTCCAGCGCGCAGCCGCGCTGGCCGATGTTGACCATCCGGCCGCGGCTCATCCGGCCGTTGCGTTTGATGATCACGTTACAGGCCGTGGCGAGCCGCGGCGGGCGGCGCTGCCACGACCGGAACGCGACGCGCGGCGACAGGAAGGCGTCGCAATCGATCGCTTCGAGGAACTGGATGCCGGCGGCCCCGGCTGCGGTCCAGGCGACGCGCCCGGCGAACGGCGTGGCGCTGCGAAAGTCGATGTCCACCCACTCGCCCTGCGACAGCGGCAGCAGCGTCTCGATCTTGGCGCCGCCGGGCGACAGGTTGCGCAACCGGCACAGCCCGTCGCCCCCCGCCGAGACGACACGCGCGACCAGCAGCGTCGTGACCGGCTGGCGCACTTCGCGGGGGCGTTGATCCTCGGCGGGGGAAAAGGCAGGGATCGGGGCGAGCGGCATGGTCGGCTCCATTCAATCGGATCAGGCAGGGAGAGCCTGGGTGACGGCAACGCGGCGCACGACGCCGGGGCCGAACACCTGCTTGGCGGCGTCCATGGTGACGCGGCGGAACAGATCGATGTCGGGCAGCGCGCCGTCGGCACCGGCCGCGAGCGGCGTGCGATAGGTGCGCATGTTGATCGCGTGCTGCAGCAGCGGCAGCTCGGCGGTGACGCGCGGTGCGTCCTTTTCGCCGACGCCCAGCTGCAGCTCGAACGCGACATAGCCCGACAGGCTGCCGTCGGGCAGCACCAGCGGCGCCAGCATGCGCGGCAGGGGGACGAAAGTGGTGGGCGACGGTGTGGCCGCCTTCGCCTGAGATACCGAGTGCGGACCGAGCAGCAGGTGCGCGGCAACGCCGCTGCCGGCGCCGACGCCGGCCCCTGCCAGCAGGAGGAAGAAACGGAGGAGCAATTTCTTCATGGCTGCCTCAAAATCGGAAGCTGGCGTCGGTGGGCAGCGCGCCGGCTTGCCCTTCGACGACGATGGTGATGCGGCGGTTTTCCGGCCGCTCCGGCTGATCGGGATAGAGCGGCTGGCTGCCCGCCTTGGCAACGACGCCGGCGACGCGATCGGGGGTGATGCCGTTGGCGATCAGCACCGCGCGTGCGGCAAGCGCCCGCTCGCCCGACAGTCGCCAGTTCGCCTCACTGTCGCCGCCGACGGCATCGGTATGCCCCTCGATCGACAGCCGGGCTGACGATTTGGCGAGCCGCTGCGCGACCGTCTGCAGCCGCTGCCGCGCGAAGTCGTTCAGGATGGCGGTGCCCGGCTTGAACATCGTCAGCTTGGCGGTGTCCATCAGCGTGATGCGCAGCGATTGCTGCTCGGGATCGGTCTCGACCTTGGCGGCGTGGCCCTGACCCTCGTCCTGCGGCGTATCGAGCGTGATGCGCAGCTCCTGCGCCATCACTTTCAGCGAGGCATCGGGGATCGACGCCGTCGCGCCGCGGGCGACGCCGGCGGTCTGCGCCTGCATCGCCGGCACGCCCTGCGCGTTCTGCGTGGTCGCGGCCATCTTCTGCGTGAAGCCCGCCGTGCCGGCGGAGCCGCCGGTGCTTTGCGAATCGCCGACCGGCTGCGAAACCGAGAAATATTCGGCGAGGCCCTTCAGCCGGCTCTTGTCCGGGCTGCTGATCAGCCACAGTAGCATGAAGAACGCCATCATCGCCGTCACGAAGTCGGCATAGGCGACCTTCCACGCGCCGCCGTGGTGACCGCCGGTCACCTTCTTGACGCGACGGACGACGATCGGGCGGTTGTTGGGGGCCTGGCTCGCCATGGTCTCAGCCTCCGCTCATCATGGCGTGGAGCCGGTCGTGCATGGCGGCAAGGCCGACGCCCTTCACCGCCGCGTCCGGCGTCGTGCCGTTCGCCAGGCGGTCGAGCACGCGCGCGCTCTCCCCGGCGTGCTGCGCGATCAGGTCGAACGACTGCAGCGAATCGAGGTGATGGGCGACGAAATGGCCATCGGCAACGAGCTGCGTCGCAAGCCCTTCGACTAGATTGGCGACCAGCCGCAGCTCCTCGGCGATCGCCTGGTGCAGCGCGGCCAGGGCGTCGCCGGTGACCGCAGAGGGATTGGATTGTTCGGAAAGAGCCTGGAGCATGGGTTCGCGCAGTCCTCAAAACAACTCGACATCGCCGGCATGGGCCGGCGCGCGCGGGGGCAGGGCGGGGGGCGGCGCATCCGCCACGGCGGTGCAGCGCACCCTCCCATCGTACGGGCGGAACTCGACCTTGCGGGCATAGGGGCCGCCGGTGTCGACATGGCCGATGGCGATGCCTTCGGTGGCCAGGAAGCGCTGCGCGAACGCGGCATTGTCCGCACCGATGCGGCCCAGCCCGGCGATGATCGTGGCACCGCCGTAGAGATGCGCGCGCAACCGCGAGCGGTCGGCGCCCGCCTTCATCGTCGCGTTGATCAGTAGCTCCATGGCGTGGACGCCATAGCGTTGCAGGTCGATCTCGCTCAGCCGGTGGTCGGGCCCGGGCTCGCCGAGCAGGAAGTGGTTCATGCCGCCGATCCGCGCCTCGGCGTCGTGCAGGCACACGGCGATGCACGAGCCGAGCAGCGTCGCGATCACCGTATCCGGCGCCGCGACGACGGCATGTTCACCCTGGATGATCGAGATACGCTGCACCGCCGTCGGCCCTTCAGGTCAGCGCGCCGAAAACGCGCTCGATCTTCTCCTTCAGCGCCGCGGGGGCGAAGGGCTTGACCAGATAGTTGTTGACGCCCAGCGCCGCCGCCTTCTGCACGACCTCGCGGTCGGACGAGCCGGTCAGCATGATGAACACGGTCTTGGCCAGCACTTCGTCGCGCCGCACCTCCTCCAGGAACTGCAGCCCGTCCATGTCGGGCATGTTGTAGTCGGAGATGATCAGGTGCACGCGATCGGCGCGGAGCGCGCCCAGTGCTTCCGCCGCGCTGCCCTTGTCGCGCACGTCCTTGAACCCGATGTCCTGCAGCGCGCGGCGGATCATTGCCCGCATGCTCGCCTGGTCATCGACCACCATCACCCGAATTGCAGCAGCAGCCGGCATTCAACGCTCCCGATACACGCCGCCGTTGCAGGCGGCCAAAAGGGCGCCCGCCATCGACGATAAGCTAACTTCCTGTTCGACCGCCCCGCGTTCCAGGGCTGCACGCGGCATCCCCCAGACCACGCAGCAGTCGCGTGACTGACCAAAGGTCCGTGCGCCAGCCTGGCGCATGGCGAGCAGCCCGTCGGCCCCGTCCTGGCCCATCCCGGTGAGGATCGCGCCCACCGCCGACGACCCGAGGGCCGCGACAGAGTGGAACAGGACGTCGACCGAGGGACGGTGACCGGAGACGGGGTCGGTCGCACGCAGCCGAATCCGGCCGCGCGCGCCGCCCTCCAGCGCCATGTGCCGGAGCCCCCCAGGTGCAATATAGACGGTTCCCGGCCGAACCGGCTCGCAATCGCTCGCTTCGACGACATGCGGTGCACAATCGCGGTCGAGCCGTGCCGCGAAGCTGCCGGTGAAGGCGCCCGGCATGTGCTGGACGATCAGCGTCGGCGGACAGTCCGCCGGAAACGCGGAGAGCAGCTGGAACAGCGCTTCGACTCCGCCGGTCGAGGCCCCGATCGCCAGCACCACGTCCGATGCGGCCCGACGAGGCTGCGACGGCGCGGGTGTCGCGACCGGCCGGGGCAGCGCGACGGTGGCGCCGCGCGCCCGCGACCGGCCGGCGTTCTTCACCGTCTCACGCAACTGCCCGGCGGTCTGCGCCAGCTCCGCCGGTCCGCCGGTCGGTTTTACCAGGCAATCCACCGCGCCGAGGCGCAGCGCCTCGATGCTGACCGCGGCGCCGGCGGCAGTGAGCGAGGAGAACATCACGACCGGCATCGGGCGCAGCCGCATGATCCGTTCCAGGAACGACAGGCCGTCCATCCCGGGCATCTCGATGTCGAGCGTCACGACGTCGGGATTGAGTTCCTTGATCATCGCGCGCGCGGCGTGCGGCTCGGGCGCGGCGCCGACCACCTCGATTTCCGGATCGGCGGAAAGGAGGTACGCCAGCGTCGCGCGCATGGTCGCGCTGTCGTCGACGATCAGGGTACGGACGGGGCGCGTCATGCTGCGTCTATGGGGTGATAGATGGTCTGGCCGCACGCGCGCATGCGCTGCGCTGCCGGACCGATCAGCCGCTCGGAATGGCCGATGTAGAGGAACCCGCCGGGGGCGAGCATGTCGACCAGCCGTGCCTCCAGCTCGGCGCGGGCGACCTCGTCGAAATAGATCATCACGTTGCGGCAGAAGATCGCGTCGTAACGGCGCTGCATCGGCCAGGGGCCGAACAGGTTGAGCACCCGCGCGGTGACCAGCTCGCGCGCCGCCGCGGCCATGCGGACCTGGCTGCCGTGCGGCTCGATCCACGCGCGGCGGTACGCCTCCGGCACCGCTTCGACCCCGTTCGGCGTGTAGGTTGCCGCCGCGGTCGCTTGCACCATCGGTGGGGAGATGTCGGTGGCGAGCAGGCGCACGTCACGCCCCCGGATCCATTCGGCCGCGCTGCGCTGCTCCCCCAGCAACGTCATTGCGATCGTATAGACTTCCTCGCCGCTCGAGCAGCCGGCCGACCAGATGCGGATCGGCGACCGCCCGCGATCGGCCTTCAGCCGCGGCATCAGCACGTCGCGCAGATGATCGAAATGATGCGCTTCTCGGAAGAAGTGGGTGTGGTTGGTGGTCAGCGCGGTGACCATCGCCGCCCGCTCCTCGGCATCCCGCTCGACCAGCGCAACATAGTCGCGGAACGACGCCAGGCCATGCTCGCGCAGCCGCCGGCTGAGACGTGAGTGGACCAGCGTCTGTTTCGCCTCCGTGAGCGAGATCCGCGCATCGCTGTGCAGGATATCGGCAATGGCGGCGAATTCGGCAGCGCCCAGTGCGGGCGTGCCGTCGGTCGCGGTCAGCTCGGGGGCGGTGCTGGCCATGCCGGTATCACGCAGCGATATCGAGGGCGCGGGTGATGCTGAGGGCATCGAGATCGAGCAGCAGCACCATGGTCGGCGCCACTTCGCCGCTATCGGTCGCGCGCGTGGTCACCTGGACCAGCCCGGACAGCAGGTTGGCTTCGTTGAGCTCGATGTCCGGCGCGGGCTGGATGCTCGCTTCCTCGACGGAGACGATGTCGTTGACCTCGTCGACCAGGAAACCGGCCTGCTTGCCGTCGATGCTGACCACCAGCACGCACGAGCGCGGGTGGATCGCGCTCGGCGTCCAGCCCAGCCGTTCGGCAAGGCCGATGACGGGGATTACCGTGCCGCGCAGGTTGGTGACGCCCAGGATGTAGTGCGGCACGCTGGGCAGCGGCGTCGGATCGCTCCACTCGCGGATTTCGATCAGCGCACGCATGTCGATGCCGAACATCTGGTCGGCGAGCGCGAAGGTGACGATCTTCAGCTCGCTGGAGTTGTCGATGCTGCTCATGCGGCAAGTCCTCTCGGGGTACGGGATTGAAGGGCGGAAGGCGCGACCAGCGCCTCGACGTCGAGAATGAGGGCGATCGAGCCGTCGCCGAGGATGGTGGCCCCGCCGAGGCCGCGGATCGGATGCAGGTTCTGCTCCAGGCTCTTGATCACCACCTCGCGGCGGTCGTCGATCGTGTCGACCATCAGGCCGACCTGACCGACGCTCTCGCTCTCGACGACGATGATCAGGCTCTCGTCATTGGCTTCGGCGTCGTTGGCGGTGAGGCCGAACATCTGGGCAAGGCGACGCACCGGCAGATATTTGCCGCGCACATCGATGACCTCCCTATCGGGCGCGGTGGCGCTGAGCTGGCCGGGCTCGGGATGGATCGCCTCGACCACGTTGGCGAGCGGCAGCACGAAGCGCTGCTTGGCCAGGCGCACGATCATGCCGTCGAGGATCGCCAGCGTCAGCGGCAGGACGAGCGTGAAGGTGGTCCCGTGGCCGGGCACCGAGGCGATATCGACGCGGCCGCCGAGCGCTTCGACGTTGGAGCGCACGACGTCCATGCCGACGCCGCGGCCCGAAATGTTCGAGATCGTCGCCGCGGTCGAAAAGCCCGGCGCGCAGATCAGATCGTCGATCTCCTCGTCGGTCAGCACCGCATCGGCCGCGATCAGGCCCTTCTCGACCGCCTTGGCGCGCACCCGGGCACGGTCGATGCCGCGGCCGTCGTCCGAGACGGTGATGATGATGCGCGCGCCGCGCTGCTCTGCCGACAGACGGATGATGCCCTCGGCCGGCTTGCCGGCGGCCAGGCGATCGTCGGGGCTTTCCAGGCCGTGGTCGACAGCATTGCGGATGAGGTGGGTAAGGGGGTCACCGATCTTCTCGATCACGCCCTTGTCGACTTCGGTGGTTTCGCCGAACGTCTCCAGCCGGACCTGCTTGCCGGTTTCGGCGGTCAGGTCGCGCAGCAGGCGCGGTACGCGGCTGAACACCTGCCGGATCGGCTGGGCGCGCAGGCTCATGACATTGTCCTGGATCTCGCGCGTCAGGCGCCCGAGTTCGGGGAGCTCGACCTTCTCCTGGTCCTTGGCCGACAGGCGGTCGGACAGGATCGAATTGCGGATCACTAGCTCGCCGACCAGGTTGAGCAGCAGGTCGAGCTTGTGCAGGTCGACGCGGATCGTCTGCGAGGGCGCATCCGCCGCGCGCGCATCCGCCGGTGCGGCTGGCGGCGCGGGCATCGGCGATGCGACCACCGGCGTGGCGGTGGCGACCTTCGGCAGATCGAGCGCCGGGAGCGGCACCTGGTCGGCGGCGATACCAGCGGGAGCCTCGTCGGCCGGTGCCTCGCGCGTTACGGTGACGATCGTGTCGGGCGGCATGAAATCGAACGCTTCCTCGATGTTCACCTGCTCGACCGTGCCGGGCACACGGATCGTCCAGCGCAGATAGGCCTGCTCCGGATCGAGATCGCGCAGGCCGGGCAGAGCCGAGCTGTCGACATCGGTCACGCGACCGCCCATTTCCTCCAGCTCGCGGACCACCAGCAGCGGCTCGGCGCCGTTGGCCATGGCATCGCGCGACGGCGCGAAGGTGATGATCCAGTCTGCCGGCGCAGCCTCGCCCAGGTCGAGGTCGATGACGGGCGCGTCTAGATCGTCGAACGTGATCGCCACGGGCTCGAACCCGAATGGGTCCTCCGCCTGCACGACGACCGGTTCGGGCTCGGGGGCCGGGGCGGGCGCAGCAGCCGCCGCAACCTCGCCGGCCAGCACGGCATCGAGCGCCGCCAGCGCGCTGGCGTCGTCGGGCGCGGCCATCGTGCCTTGCGCGGCGGCGACGTGGTCGGACAGGATGTCGAGCGCGGTCAGCATCACCGCGACCACTTCGGGCGCCGCGGGGATGCGATCGGCCCGCACTTCATCGAGCACGTTTTCGAAGCGATGGGCGAAGGCGGTCAGTGCGCCGTGGCCGAACGCGCCGGCACCGCCCTTGATCGAATGCACCGCGCGGAACACCGCGGCGATGGTCGCCGGGGCGACATCGCCCGCCTGCATCGCCGACAGGCCGTCCTCGGCCGCGGTCAGTCCCTCGGCGCATTCTTCGAAGAAGATCGCCTGGATGTCGTCGAGATCGTCGCTCACGGGCACACCCGGCGGATCGCCGCTCCCAATTTGGCTGCTTCGAACGGCTTGGTGATCCAACCGGTGGCGCCGGCGCTGCGCGCACGCGCCTTCTTCTCGTCGCTGAACTCGGTCGACAGGACCAGGATCGGCGTGCCGCGGAACTCGGGCACGGCGCGGACAGCCTCGATCAGCTCGAAGCCGTCCATCTCCGGCATGTTGATGTCGGTGATCAGCAGGTCGGGCTTGACCTCGTGCATCCGCTCGAGGCCGTGCGCGCCGTCATTGGCGCTTTCGATGCGAAAGCCCTGGGCGGTCAGCGACGCCTTCAGCAGCATGCGCATGCTGGCCGAATCGTCGACGGTTAGGATCAACTTGCTCACGAAAGGGATTCCTCTTCCTTGGCGAGGCCCAGGTCATCGGCGAGGCCGAGCGTGGCGGCACGCACCACGAATGCAGGGCTGGCGTCGACGATGGCGAAGGACTGCCCGGTCTCCTCCGCTTCGCGCCGCGCGGCGAGCAGTACCTGCAGGACACCCTGGCCGACGCTCTCGACGGCGCTGGCGTCGACCATCATCCCGTCGCCGAAATCGGCGGCGAGGATCAGGCGGACCTTCAGGTCCTCGGCGGTCACGGTGCCGGCGTGGGCGGGCATGACGATCGGCTCGGCGAGGCCGGGCAGGTCAAGCGGGGACGGCGCTAAGTTCATTCTTGGCCTCATCGAGCGCGGTTTCGAGCTCCTGGAAGGACGGAGCGTGGTCGGAGGGGGCAGTGCGCCGGGCGATCTCGATCGCGACCTGGGTCGGCAGTCCCTGGGCGTAGGCGACGATCGCGGTCTTCGCGATCACGAACGGCTTGCCGTCGGCCGTGATGACCTGCTGCAGCTTGTGCGCCAGCGGGCCGACGAAACAGTAGGACAGCAGCACGCCAAGGAAGGTGCCGACCAGCGCGCCGCCGATCATCGCGCCCAGGATTTCCGTCGGCTGGTCGATCGAGCCCATCGTCTTGATGACGCCCAGCACCGCGGCGACGATGCCGATCGCCGGCAGGCCGTCGGCCATCGTCTGCAGCGCATGCTGCGGCAGCAGTTCCTCGTGGTGATGCGCCTCGATATCGTTTTCCATCGCCTCGGCGAGCTGATGCGGGTCTTCGAAATTGACCGTCATCATGCGCAGATAGTCGCAGATGAACTCGATCAGGTGATGGTCGGCCATCAGCCGCGGGAAACGGTTGAACAGCGCGCTCTCCTCGGGATGGTCGAGGTGCGATTCGATCGCGATCGGGCCGCCCTTCTTGAAGGTGGTGAGCAGCCCGAACATCAGCGTCAGCAGATCGCGATAATCGGCGTCCTTCCAACGGCCGCCCTTGAAGGCGCGGACGACGCCCTTGCCCGCCTTCTTCACCACGGGCATCGGGTTCGACACCACGAATGCGCCGATCGCCGCGCCGGCGATGGCGATCATCTCGTGCGGCAGCGCCTCGATGATGATGCCGATCTTGCCGCCCGACATGATGAAGCTGCCGAACACGCAGGCAAGAATGACAATAAGGCCTACGCCGTTCAGCATGGGCGGTGTTCCCTGTTACGCGAGTGGTTGCGGTTCTTTGGAGTTATAGGATCGCCAATGGAGGCGCGGACGCGGCTGCGCGGTTTTCCGAAGGCGCTGGGCGTTTATTGCCGCGCTGCGACCGCGGCCCGGTGTTCCGCCCTAAAATGGGAGCGCAACGGTTCGAGGAAGGTGCATGTCACTCCAGGCTTATCAGCGTACGCGGAAGATCACTGAAAGCCCCAGGGCCATGGAGGCCCGGCTGGTCGGACAGATCACCGGGGCCATGCTCGACGCGCAGTCGACCGGGCTGCGCGGCGCGCAGCTGATGCCGATCCTGCATCGCAATCGCGAAATGTGGGGTATCTTCGCCGCGTCCTGCTCGGCAGCGGGCAATGAACTGCCGGACGATCTGCGCGCCCGCATGGTATCGCTGGCGCTGTGGGTCGACCGCTTCACCAGCGACGTGATCGCCGGGCGCGAGCCGATCGGGGCACTGATCGACGTCAACCGTGCGGTGTTCGACGGGCTGTCGAACGAGCGGCTCGCCGCCTGAGCGTCAGCTCAGGTCGACAAGGCCGGCAGCGAACGCCAGCCGCAGCGCTTCCGACAGGCTGGTGACCCCCAGCTTTTCCATCATGTTCGCGCGATAGATCTCGACCGTCCGCGGCGACAGGTCGAGGTCATGCGCGATGACCTTGTTGGCGCGGCCTTCGATCAGGCCCAGCAGCACCTCATGCTCGCGCGCGGACAGGCGCGCGATCTTCTCCCTGGCCGAACCGACGCGCTGCTGGACCGCGGTGTCCTGCTCCAGCCGCAGGAAGCCCTGCTCCACCGTCGCCAGTAGCTGTGCGGGGTCCGACGGCTTCTCCATGAAGTCGACCGCGCCTGCCTTCATCGCCTGCACCGCGATCCCGACATCGCCCTGGCCGGTCAGCACGATCGCCGCGAAGCGGCCGTTCTTGGGGCCCAGCGCACGCAACACCTCCAGCCCGTTGGCGCCGGGCATGTGGAAATCGAGTACCACCACGCCGGTGTCGTCGGCGTCGATACTCTCCAGGAAGTCGTCGCCGGACCGGAAGACGCGGACGAGCATCGATCCCTGGGCGGCGAGCAGCCCGCGGAGCGAGGCCCGCACCGCATCGTCATCGTCCACGATGAAAACACTTCGCGTCATTCCGACAATTCCTTCCTGTTCATCCGCGGCAGTGTGAAGCGGAATATGGCGCCCCCGCCAGCTATGTTCTCCGCGGCCAGCGAGCCGCCGTGCGCCTCGACGATGCGCCGGCAGATCGACAGCCCCACACCCATGCCACCTTCCCCTTTGGTCGAGGTAAACGGCATATAGAGCTGCGACAGCACGCTGTCGGCGATGCCGGGCCCGGTGTCGGCGACGCTGATTTCCAGCATCTCCTCGTCCAGCTTGCGGGCGCATACGGAAATCGCGCGGCGGTCGCGCGGGACCAGGCGCAGCGCGTCGATGCTGTTGCGCAGCAGGTTGACC
>JBQCHA010000043.1:0-3656 GCA_051955175.1 Sphingomonas sp.
GTTAATTTGTACTTAAGCCGCAGGAAAGCACGAGTCGCGGCTCATTTCGGCTCCTCGTCATTAGGCGCGACGATTGGCTCGCCGATCATTTCGCGCAAATAAAGGCTGCGGACCAGGGTGAAGATCACCACCAGCATCGCCGCCGAAAAGAACAACGCATAGATGCCGAATACGATGCCGATCGAAATGATCACGAACAGCGTCACCGCCGGCGGAATGGCGATCACGCGCGCCTGGACATAAGGCGTGATGAAGTTGGTCTGCACCACGCGGACCAGAAGATACGTGACCAGCGCGCCGATCAGCGCATGCTTGCTCGCGGTTGCCGCCAGCCCCAGCGCCGGCAGCATCGCCGCCGTTGGGCCGACATAGGGAATGAACTCGCTGAGCCCGGCAAGCAGCCCCAGCGCCGCCGACGACGGCACCCCCGACAGCCACAGGCCGACGCCGACCAGCACACCCATCGTCGTCATCAGGATCAGCTGCGCCCGCAGCCACAGGCGCAGCGTCGCCGCAACGTCCTCCAGCGCGTCACCGAACGCGGCACGGTGCGGACGCGGCACCAGCATCAGGATGCCGCGGCGATAGATGTCGGGATCGGCGGCGAAGAACATCGAGCCGACGATCAGGATGATCACGTTGAGCAGCATCGTGCCGGCGCCGGCGATCAGGCCGCCCAGGTCCTGCGCCACCTTGGAGCCGGCGTAGGCGGCCTCCACCGCATTGACCAGCTTGGCGCCGACGGGGGAGTGCGAGAGATAGCCCGCCAGCTGTTGCAGCAGCTTGGGCAGTTGCGCGACGAAACTGTTGATCTGCGGCGCGAACTGCACGCCGAACAGCCAGACCAGGAACGTCAGGAAGGCGACGCTGGTCAACATCGCGGCGACCAGCGCGACCTTGGGCGGCAGGTGTAAACGCCGCTGAAAAGCGTCGTCGATCGACCGGATGGCGATCGCGCCCAGGCTGGATCCGAACGCCAGGATCAGCATGTCGCCGGCGCGCAACAGCACCACCGCGACTCCGATGATGGCAAGCGTGATGACGACGCGGCGGACGAAGCGCGCGTCGGATTCGTCAGGGCGGAGGCGATTCATGGAGCCGTAACGCTGCTTTGCCGAAAGCGCTCCGCCAGGAAATCGATCAGCGCCTCGACGCGCGCCGGGCGCAACGGGCTGGGCGGGGTGAGCAGGTGGAGCCCGATCGCGGGCGGCGTCCAATCGTCCAGGATCACCTCCAGCGAGCCGTCCGAAAGGTCATCGGCGACAATGAAATCGGGCAACAGCGCGATGCCGAGCCCCGCCCGCAGCGCCGGCCGCATCGCATCGCCGCTGTTGGTGTTGAGGGGCCCGGCCGGGCGCACCGTGGCGATCTCGCCATCCGGACGCGTGAAGCGCCACACGCCGCCGGGCGCATTGGTGTAGCCCAGGCAATCATGCTCGCCGAGCTGTGCGGGATGGCTGGGCCGGCCGCGGCGATCGAGATAGGCGGGCGCGGCGACGCAATGGACGGCGATGCCGGTCAGCCGCCGCGCGCGCAGCGAGCTGTCGGGCAAATCGGCGATGCGCAGCGCTACGTCGAAGCCCTCCGCGACAATGTCGACGCGCGCATCCGACAGGTGCAGGTCGATCTGGATCGCGGGATTGGCGGTCAGGAAGTCGGCGACGAGCGGCGCCAGGTAGATGGTGCCGAAGCTCATCGGCGCGGCGACGCGGATCGTGCCGGCCGGCAGCGTGGCGCCATCGCGCGCGGTCTCCTCCGCCGCCTGCGCCTCCGCCAGGATGCGCCGCGCATGGTCGGCCAGCGCCTTGCCGCTTTCGGTCAGCGTCAGCCGGCGGGAGGTGCGGTGGAACAGGCTGGTGCCGAGGTGCGATTCCAGCCGCGACACCGCCTTCGACACCGTCGCCTTTGAGACGCCGATCGCCTCGGCGGCGGCGCTGAACGACCGATGCTCGACCACGCAGGCGAACATGGCCCAGGCTTCGAAATCGGGCAGGCGCATGGCGAAGACCCCCTTCGGCACCAGTCTAGCTATGGACGGAAGCGGAAACAATTCGTTTCCCATGTTTCCGTTTACGTGCCGATCGCCACGCCTATCTAGGGGCCAAGCACTCCTTCAGGAGCCTCGAAAATGATCGACAAGCGCCCGTTCGGCGCGCTCGGCCATGCCGACCACGGCTGGCTCAATGCACGCCATCACTTTTCCTTCGCCAACTATTACGACCCGCAGCGGATGGGCTGGGGCGCCATCCGCGTCTGGAACGACGACGAGATCGCGCCCAACGCCGGCTTCCCGCCGCATCCGCATCGCGACATGGAGATCATCACCTATGTCCGCACCGGCGCGATCACGCACCAGGACTCGATGGGCAACCAAGGTCGCACCGGTGCCGGCGACGTGCAGGTGATGAGCGCGGGCACCGGCGTGCGGCACGCCGAATACAATCTGGAGCCGGAGACGACGACGCTGTTCCAGATCTGGATCGACCCGAAGCGGCAGGGCGGCAGCCCGTCATGGGGTGCCAAGCCCTTTCCCAAGGGCGATCGTTCAGGCCGGTTCGTGACGTTGGCTAGCGGTTTCGAGGATGAGGGCGCGCTGCCGATCCGGGCCGATGCCCGCGTGTTGGGCGCGACGCTGAAGGCCGGCGAGACGCTGACCCACAGCGTCGGCGAGGGGCGGCACGCCTATCTCGTCCCGGCGACCGGCGCGATCGAGATCGACGGCGAGCGCCTCGATGCCCGCGACGGCGCCGCGCTGCCGGGTGGCCAGACCGTCACCATCACCGCGATCGAGGACGCCGAGATCGTCCTGGTCGACGCCGACTGACCCGCTCCCCTCACGCGTGCCGGGAGGGGCAGGGGGAGGGCCTGTCCTTCTCGCTCCCTCCCGGCATGTCCTCCCCCGATCCCTAACGCCTGCCAGACAGACAGTTGAAAGGAACATCCATGACCAAGGTACTCGTCCTCTATTACTCCTCCTACGGCCATATCGAGCAGATGGCCGACGCCGTCGCCGAGGGCGCGCGCGCCGGCGGTGCCGAGGTCGACATCCGCCGCGTCGCGGAAACGGCGCCCAAAGAGGTGATCGAGGCGGCGCACTTCAAGACCGATACGGCGCACCCGGTGATCGAAGGTCCGGACAAGCTCGTCGACTATGACGCGATCATCGTCGGTGCCCCGACGCGCTACGGCCGTATGCCCAGCCAGATGGCGGCGTTCTGGGACACGACCGGCGGCGTGTGGATGAAGGGCGCGCTGATCGGCAAGGTCGGTGGGGCCTTCACCTCCACGGCGAGCCAGCATGGCGGCCAGGAGACGACGCTGTTCTCGCTGATCACCAACCTGCTGCACCATGGCATGACGATCGTCGGGCTGGATTACGGTTTCCAGGGCCAGATGGGCGTCGACGAGGTGCGCGGCGGCTCTCCGTATGGCGCTACGACGATCGCCGGAGCCGACGGCAGCCGCCAGCCGCACGAGGAAGAACTGAACGCCGCCCGCTATCAGGGCAAGCGGATCGCCGAGACGGCGGCCAAGCTGAAGGGCTGACCGCCTCAGCCGGCCGGCGCCCGCGCCGCCGGCGGCGCCGGCGCCGCGCCCGCCGGCGCGGCGTGCGCGCCGTGGGGGCCCGCGCCGGGCCCCGGCGGGGCTGCGCCGCC
>JBQCHA010000044.1:0-9518 GCA_051955175.1 Sphingomonas sp.
GCTGCCCCCGCCCCCGCTGATGACCGGCGCAGGCGGCAGAGGAATGGGCGCGCCCTGGCTGGTCACCGTCACCGTTGTGGGGGTGCAGGCGGTCTGGGTCGTGGTGGTCACCACCTTGCGGACGCGATGTCGCGCGGCCACGGGATGGACGGCATGCTTGATAATGTGTCGTTTGATCGAGGTGCGCTCGATGGCGTGCGATTCCGCCACATGCACCGCACCGCCGCCAATGATGGCGCCGCCGCAGGCGCAGGCGCATAATTTGGCCAGAGCCATCCGCACAGACATGAGCGTCACTTCCTCGTTCTTCCGGCAGATCACCGAGTGCCGGATTGGGTCGACGATGGGTTCGGCATCGCCTGATCGGATAAAGGGGCGAAGAAAACATTAAGTTCAAGCGCGTTTACCACGACGATGACGGGCAGGCGTAGAAATACGGGACATTGTACCGGCGGCAGGCGGTTAACGTGCCATTACAGGACGGTTTTCGGGCGCGTTGAGTCCGATGTGCACGATCGCGCGCGCCGATCGTGGGGTCTCAGACCTGCTTGTGGAGCGCCGCGCGCGTGGCTATAGGCCCGCTGGGAGCGGGGATGACGAGAGAAGTGCATACGCGCCGGCGTTGCTCCCCGCCTGATAGGGAATTTGCTCCCTATTCCGGGAGGGACCTCGCATGGCTACGGTGTTGAACAACGTGGACAATACGGACAAACTGCCGCCGCCGCCGGAACCGGGAGACGACGGCTATCGCCCCAGCGCCAACGAGCCGTTCATGAACGAGCGGCAGCAGGACTATTTCCGCAAGAAGCTGCTCGATTGGAAGGACGCGATCCTTCGCGAGGCGAAGGAGACAATCTCCCAGCTTCGCGCCGACTCGCTGCGCGAGGCGGACCTTACCGATCGCGCGTCGAGCGAGACCGACTGGTCGATCGAGCTGCGGACCCGCGATCGCCAGCGCAAGCTGATCGCCAAGATCGATGCCGCGCTACGCCGTCTGGATGAGGGCGAATACGGCTATTGCGAGGTAACCGGCGAGCCGATCTCGCTGGCGCGACTGGAGGCGCGACCGATCGCGACGATGACCGTGGAGGCCCAGGCCAGCCACGAACGCAACGAGAAAATCTCGCGCGAGGATTGATAACGAAGGCCATACGCACCATCGTTGTTCTTAACTTAAGATATTTGAAGGGGCGGCGGTGCGACAGTCGCCGCACGCACGAAGCAGTTTGAGCGAGATTTGATGGACCCGGTCGAGCCAGACCAGTCCGGCGACACCGCCGCCGGCACCAGCGCGCAGCAGCGCCAGAACGAACGCGACAGTTTGTTGCTGACGGCACAGCTGCGGATTGCCGGCACCGACGATGCCGAGCAGGTGCGCGTGCGCAATCTGTCCGCCGGCGGCTTGATGGCGGAACTGCCCTATCCCATCGAACCTGATACCGCGGTCGAGGTCGAGGTTCGCGGCATCGGCTGGATTTCGGGTCGGGTCGCCTGGACTGCGGTCGGCCGCGCCGGCATCGCCTTCGACGAGGAAGTCGATCCGAAGAAGGCCCGCAAGCCGGTCGGCGGCGGCGCGAAAACCCCGGTCTACGTGAAGCCGATCCTGAAGAAGCGCTGAGGGCGCGGGCCTCCAGGACGAGCGCGCAACGACGACGTTGCAACGGTAGCGCCGTGTCGGCAGTCCTTATGTGATATGATGGGTGGCGCCGGGCCGTTCCGTGTCCCTGCGAACGGCCCGCCGCCTAGGGAATCGTCAGCGCGTCAGAGCGCGAGCAACTCCTCCTTGACGCGAAGCTTCTGCTTCTTCAGGTCGGCCAAGGTTCGCGAATCGGGCATAGGCCTCTGTGATTCGGCCGCGATACGGCTTTCGAGCACTGCATGTTTGGCCTCTAATGCCGAATGATGCGCGTTGTGCATGGAAGCGGTCCTCCTTGGTTGTTGACCACCCTCCAATAGATCACGCAATCCGCCGGCTGTCGCGTCGAAAGCGACCCGGATGCGACCGATGTGGCGATTCGCGCGATCATCGGTTAGGAAGCGCCCGGCCCATATATCGAAACCTTTTCGACGGGCTTCGCGAGGGAGCGTCCGTGGACGAACAGCATCAGATTCGCCGTCGTCTGACCGAACTCAAGACCGAGCATGGCGATCTCGATGCAGCGATCGGCGCGCTCGGGGATGCCGCCGCGCCCGACCAGTTGCGCATCGCGCGATTGAAACGTCGCAAGCTCGCCCTGCGCGACGAGATCGCGTTGCTGGAAGATCAGTTGATCCCCGACATCATCGCCTGACCATGCAATTTCGGGACAGCGCCGGCGCGCTTCGCCCGTGTCAACACCACGCGGGTTATGGCAGGATCGCGCGATGTCGCTGACCGCCGCCGACTCGCGCATCCACCGCCGCCTGATCGACTCGCTGTATCTCGAGGCGATGGTGATGGCCGACGAGGCGCGCAGCTATTTCGACCAGGCAGGCCGCGACGATCGACACGGCCTGGCGCCGCTGGAGCGCGTCAGTTTTTCCTGCGAATCGCTCAAGGTGACGACGCGGCTGATGCACATCATCGCCTGGCTGCTGACACAGCGCGCCGTGGAAGCGGGTGAGATCCCGATGCGCGAGGCGCTCGATCCGCTGCGGCGGCTGGGCCGGGCGCCGCATTCCGATCCGGCAGCGGTGGCGATCATGCCGGAGCCGGCGCAGGCGCTGATTGCCGCGAGCATCGATCTCTATCGTCGTGTCGCCCGGTTCGATGCGGCGCAAGCCGCCGAGGAGGCGCCGGCCAGCCCGGCGCGCACCATGCTCGCACGGTTAGTCCACGCTTTCTGATTTCCTGGTCGAGATGCGCAGCAGGCGCGCCCGCGCGGCATCATAGTCGCGCGCCAGCCGGCCGATCCGCGCCGCGGCAGGTTCGATCGCGTCGACGGCACCGATCCCCTGACCGGAGCCCCAGATGTCGCGCCATGCCTTGGCGCCGCTGCCGCCGCCGAAGTTCATCGTGCTCACGTCGCCTTCGGGCAGATTGTCGGGATCGAGCCCCGCGGCCGTGATGGACTGGCGCAGATAGTTGCCGTGGACGCCGGTGAAGAGGTTCGAATAGACGATGTCGGCGGCGCGCCCGGCGACGATGCCTTGCTTGTAGGCCGGTACCGCGTTGGCTTCGTCGGTGGCGATGAACGGCGAGCCGATATAGGCGAGGTCGGCGCCCATCGCCTGCGCGGCCAGGATCGCGGCGCCGGTGGCGATCGCGCCCGACAGCGCGAGCGGCCCGGCGAACCATTCGCGGATTTCCTGCACCAGCGCGAAAGGCGACAGCCGACCGGCGTGGCCGCCGGCGCCGGCCGCCACCGCGATCAGGCCGTCCGCGCCCTTGTCGATCGCCTTGCGCGCGAACCGGTCGTCGATGATGTCGTGGAGCGTGATGCCGCCCCAGCCATGCACGGCCTGGTTCAGCTCCTCGCGAGCCCCGAGCGAGGTGATGACGATCGGCACCCGCCATTTGGCGCAGGTGGTGAGATCAGCCTCCAGCCGGTCGTTGGAGCGATGGACGATCTGGTTGACCGCGAAGGGCGCGGCGGGCGTCTCGGGATGGTCGCGGTCCCATATCGCCAGCTCCTCGGTGATGCGATGCAGCCATTCGTCGAGTTCGCTCTGCGGCCGCGCGTTGAGCGCCGGAAAGGCGCCGACGATCCCGGCCTTGCATTGCGCGATGACGAGCTCCGGACCGGAGATGATGAACAGCGGTGCGCCGATCACCGGCAGCCGCAGTCGGTCGAATACAGCGGGCAGCGTCATTTACGTTTCATAGCGCAACCGGAATTGCTGTCCAGCCGCATCAGTCGAGCCGCTTCAGCCCCGTGGCATAGGCTTGCGCCTTCGCAGCATAGAGCGTGGCGGAGGCCCTGAGCAGGGCGCGGGCGGCATCGTCGATCTGCCGTGCCACCCGCGCCGGGCTGCCCAGGATCAGGCTTCCCGGCGGAAAGCTCTTGTCCTCGGTGACCAGCGCGCCGGCGCCGATGATGCAATCCTCCCCGATGACCGCGCGGTTGAGCACGATCGCCCCCATGCCGACCAATGTCCGCGCGCCGATTGTGCAGCCGTGCAGAACGGCATGATGGCCGACCGTGCAGTCCTCGCCGATGGTCAGCGGCGCACCGGGATCGGAATGCAGCATCGCCCCTTCCTGTATGTTGCTGCGCGCGCCGACCAGGATCGGGGTATTATCGGCCCGGATGACGGCCCCGAACCAGACGCTCGCCTGCGCGCCGAGCCGCGCATCGCCGATGACGTCGGCGCTCGGCGCGACCCAGGCGCCAATGCCGAGGGTCGGGCGCTGGCCGGCGAATTCGTAGAGCGGCATATACCCTCCCATCCCGATCGTCGCCGCTCGTGCGGCGCGGCTGCGGCCGGTTGCCAGCTCGCCCTCGATGGTGCCGGTTGCAGGATTCGAACCCGCGACCTTCGGTTTACAAAACCGCTGCTCTACCAACTGAGCTAAACCGGCATGCCGTGCGCTCCATGCGTCAGACGACGCCGAAGGTCCAGCCCTCCGTCGCCGCCACCGCGTCGGTCATCCGGGCCGGATGCCACAGTTCCTCGCGGGCCGCATCGGCGCGCAGCCAGGCGGCGGTGAGCAGCGCGTCGGCGCTGTGGTCGTCGATCGCGCCGGTGCCGGCCACGGGCGCGCTGGCGATGGCGGGGTGGGTGAGGGCGGTGTTGAGCGCCTCGCGCGAGGTCATCTTGGTGCGGCCCTTCCGCCGGCCGGCGGCGATCGCCGCCAGGCTGGTGTAGATTTCGACGATCGCCGAACCGGCGGGCGGCAACCGATCAAAGGGCCAGACCGGCAGCGCGCCGCCCAGCCGATGCAGCACCCGCATCCCCGTCAAGGTGGACTTCCCAACCTGTGCCGCGCCGATCAGGTTGAAATTGCTGTAGGGGTTGAGACCCTGCTCGCGCTGCGCCTGTTCGGTGAGCCGCAGCCGGCCGCGGCCGCTGCCGAACAGATCCCCGGTGCGGCCGCCGTGGCGGCGGAAGTGGCGCGCAGCATCGGGATGATCGACGAAGCTGCTGGCGGCAAGGTGTTCGTCGGCGGCGCAGATCGTATCGACCAACGCCCACAGGCTGCGGGCGTCGGCCGGGCTTTCGCGCCACGAGGGGAAGAACGCGCCCCGGTCGATGAACGGCAGCGACAGGCCCAGATCGAGCCCGACCAGCGTATCGCGCGGCATGCCCCCGCCCAGCCAGTCGAGCACGTCGGCGCGCGACCACAAGTGCGCCGGACGCACCAGATGCGGTGCTGCGCCGCCGCCCGCGCACAATGCAACGGCGATACCCTTTTGCCGCGGGCCGACGGCGCCCGACCAGTCGATCGCGGCGAAATGGGCGAAGCGGCTCACTTGCGCGGACGCGTCGGCTTCTTCGCCGCGACATAGTCGCGCGAGCGTGCGATGATCTCGCACACGCGATCCGGATCGGGGCTGTCGTAACGCACCAGCACGGCATCCCAGCCGACATAATGCGGCGTCTGGAAGAAGGTCGCGGGATCGGATTCCTTGAGCAGTTCGATCGTATCGCGATCGAGTGCCAGGCAGAATGCTTCCTGCGGCTCGTGCCCGCGCGACAGGAAGGCGCGGCCATTGCTCGCGACCTTGACTGCTGGGCCGCCGTAATGCGTGCCGCTCACCGTGTCCGTCAGCGTCAGCGCATGATCGACGGCCTCATCGAACGTCATCCTTCCCGGTCCTTCAACCCGCGCCAATAGGCCATGCGTTCGGCGACCCGCTTCTCGAAGCCGCGATCGGTCGGTTTGTAGAAGGTCTGCGGCGCCATCTCCTCGGGCCAGTAATTCGAACCCGAAAAGCCCTCCGCCGTGTCGTGGTCATAGGCATAGCCCTTGCCATAGCCGATCTCCTTCATCAGCTTGGTCGGCGCGTTCAGGATGTTCTGCGGCGGCATCAGGGAGCCGGTTTCCTTCGCGGTGCGCCAGGCGATGCCGGCCGCCTTGTACGCAGCGTTCGATTTGGGCGCAGTGGCGCAATAGAGGCAGGCCTGCACGATCGCCAGTTCGCCCTCGGGCGAGCCCAGGAAGTCGTAGGCGTCCTTGGCCGCCAGGCACTGCACCAGGGCATTGGGATCGGCGAGGCCGATATCCTCGCTGGCAAACCGCGTGATACGGCGCAGGGCGTAGAGCGGCTCCTCGCCCGCAGTCAGCATGCGCGCGAGATAATAGAGCGCGGCCTGCGGGTCCGATCCGCGCATCGATTTGTGCAGCGCGGAGATGAGGTTGTAATGGCCCTCTCGATCCTTGTCATAGACCGCCACCCGCCGCTGCAGGAAGGCCGAGAGGCCGGCGGGATCGAGTGGCTGCTCGAAGCTGACCGAGAACAGCGTTTCGGCCTGGTTGAGCAGGAAGCGGCCGTCGCCATCGGCGCTGGCGATCAGCGCGTCGCGCGCCGCGGACGTGAGCGGCAGCGGGCGGTCCTCGGTTTCCTCGGCGCGATCGAGCAACTGGCCGAGCGCGGCATGATCGAGGCGGTGCAGGATCAGCACCTGCGCGCGGCTGAGCAATGCCGCGTTGAGTTCGAACGACGGGTTCTCGGTTGTCGCCCCGACCAGCGTGACCGTGCCATCCTCGACATAGGGCAGGAATCCGTCCTGCTGCGCGCGATTGAAGCGGTGGATCTCGTCGACGAACAGCAAGGTCCGCTTGCCCAGCCGGGCGTGCTCGCGCGCTTCGGCGAACGCCTTCTTGAGGTCCGCCACGCCGGAAAATACGGCGGAGATCGAGACGAAGCGCAGCCCCACCGCTGCGGCGAGCAGCCGGGCAATGGTCGTCTTGCCGGTCCCCGGCGGCCCCCACAGGATCATCGACGACAGCCGGCCGGCCGCCACCATTCGACCGATGGCGCCGGCGGGGCCGGTGAGATGCGTCTGTCCCACGACGTCCTCCAGCCGGCGCGGCCGCAAACGGTCGGCGAGCGGGCCCTCTGTATCGGCGCCCGGATCGAGCGGCACGGGATCAAAATCGGCAAACAGGTCGGCCATCGCGTGAAGATAGGGCACGTCGAACGATTTTGCAGCCAGCCTTGACGAAACAGTACGGCGATATATCTTAGCGCTATCGCACGACTCAGGAGATATTCAATGTTCAATCGTCATCATGGTCACTGCGGCGGCCGTCATGAAGGGCATCATGGTTTCGGACCGCGCGGGCGCGGCGGACCTTTCGGGGTCGATTTCGTGATGGGGGAATGGATCGACCGTGAGGGGCGTGGCTTGGGCCGTGGCCGCGGGCGGCGGATGTTCGACGGCGGCGAGCTGAGGCTCGTCCTCCTCAAGCTGGTCGCCGACCAGCCGCGTCACGGCTATGACCTCATCCGCGAGATCGAGCAGCTGTCCGGCGGCGCCTATGTGCCGAGCCCCGGCGTGGTCTATCCGACGCTCGCCTTGCTCGACGAGATGGAGCTGATCGCCGAACAGGCGAGCGAGGGCGCCAAGAAGCTGTTCGCCATTACCGACGCGGGCAAGGCGCATCTCGACGAGAATGAGGAGGAAGTCGCGGCGCTGATGGCGCGGCTGACGGCGCTGGGCGACATGCGCGAGCGGGCCGACGCCGGCCCGGCGCGACGCGCGATGGGCAACCTGAAGATGGTCTTGCGCGATCGTCTGCGCCACGGCGACGTGCCGATCGAGACGCTGCACGAGGTGGCGGCGATCCTCGACGAGGCGGCGCGGAAAATCGAGCGGCTGTGACGCGATTGCAGCTGTTGCGGCGGCGGCTCGGGATCGATGCCGCCGCCGTTTCCCATTCAGGCGAAGGATTTACGATCATGACCACCGCCACCGCTCGCGTGCCGACGGGACACGCCAGCCGCTACCTTCAGCAATTATGCAAGCACTGGCAGCATAATCTGACGGTCGAGTTCACGCCCGACCACGGCACTATCATTTTCCCGCGCGATGCGCGCGGCGCCGACTGGCTAGCCGACGGAAAGGTCACGCTCGACGCCGGCGATGACGCGCTGACGGTCACCGTTGAGGCGAGCAGCGACGATCATTGCGAGGCGCTGAAGGGCACCGTCGCACGGCACCTCGACAGATTCGCCTTCCGCGAGGCGCCGTTGGCGTTCGACTGGCGATAGGGCGCGTTCAGGCGCCGCGGGACGCCATCAGCTCCAGATAGGTGTCGAGCACCGCCTGGTTCGCGCTGTCCCAGCGATAGCCGGCCGCCTTGGCGGTGCCCGCCGCGCCCATGGCGCTGCGCAGCGCCGGGTCCGCCACGATCCGGGCGATGGCGTCGGCATAGGCGCCGATGTCGCGCGCCGGCACCAGGAAGCCGGTTTCGCCGTCGCTGACCAGATCGACAGCACCCGTCGCGCGTGCCGCGACGACCGGTACGCCGGCGGCCATCGCCTCCGACGTGACCTGGCCCCAGGTCTCGGTGACGCTGGGATTGAACAGCATGTCCATCGACGCAACGGCGCGGCCCAATGCCTCACCGCGCTGGAAGCCGGCGAACACCGCCTCGGGCACGCGCTCGGCAAACCACTCGCGGGCCGGGCCCTCGCCGACGATCAACGCCTTGTACGCCACGCCGCGCCGGCCGAGCTCGCTCAGCACGTCGGCGAAGATGTCGAGGCCCTTTTCCTTCACCAACCGCCCGAGGAAACCAATCGCCACATCTTCGTCGCCGATGCCCAGGCTCCGGCGCCACGCGAGATCGCGCTTGGTCGGGCTGAACCGCTCGTGATCGACGCCGCGCGGCCAGAAGCCGGTCGGTGTCGTCACGCCCCATTGCGCGATCAGCGCCGCCATGCTCGGCCCCGGCACCACCACGCGATCGGCGCGGTTGTAAAAGCGGGTGAGCAGCTTGACGATGATCGGCTCGACGAAGCCGACGCCGTAATAGCGGGGATAGGTCTCGAACCGCGTGTGCAGCGATGCGACCGACGGCAGCCCGTGACGGTGGGCATAGGTGAGCGCGGCATGGCCGAGCAGGTCGGGCGCCGAGACGTGGATCAGGTTCGGTTTGAACGCCTCCAGGTCGCGACGCGGGCGCGCCGGCAGGCCGCGGGCGATCTTGTACTCGCCGCGACCGCCGATCATCGGCACCGCCGGCACGTCGATCAGGTCGCCGATCGGTGCGAACGCGGGCTCGGCCACCGTCGGCGAATAGACGCGCACCGTCACCCCGCGATCGAGCAGGTGCCCGACCAGCAGGTTGAGCGCCTGGTTCGCACCGTCCCGAACGTAATTGTAGTTGCCGCTGAAGAGCGCCACGCGGAGGTCGCTTGCCTGCATGGTCGCGCCGCATAGCGCCGGGCGAGGGAGAACGCCACTGGAACCCGCAGCGGGCGGATACGGTTCGTGCCAACAGCGCAAGGAGAGAGCGAATGGCCGACGGCTACCAGAAGGGCGACAAGGTGCAGTGGAACTGGGGCACCGGTACCGGCACGGGGACGATCAAGGAACGGTTCGAGCGTCGCGTCGAACGCACCATCAAGGGTTCGACCATCGTGCGC
>JBQCHA010000045.1:0-4367 GCA_051955175.1 Sphingomonas sp.
CACCCCCTCCAACCCCCCCCCCCCCCCCCCGGGCCCGGGGGGGGCCCGCCCCCCGCCCCGCCGCGGGCGCCCCCCCGCCCCCCCCCGGGGTGGTGGAAACAAGATGGCGTGTTTGACCAACGTCATGCCGGACTCGTTCCGGCATCCACGGCTCGGCAAGAACGGCAACTCCGGCACTTTCGGCGCGGTGGACCCCGGAACAAGTCCGGGGTGACGGCAGACTTTACTCGGCCGTTAAGCGAAGCCGCGAGTTCGGCGGGCGTTCGCGCTACAGCGCCACCCGCGCCGCATCGGGCAGCGCGATGCCCTCATCCCCGATCCGCTCTCCCGGTCTGATCCATTGCGCGTGCGCATGGGCCGTCGCCACCACGTCGCGGCGATCCGCGCCGGGCCAGGTCTGCACGCTCACCACCTGCTCGGCAGCCGCGCGGTCGGGCTCCATCGCCACCCAGGCCAGCGGTCGCTCGCGCGTCGCGCGGGCACCGGCCGCCGCCATCGCCGGCCGAATCCGCACAGCGCTTGCCTCGGGCAGATATTGCCACACCACCGAATGCATCAGCACGCGCGTCACGCCCGCCGCCTGCGGTTCGGCAAGCCGCGCCTCCAGCCAGCCGGCGGCATCGGCCTTGTCCAGCGCCACCGGCCGCGCCCGCACCATCGCGATCGCGCGCCGCAGCCGGTCGAGCCGCGCCGCCTTCTCCGCCCAGACATAGGCGGACAGCCGCGCCTCGACCGCCGGGTCGGCGGCATCCATCGGCGCCACGTCGCAGCCGCGCGTGGAGACGATCTCGATCGCCGGCGCGTCGGGCCGCTCGCCGCGCCACTCCGGCGCGATCGTCACGCGTGCATCCTCTGGCCCCACCGTCGCGCCGCCGAGATCGAAGCGATAGCGATCGATCAGCAGGTTGAGCCCCGCGCTCGATCCGATCTCCACGATCTCGATCTTCGGGCCGTGCCGCCGCGCCACCTCCAGCAATCCCACCATCAGCGCGCCCGACCGACCCGGTTCGTTGGTCTGCGGCGGCCCGTCGAGCCAGGGCAGCAGCGCGTCATCATGCCGCGCGATAGCCGCCAGCACGCCGGTCTCGATCGTCGTCGGATCGGTTTCCCGGCCCGTCAGGATCGCGTCGAGGGCATCATCCTCCCCCGCCAGTGCCAGCGCATGCAGGCCGCCGATCAGGCGCAGCGGCAGCGCGTCGCGGGTCGGCTCGCCGGGCCAGTCGAGCACCCGCGCGCCCGTGAGGGTATCGCGCGTCAACCCCTCCGCCAAGGCACTGCAGACCGCGGCGTAAGCCGGCGCCTCCATGCGCTCGCAATAGAAGCGCTGGATCAGGAAGGCCTCGCGATTGTTCTCCTCACTCGCCACGCCTGCTACTCCCGTCCCAAGCTGCATTGCGCCCGACGCCCGCCCCAAGTAAAGCCCGCCCGCTCATGTCCGAACCGATCATCATCGCCGTGCCCAAGGGCCGCATCCTCGACGAGGCGCTGCCGCTGCTCGCCCGTGTCGGGATCGAGCCGGAGGCGGCCTTTTCCGACGAAGGCAGCCGCGCGTTGCGCTTCTCGACCAACGATCCCGCCATCGAGCTGATCCGCGTGCGCGCGTTCGACGTCGCCACCTTCGTGGCGCATGGCGCGGCACAGCTCGGCATCGTCGGCTCAGACGTGCTGATGGAATTCGACTATTCGGAGCTGTACGCGCCGGTCGACCTGGGCATCGGCCATTGCCGCCTGTCGGTCGCCGAGCCGGCGCAGATGGCCGAAAGCGACGATCCGCGCGGCTGGAGCCATGTGCGCATCGCCACCAAGTATCCGCACGTCACCAGCGCCCATTTCGAGGCGCGCGGCGTGCAGGCCGAATGCGTCAAGCTCAATGGCGCGATGGAACTGGCGCCGACGCTGGGGCTGGCGCCGCGCATCGTCGACCTGGTGTCGTCGGGTCGTACGCTGAAGGAAAACGGCCTGGTCGAGGTCGAGGTGATCGCCGAGGTGAGCTCGCGCCTGATCGTCAACCGCGCCGCGTTCAAGACCCGCGAGCGCGTGGTGCCGCTGGTCGATGCGTTCCGCAAGGCGGTGGAGGCGAAGGCAGCGTGATCGATATTCACCCTCACCCTTCCCACTCGCCTTCGGCTCGCGGGCCCAGTGCCGGGTCGGCCATGCCCCAGGCATGGCCTGAACAGCTTGGAGCGCTGTTCACCCGACACTCCTCTCCCGCTGGGAGAGGGAGGGAGGCGCGAAGCGCCGGAAGGATGAAGGTGAGCGAATGCTGCGGCAGGTGCAGGCGGTGATCACGCTCTCCACTTCCGATCCCGGTTTCGATCGCGACTTCGCCGCGCTGGTCAACGCGCGGCGCGAGGCCGATGCCGACGTTTCGCGCGATGTGCGCACGATCATCGCGTCGGTGCGTGACGAGGGCGACGCGGCGCTGCGTGCGTTCACCGAAAAATTCGACGGTCATGACCTGAACGAGACCGGGTGGCGGATCGAACGCGCCGACTGCCGCGCCGCGCTCGAAGCGCTTCCCCGCAACCTGCGCGACGCGCTCGAGCTCGCCCATGCGCGGATCACCGCCTATCACGAGAAGCAGCGGCCCGCCGACAGCGACAGTACCGATGCCGCCGGCGTGCGGACCGGCGCGCGCTGGCGGGCGGTCGACGCGGCGGGCATCTACGTGCCCGGCGGCCGCGCCGCCTACCCGTCATCGGTGCTGATGAACGCGATCCCCGCGCGCGTCGCCGGTGTCGAGCGGCTGGTGATGGTCACGCCGACGCCCAAGGGCGAGGTCAACCCGCTGGTGCTCGCCGCCGCCGCGCTGATCGACGCGGACGAGGTCTGGCGCGTCGGTGGCGCGCAGGCCATCGCCGCGCTCGCCTACGGCACCGCCCGGATCAAGCCGGTCGACGTCGTCACCGGCCCGGGCAACGCCTGGGTCGCCGAGGCGAAGCGTCAGGTCTACGGCGTGGTCGGCATCGACATGGTCGCCGGGCCGAGCGAGATCGTCGTCGTCGCCGACGGCCGCAACGATCCCGAATGGATCGCCGCCGACCTGCTGAGCCAGTCGGAGCATGATCCCACGAGCCAGTCGATCCTGTTGACCGACGATGCCGCCTTCGCGCGCGCCGTGGCGCAGGCGGTCGACCTGCAGATCGGCACGCTCGCCACCGCCAAGGTCGCGCGTGCGGCGTGGGACGCCAATGGCGCGATCATCGTTACCGGGTCGCTGGACGAAGCGATCCCGCTGGTCGATCGCCTGGCGCCCGAGCATCTCGAACTCGCCGTTGCCGATCCGCAACAGCTGTTCGATCGCGTCCGGCATGCCGGATCGGTGTTCCTCGGCCGCCACACCCCCGAAGCGGTCGGCGATTATGTCGCCGGCCCCAACCATGTCCTCCCGACGGGCCGCCGCGCGCGCTTTTCCTCGGGCCTGTCGGTGCTCGACTTCATGAAGCGGACCAGCTTCCTGGAACTCGACGCCGCCTCGCTCGGTGAAGTCGGCCCCGCCGTGCTGGCGCTGGCCGAGGCCGAGGGCCTGCCCGCGCACGCGCGCTCGGTCGCGCTGCGCCTGTCGCACGATCAACCGGAACTGAACCTATGAATGCCCGCACCGCCGCCCGCTCGAAGGCCCGTGCCGCCGCGCGCCTCGCCGCCGTCCCGGCGCTCTACCAGCGCGAGATGGAGGGTACCGCCCTCACCGCGCTGCTCCACGAATTCCACCAGCACCGGCTGGGCGCGGTGGTCGACGACGCCGAATTCGCCGATGCAGACGTGCCGTTTTTCGACGATCTGGTCGGCGGCGTCGCCGCGCGCGAGGAGGAGATCGACCGCCGCATCGCCGAAAAGCTGGCGAAGGGCTGGAGCCTGACGCGCCTCGACCGGCCGATGCGCCAGATCCTGCGCGCCGGCGCCTATGAGCTGATGGCGCGCCCCGACGTGCCCACCAAGGCGGTGATCAGCGAATATCTCGATGTCGCCGACGCCTTCTACGACAAGGCGGAAAAGGGCTTCGTCAACGGCCTGCTCGACGCGCTGGCCAAGGACGTGCGCGCCTGACGATGGGCGACATCGTCAACCTCCGCCTGGCACGCAAGGCGAAGGCGCGCGCGACGAAGGAAACGACAGCTGCGGCGAACCGGGCTGCGTTCGGACGCACGAAGGCGGAACGACTGGCGGACGAGGCGGCAAAAGCGCGACAGGAACGCCAACTCGACGGCGCCTGGCTGGACGGCTGACGCGCGACTTCGGGAGGCTTCGCCAGTCGGTCAAAAAGTCGGCGTCTGAGCAAATTCCGGAGCGGTTTCGCGCAGGAAATTGATCAGGTCGAGCATCGGCTCTGGGGCCATGTGAATATGGCATCGTTCGATCACGGGCTC
>JBQCHA010000046.1:0-4594 GCA_051955175.1 Sphingomonas sp.
CTGCGTGGTGTTTGTCGTGCTGCTCGCGCTAGTGCCTTTTGTCGGCTCAGCGGCGAATGGCGCGCGGCGCTGGTTCGGGGTCGGGATCGGCCAGTTCCAGCCCTCCGAATTCCTCAAGCCGTTCTTCATCGTGACCACGGCCTGGCTGCTCTCACTGCGCGCGCAGGACAGCGAACTGCCTGTGTTCCCGATCACGCTGGCGTTGACCGCCGTGATCGGTGCGCTGCTGATGATGGAGCCCGATTTCGGCCAGACGATGATCTTCGGCCTGGTGTGGCTGGCGTTGCTGATGATCTCGGGCGCGCCGATGCGTATCCTGGGCGCACTGATCGGCTGCGTGCCGCTGGGGCTGCTCGCCGCCTATACTTTCTATTCGACCGCGCGCATCCGCATCAACGCGTTCCTGTTCCCCGACACCAACACCACGCAGATCGACCATTATCAGACCGACATGGCGCATGCGACGCTGACCGCCGGGGGCCTGTTCGGCACCGGTCCGGGCGGCGGCGTGATGAAGTTCCGCCTGCCGGAGGCGCATACCGACTACATCTTCTCGGTGATCGGCGAGGAATTCGGCCTGATCGCCTGCGCGATCGTCGGCTTGCTGTTCCTGGCGCTGGTCATCCGCGTCTACGTCAAGCTGCTCGATGAGCAGGACGAATTCCGCCTGCTCGCCGCCGCCGGCCTCGCCACGCAGTTCGGCGCGCAGGCACTGATCAACATCCTGGTCAACACCGGCATGGCGCCGTCCAAGGGCATGACGCTGCCGTTCATCAGCTATGGCGGCTCGTCGATGGTCGCGCTCTCGATCGGCATGGGCCTGCTGCTCGCCTTCACCCGGAGAAACCCGTTCTTGACGCGCTCGCCCTATGTCGTGCGATGGAGTGGACGATGACACGCGAACGCCACTTCGTCCTCGCTGCCGGCGGTACCGGCGGCCATATGGTTCCCGCCGCGGCGCTCGCCGCCGAGCTCACCCGGCGCGGCCACCGCGTCGCCTTGGTGTCGGATGAGCGCGGCGTGCGCTTCCCCGGCCTGTTCGAGGAGGTGCAGACCCACATCCTGCCCGCCGGCCGTCTGTCGGGCGGGCCGATCGGCTGGCTGAAGGGCATGCGCCAGGTGCTCGCCGGCCGCGCGATGGCGCGCGAGCTCTACCGCACCTTCAAGCCCGAGGCGGTGATCGGCTTCGGCGGCTATCCGGCGCTGCCGGCGCTGCTCGCCGCCTTCAAGGCCAAGATCCCGGCCGCGGTGCACGAGCAGAACGCGGTGCTCGGCCGCGTCAACCGTCTCGTCGCGCGGCGCGTCGATGCCATCGCCACCTCCTATGCCGAGGTCGACCGGCTGAAGCCGCAGTGGCAGGCCAAGACGCATCTGGTCGGCAATCCGGTGCGCGAGGCGGTGCTGGGCTTACGCGACCGTCCCTATCCGCTGCTGGAGGAGGATGGCATCTTCCGCGTGCTGGTGACCGGCGGCAGCCAGGGCGCAAGCGTGCTGAGCCAGGTGGTGCCGGACGGCCTCGCGATGCTGCCGGTCAGCTTCCGGCGCCGGCTGCAGGTGACGCACCAGGCGCGGATCGAGGATATCGACGAGTGCCGCGCCAAATATGCCGAGCTGTCGATCGCCGCCGAGCTCGCCACCTATCTGCCCGACATGCCCGAGCATCTCGCCTGGGCACATCTGGTGATCGCGCGCGCCGGTGCCTCGACCATCGCGGAGCTGACCGCTGCCGGCCGCCCGGCGATCCTGGTGCCGCTGCCGATCGCCACCGACGATCACCAGACCGCCAACGCGCGCGAGATCACCGAGGCGGGCGGGGCGCGGACGATCCCCCAGAAGGCGTTCACGCCCAAGGAGCTCGCCAAGCAGATGCAGAAGCTCGGCCTCGATCCGCAGGCGCTGCAGAACGCCGCGGCGCGGGCGAAGAGCTGCGGCCGCCCCGATGCCACGCGGGATCTGGCCGATCTGGTCGAAGGGTTGGCACCGGCACGTGAGGACCAGCGCGACTACGGCGTGCCGCTGCCCGAGGGCGTGACGGCATGAAGAGCCCCTCGACACGCTCCGAACAGGCGACACCCTTCATCGGAGACATTCGATGAAGGGCGTCGGCACCGACATCGGCACGATCCACTTCGTCGGCATCGGCGGCATCGGCATGTCCGGCATTGCCGAGGTGATGCACAATCTCGGCTATTCGGTGCAGGGCTCGGACCTGGCCGAAGGCGCGACGGTGCAGGGGCTGCGCGCCAAGGGCATCGCCATCCATGTCGGCCACAAGGCCGAGAACCTGGGCGACGCCGCCGTGGTGGTCGTCTCCACCGCCGTCAAGCGCGGCAACCCCGAGGTCGAGGCGGCGCTCGAGCGGCGCATTCCGCTGGTGCGGCGTGCCGAGATGCTGGCCGAACTGATGCGACTGAAGTCCACCGTCGCGGTCGCCGGCACGCACGGCAAGACGACGACCACCTCCATGGTCGCCGCACTGCTCGATGCCGGCGGGGTCGATCCGACGGTGATCAACGGCGGCATCATCAACAGCTACGGATCGAACGCGCGACTGGGCGCCAGCGACTGGATGGTGGTCGAGGCCGATGAGAGCGACGGCAGCTTCCTGCGATTGGACGGGACGCTGGCGGTCGTCACCAACATCGATCCCGAACATCTCGATCATTATGGCGATTTCGACGCGGTGAAGCGCGCGTTCGTCGAATTCGTCGAGAACGTGCCGTTCTACGGCGCCGCGTTCCTGTGCCTCGATCATCCGGAAGTGCAGGGCATCGTGCCGCGCATCCGCGACCGCCGCATCGTCACCTACGGCTTCGCGGCGCAGGCCGACATCCGCGGCCAGAACGTCGTGCCGTTCCCCGGCGGCAACCGTTTCGACGTGATGGTACGCAATCGTGACGGCGACACCCGCCTGATCGAGGGCGTCGAGCTGCCGATGCCGGGCCGCCACAACGTCCAGAACGCGCTGGCGGCGATCGGCGTGGCGATCGAGCTGGGCATCGATGACGCGACGATCCAGCGCGGGTTCGCCGCGTTTGGCGGGGTCAAGCGGCGCTTCACCAAGGTCGGCGAGGTCGCCGGCGTGCCGATCATCGACGATTACGGCCACCATCCGGTCGAGATCCGCGCGGTGCTCGCCGCCGCGCGCGAGGGGACCAAGGGGCGCGTCGTCGCGGTCGTTCAGCCGCATCGCTACACCCGGCTGCGCGACCTGATGGGCGAGTTCCAGACCGCGTTCAACGACGCCGACATGGTGCTGGTCACCCCGGTCTATGCCGCGGGCGAAGCGCCGATCGAGGGGATCGATGCGCCGGCGCTGGTCGAGGGGCTGAAGCGGCGCGGTCACCGATCGGTGGCGACGGTCGCCGATCCGAATGCGCTTGCCGCAACGCTGGCCGGCACGATCGGCGAGGGCGACCTCGTCGTGTGCCTCGGTGCCGGCGACATCACCAAATGGGCCGCCGGACTGGCCGACGGCATCCGCGCACACCGTGCCGAAAGCGAGGCCGCATGACCGACTGGTTCACCGCATCGCTGAAGGTGCAGCAGCAGATGCTCGACGCGCAGCGCGCCTCGCTGGAGGCCGGACAGAAGATGCTGGGCGCCGGCGAGCAGATGCTCAGGATGCAAGAGGCCGGCCGCAAGGCCGCCGAGGCGAACATGGCGGCATGGCGCAGCTGGGCGTCGCTATGGGGCATCAAGTGAGCGCGGTCTGTTACGCCCTGCCGCCGCTCAAGGGCTCGGCCGAGCATCACGGCAGCCTGGCCGACTTCATCTGGTTCCGCACCGGCGGGCCGGCCGAATGGCTGGTGCGCCCGGAGAGCGTCGAGGCTCTGGCGAGCTTCATGGCCGGGCTGGATGCGGAGACGCCGGTGCTGCCGGTCGGTGTCGGCTCCAACCTGATCGTGCGCGACGGCGGCGTGCCCGGCGTGGTGGTGCGGCTGCCCAAGGCGATGGCCAAGGTGACGGTCGAACCCGGCAACCGCGTGCGTGCCGGCGCCGGGGCGATGGGCATCACCGTGGCGAGCGCGGCGCGCGACGCCGGCATCGCGGGCCTGGAGTTCCTGCGGGGCATTCCCGGCACGGTCGGCGGCGCGGTGCGGATGAACGCCGGCGCCTATGGCCGCGACACCAGCGACATCCTGGTCGAGGCGACCGTGGTGACGCGCGACGGCGCGGTCGAGACCTGGCCGGCGGCGAAGCTGGGCTATACCTATCGCCATTCCGATCTGCCGGCCGGCGCGGTGGTGGTCGAGGCGGTGTTCGCCGGCACGCCCGGCGACAAGGCGGTAATCGCTGCCGAGATGGACCGCATCGCCGCCGAGCGCGAGGCGTCGCAGCCGCTGCGCTCGCGCACCGGCGGCTCGACCTTCAAGAACCCCGACGGCGACAAGGCCTGGCGCCTGATCGACGCCGCCGGCTGTCGTGGTCTCACCCGCGGCGGCGCGCAGGTCAGCGAGAAACATTGCAACTTCCTGCTCAACCTCGGTGGGGCGTCGAGCGCCGATATCGAGGCGCTGGGCGAAGAGGTGCGCCAGCGGGTGAAGGCGCATTCTGGCGTGACGCTCGAATGGGAAATCCAGCGCGTGGGGGT
>JBQCHA010000047.1:0-6329 GCA_051955175.1 Sphingomonas sp.
CGGTCTCGGCGCAGTCGCAATGCGCCTGATTTTGCGCAATCTCATTGGGGTGGTGGATCTCGCGGTGGTCGATCCCGCCGGTGTGGATGTCGAACTGTTCGCCGAGATACTTCTTGCTCATCACCGAGCATTCGAGGTGCCAGCCCGGGGCGCCGCGACCCCAGGGCGAATCCCATTCCATCTGGCGGTTCTCGCCCGGCGCCGATTTGCGCCAGATCGCGAAATCCTGCGGGTGGCGCTTGCCGGCCACCGCCTCGATCCGGCCAGCCGCGGCATCGTCCTGCCCACCGGCGAGCGCGCCGTAATGCGGCACGGTGGACACATCGAAATAGAGCCCGGTGTCCAACTCGTAGCAATGCGCCGGCGCGATTCGCTCGGCGAAGGCGATCATCTCGCCGATATGATCGGTGGCGACTGCCCAGCGACTCGGCTCGCGGATGTTGAGGTCGGCGATGTTCGCCTTGAACGCCTGCGTGTAATGCGCGGCGATGTCCCAGATGCTCTTGGCCTGGGCGCGCGCGGCGGCCTCCATCTTGTCGTCACCGGCGTCGGCATCGGAGGTCAGGTGGCCGACATCGGTGATGTTGATGACGTGAGTGACCTGATAGCCCTTCCACGCCAGCACGCGGCTCAGCGTGTCGGTGAAGACATAGGCGCGCAAATTGCCGATATGCGCGTAATTGTAGACGGTGGGCCCGCACGAATAGAGCCGGGCATGGCCGCGCTCGATCGGCACGAACGGTTCAATCCGGCGGGTGAGGCTGTTATAGAGGACGAGTTCGGCGCCTTGGGTCATGGCTCCGCCATAGCCAAGGCCGGCGGCGGTGGAAATGGCGGCGGCGGGGAACCAGCTATTGCGCCAATTCGCTTGATAATCGCGGGCCGTGCTGATAGGGCGCGGCCGATACGCGGCAGGCCATGCTTGCCGCGACCCCCATGTATTGATTCGGAGACCGACGGCCTTATGCAAATCATCGTTCGCGACAATAACGTCGACCAGGCGCTGCGCGCGCTCAAGAAAAAGCTGCAGCGCGAGGGCGTCTATCGCGAGATGAAGCTGCGCCGTCATTACGAGAAGCCGAGCGAGAAGCGCGCCCGCGAGCGTGCCGCCGCTGTCCGCCGCGCCCGCAAGCTGGAGCGCAAGCGGATGGAGCGCGACGGCGTCCGCTAAGCCGACGTGACGGGCCGGGGCGGATGCCTCGGCCTTATTGCTTTCCCGACACTATCCCCGCGCGAGGCCGCCTGACATGTCCGTGACCGCCGTTCCGCTCCAGCCGACCCGGCGGAGCTACGTTGTGCTGCTCTGGGTGGGGATCGTGGCCGCGATCGTCATTGCTGCGCTGCTGGCGTTCCAAGGCACTGCAGCGGTGGTCGCGACCAAGGGCAGCAACGACCAGTTCCTGGCCTGGAATGCGAAGCGGCCGGGGGTGAAGACCACCGCGAGCGGCCTGGAATATCGCGTGCTGACGCCAGGCAAGGGCGGCGATCATCCGACCGATGATGACGTCGCGCTGATCAACTACACCGGCAAGCTGCGTGATGGCTCGGTGTTCGACGCCTCGAAGCAGCCGACGCCGCTGCCGGTCGCGGGCAGCATCAAGGGCTTTTCCGAAGGCCTGAAGCTGATGACCAAGGGCGCCAAGTACCGGTTCTGGATCAAGCCCGATCTCGGCTACGGCGACCACGGCGCCGGCCCGATCCCGCCCGATTCGGTGCTGGTGTTCGACGCCGAACTGGTCGACTTCCTGCCGCAGAGCGTGGTGCAGCAGCAGATGCAGATGATGCAGAGCATGCAGCAACAGCAGGGCGGTGCCGGCGGCCCCCCCGGTGGAGCGCCGGGCGGCCAGTAAGACAGGCTAGTCGCTGAAATGAATTAGAGCCGCCGTTCGGGATGCCGAACGGCGGCTTTTTCGTGGACGGGGAGGGGAAGCGGCGCTTCGGCAAGCGTCATGCCGGGCTCGTCCCGGCGTCCACGGTGCCGCCGGAGCGGCGCTTGTCGTGCTTTCGGCCAGAGGGGGCCGCCGGAACAAGTTCGGGGTTCTGGGGGCCAGGGGAGGCTGGCGCTGGTCCGAGCGTTGCTAGTGGCTGGGTCGCCCTCACCCTTCCGGCGCTGCGCGCCTCCCTCCCTTTCCCAATGGGAGAGGGAAGGGGCCCACGAGCCGAAGGCGGACGGGAAGGGTGAGGGTCAGCCAGGTAGATCGCCGAGCGATCCTTCAAGGCTTGCGGCCTCGACGCTACCCCTTCACCGGCACCATTACCTCATTATGCCGCAGCGGCGGCGGGACGAACGGCGAGTTGTAGTAGGCGTGTTCGGCCGGCCCCGTCGGTTCGTAGCCATGGCGGGCGAGCCAAAGGCGCAGCTCACGCTCGCGGTCGGCCAGCGCGCGGTCGCCTGCGCTGCCGGCGAAGCGGATGGCGCCGACGCGCCGCGCTGCCACCCTGGCGACATGCACGCCGCCGTCGGGGGCCGGCAGCGATTCGGGCGTTTCGCTTGCCGGCATGACGAAGCGCGTGCGCCAGTGGTTATCGGCATCGCGATCGGACAGGACCGGCGCGGTCATCGCGATCTTCTCGCCGACGCGCTCGCCGTCGCCGGGGCCGCGGCGCTTGGCGAAAATATAGTCGGCGAGCTGTTTGAAGCCCTCATTCAACGCCGTCAGCCGGTCCCCCGGCGCGGTCGCTTCCGCCACCACCAGCGACGGATAGTCGCGCACCTCGATCGCGCCGTCGCTCTCGACCAGGGTGTAATCGGGCCGTTCGACCGTTTTCTCGCGATAGGCGAGCAACGCCGTGGCAGCACCGGCCAGCGCCGCTACGCCGCCGCCCACTGCCGCAATCCTGCCGAGCCGTGCCATCGCATTGCCTCCTCTGCCTGACTGTTGCGGGATTATCCCCCGTCAACGGTCGGGCGGCAATGGTGATCCTCAGCCGATCGCGTCGATCACTGCGGCGCGCAGATCGGCGATGCCAAGGCCCGTCTCGCTCGACGTCGCCAGCACCTCGGGATGGGCGGCGGGGCGCTTGCGCGCCTCGGCGGCGGTTGCCACGACGGTGTCGGCCAGCGCGGTCGGCTTCACCTTGTCCGCCTTGGTCAGCACCAGGCGATAGCTTACCGCCGCCTTGTCGAGCATGTCGAGCATCTCGCGGTCGACCTCTTTCAGGCCGTGGCGCGAGTCGATCAGCACCAGCGTGCGCTTCAGCACCGCACGGCCGCGCAGATAGTCGTTCACCAGGAAGCGCCACTTCTTGACCATGTCCTTGGGCGCCTTGGCGAACCCATAGCCGGGCATGTCGACCAGGCGGAAGCCAAGCGGCTCGCCGACGTCGAAGAAGTTGAGCTCCTGCGTGCGCCCCGGCGTGACCGAGGTACGCGCCAGTGCCTTGCGGCCGGTCAGCGCGTTGAGCAGCGACGACTTGCCGACGTTCGACCGGCCGGCGAACGCCACCTCCGGCACGTCCGGGCCGGGCAGGAAGGTCAGCGCCGGCGCCGACTTCAGGAAGGCGATTGGGCCGGCGAAGACCTTGCGGGCGGTTTCGATCGCCTCTTCGTCGAACGGCTCAGCCACGTGTCCTCACTTTGCCGGCTTCGTCTTGAGTTCGGGATGCCGGGCATAGAGCAGTTGCTGCTGCAGGATCGTCAGGCAGTTCGACGTGATCCAGTAGAGCTGCAGGCCGACCGCATAGGGCGCCATCACGAACATCAGCACCCAGGGCATGATGCCGAACACCTGCTTCTGCGCGTCTTCCATCGGGGCCGGGTTGAGCTTGAACTGGAAGTACATCGAGATGCCGAGCAGGATCGGCACGATGCCGATCGCGACGACGTGCGGCGGCGTGAAGGGCAGCAGGCCGAACAGATTGACCGGCGTCAGCGGATCGGGTGCCGACAGGTCCTTGATCCACAGCACGAACGGCTGGTGGCGCATTTCGATCGACAGGCGCAGCACCTTATAGAGCGCGTAGAACACCGGGACCTGCAGCAACGTCGGCAGGCAACCGGCGAGCGGATTGGCGCCCTCCGCCTTGTACAGCGCCATGATCTCCTGCTGCTGGCGCGGCTTGTCGTCCTTGTGGCGTTCCTGCAGCGCCTTCATCTTGGGCTGCAGCGCGCGCATCTTCGCCATCGAGGCGAACTGGCGCTGCGCGATCGGGAACATCGCGCCGCGGATCGTGAGCGTCAGCAGGATGATCGCCACGCCGAAATTGCCGATCAGGTGGAACAGCCAGTCGAGATAATAGAAGATCGGCTTCTCGACGATCTCGAACCAGCCCCAGTCGACCGCCTTGCCGAACAGCGGCACGCCGGCGTGATCCTGGTAATTATCGAGCAGGCGCACTTCCTTTGCACCGGCGAAGAAGCGCGACGTCTGGCTATAGGTCTGGCCCGGCTGCACCACCTTGGGCGCGCTCGAATAATCGGCCTGGAACGCGCCGTGCTGGCCGGCGCGGAACTGCGCGTTCACCTGCTGCGCCTGGTCGGGGATCAGCGCGGTCAGCCAATATTGGTCGGAAAAGCCGTACCAGCCGCCCTTGCCGGTGAAGCCCTGGTTCTCCTTGGCGACGTCCTTGTAGCTCAGCGAATAGTCGGCCGAGCCGTTGTGGACGGCCATCGGGCCGGTGTGCAGCATCCAGCTCGACGGATCGGCCGAGGCGGCCGAGCGATTGACCAGCGCGTAGCTCGCCACCGCGACCGGACGCGTACCGGCGTTCGCCACCGTCTGGCGCACGGTGAACATATATCGGTCGTCGACAGCGAGCGTGATCTGGAAGCGCTGGCCCTGGTCGTTGGCGGCGCTGAGCGTCACCGGCTGGCCCGGGCTGAGCACGGTGCCGGATGCCTGCCATACGGTGTCGGGCGAGGGCGGGGTGAAGCCCTGGCCGCGCCAGCCGAAGCCGGCGAAATAGGCATCGGGGGCGCCCGACGGCGACAGCAACCGCACCGGCGGCGCGTCCTTCTTGATCGTCTGGGCGTATTTGCGCAGCACCAGGTCGTCGATCCGCGCGCCGCGCAGGTCGATCGAGCCCTGCAGCGTCGGCGTCTCGATCCGCACGCGCGGGCTGGAGGCGAGCACGGCGGCGCGATTGCGGTTGGCGACCGGGCTGTCGGCGGTCGGCTGCGTATCCGGGCCGGCGGTTGCCGGTGCTGCCTTGTCGATGGTCTCGGTTGGCGGCGGGTTGGCCGTACTGGGCGCCGAATTGGGCGCAAAGGTCTTCATGATGACCGGCCAGCCGAACAGGATCAGCACCGCCAGCACGGCGAAGATCACGAGGTTGCGATTGTCTTGCTTCACTTAAGGTCGACCTCGGTGGTGTTGGTGAGCCTCCGGGACCGGGTCGTAACCATGTCCCCCCCAGGGATGGCAGCGCGCGATGCGCCGCGTGGCGAGCCAGCCGCCCTTCAGCGCCCCATAGCGGCGAAGTGCCTCGATTGCATAGGCCGAACAGCTCGGCTGATAGCGGCAGCTGGGCGGCAGGATCATCGACGGGCCGAGCTGCCATAGCCGGCACAACAGGATGAGCAGGCGGGACAGGATCGATCCGCCGGCCGCGGGCCGCTGCGTATCGCTCATCGCGCCAGCTTCCCCAGCGCCTTGACGAACTCGGCGCGCAGGCGGGCGAAATCGCGCTCGACACCGCCGGCGCGACCGATCAGCACATGGTCGGCACCGACCACGCCGGCCGCCGGCAGTACTTCGCGCGCGAGTGCGCGGAAGCGCCGCTTCATGCGGTTGCGCACCACGGCGTTGCCGATCTTCTTGGTGACGGTGATGCCGAAGCGCATCACCGCGTCGCCGTCGTCGCGGGGCCGGACCAGCAGCACGAAGCCCGGCATCGGCGCCCGCTTCCCGCCGTTCGCCGCCAGGAAATCGGCGCGGCGGGTGAGAGTCGTGATCCGCGCGGCACCGTCCGTCCCGGGGGTGGCGGTGCCGGGATCACCCGGTCTCAGGCCGACAGCTTCTTGCGGCCGCGGGCGCGACGGGCGCGCAGCACCTTGCGTCCACCCACCGTCGCCATCCGCGCGCGGAAGCCGTGACGGCGCGCCCGCACCAGGTTGCTCGGCTGAAAGGTCCGCTTCATCGTTCATTCCTATGCAAATCTGAATGCAAAAAGCCGCCGAAAGCGGCGGCCCATTAGCTGCCGTGCCCATAAGCAAGGCGGGCGCACGAGTCAACGCGCTTCGGCCTCGCGAGCCCGCTCGCGCCGGCGTCGGGCGCTGGCGCGCCGGAGGCCGCGGTCGGCAAGACCACCGCGCCGCGGCCACCGCCGCGTGATCCGGCCGCAGCGGCGCGTGGCGCCCTGCGCGTGGCGCCGCACCCGCCGCCGCCCCG
>JBQCHA010000048.1:0-8169 GCA_051955175.1 Sphingomonas sp.
TGGCTTCGGCTTGGGCTGCACGCTCGCGCGCCTCGGCTTCACGGAAAGCGGCTTCGCGACCGCCCTCCGCCTCGAGGATCGCCGACTGCTTCTCTCCCTCCGCCTTGAGGATGGCGGATTGCCGCATGCCCTCGGCTTCGAGGATGACCGCGCGCTTCTCGCGCTCGGCTTTCATCTGCCGCGTCATCGCGTTGACGATGTCCTGCGGCGGGCGGATGTCGCGAAGCTCGACGCGCGTGATCTTCACGCCCCAGTTCTCCGTGGCGTTGTCAACGACGGAGAGCAGCCGCGTATTGATTTCGTCGCGTTTGGACAGGGTCTCGTCGAGGTCCATCGAGCCCATCACGGTGCGCAGATTGGTGGTCACGAGGTTGAGCAGGGCGATATAGAGGTCCGAAACCTCATAGGCGGCCTTGGCGGCATCGAGCACCTGAAAGAAGACAACACCGTCGACCGCGACCATCGCATTGTCCTTGGTGATGATCTCCTGGCCCGGGATGTCGAGCACCTGCTCCATCATGTTCACGCGCTTGCCGACGCGGTAGAAGAATGACGGGTAGAAATTGAACCCCGGCTTCGCCACCGTGGTAAAGCGGCCGAAATGTTCGATCGTGTATTGATAGCCTTGGCGCACGATCTTGATGCTGGTCATCAGGTAGAACAGCACCAATGCAAGGATCAGCGCGGCGATGATGACGATCATGATAAGCCTCTGAGCAGCCTCGCCGACCGCCCCCCGGGTCGGCTGTCGCAAGGCTAGCATGACGGGCACGACCGCGCATCACAAACCGGCATGATCGCCCCCTAGCGCCATTCGCCCACTTTGGTTACATGGCGCGCCACGACTCCACCCTCGCACCCAGGATCTGGCGCCCCATGGACATTCGGCTCGGCCTCACGTTCGACGACGTTCTGCTGCAACCCGCGGAATCGGACGTTCTACCCAGCCAGGCCGATACCCGGACGCAACTGACGCGCGGCATCGCGCTCACCATCCCGATCCTGTCCTCCGCGATGGATACGGTGACCGAGGCGGACATGGCGATCGCCATGGCGCAACTCGGCGGTATCGGCGTGCTCCACCGCAACATGAGCGTGCTGGAACAGTGCGACGCGGTGCGTCAGGTGAAGCGATACGAAAGCGGCATGGTGGTCAACCCGATCACCATAGCGCCGACCGCGCCGCTCGCCGAAGCGCAGGCGCTGATGGATCGGCATCGGATCAGTGGCATCCCGGTGACCGAAAAGGACGGGCGGCTGGTCGGCATCCTGACGCATCGCGATGTACGCTTCGCCGAGAACCCCAATCAGCCGGTTTCCGAGCTGATGACCCACGAGAATCTGGCGACGGTGAAGGCCGGCGTCGGTCAGGACGAGGCGCGGCGGCTGCTCCACCAGCGCCGCATCGAGAAGCTGCTGGTCGTTGACGAGGATTATCGCTGCGTCGGCCTGATCACGGTGAAGGATATCGAGAAGGCGGTCACCTATCCCAATGCCACCAAGGATGCGGCGGGCCGACTGCGCGTCGCCGCCGCCTCGACGGTGGGCGACAAGGGGTTCGAGCGTAGCGCTGCGCTGGTCGATGCCGAGCTCGACCTGCTCGTCATCGACACCGCGCACGGCCATAACCGCGAGGTGTCGCGCGCGGTCGAGCGGGTCAAGAAGCTCTCCAACGCTGTCCAGGTGATCGCCGGCAACGTCGCCACTGCCGAGGCGACCCGCGCGCTGATCGATGCCGGCGCCGACGGCATCAAGGTCGGCATCGGTCCGGGCTCGATCTGCACCACGCGCGTCGTCGCGGGCGTCGGCGTGCCGCAGCGGACCGGGGTTAGGGATTGCGCCGAGGAAGGCGCCAAGGCCGGGGTGCCGGTGATCGCCGACGGCGGCATCCGTACCTCCGGCGACATCGCCAAGGCGCTCGCCGCCGGCGCGTCGACGGTGATGATCGGCTCGCTGCTCGCCGGCACGGAGGAAGCCCCTGGCGAGACGTTCCTCTACCAGGGGCGTGCCTACAAGAGCTATCGCGGCATGGGCTCGGTCGGCGCGATGGCGCGCGGGTCGGCCGATCGCTATTTCCAGCAGGACATCAAGGATCAGCTGAAGCTGGTGCCCGAGGGGATCGAGGGCCAGGTGCCGTTCAAGGGCCCGGCACGCGACGTCATCCACCAGCTGGTCGGCGGCGTGAAAGCGGCGATGGGCTATACCGGCGCCGCGACCATCGCCGAGCTGCAGCAGCGCGCGCGCTTCGTGCGCATCACCAATGCCGGCCTGCGCGAAAGCCATGTCCACGACGTGACGATCACTCGCGAGGCTCCCAATTACCCGACGCGCTGACCCGTTGGAGCCCGGCGATCGGGGCGGAAGGGGCGTGGCGTTGCGCTCCGCACTCCTGCTGCTGGCGCCCCGGCAATGACGCCGGGCGCCCGCAGCCAGGCCGCGATCGAGTTGCTCGACGCGATCGTCGCCGCCGCGCGCGACCAGGGCCCCGCGGCCGACACGCTGATCGCGCGCTATTTCGCCGAGCGACGCTATGCCGGCAGCAAGGACCGTCGCGCGGTGCGCGAGCTGGTCTATGCTGCCATCCGCCGCGCCGGCGACCGTCCGGCGAGCGGCCGTGCGGCGCTGCTCGGGCTCGCGATCGACGAACCCACCATCGCCGACACCTTCGACGGCGGCCCGCATGCGCCGGCCCCGATCGCCGCTGACGAGCCGGTCGCTGCAGGCGGCGCCGCGCCGGAATGGCTGGTCGAGCGGCTGTCGAGCTCCGGGCTCGACGACGCCGAGATGCTGGCGCTGATCGGCCGTGCGCCGCTGGACGTGCGGGCGAACACGCTCAATGCCTCGCGCGACGACGTTGCCGCCGCCATCCCCGACGCCGAGCCGCTGCCGCGGACCCGCGCGGGGCTGCGCTTGCCGGCGGGCACCAATGTCGAGGCGCTCGCCGTTTATCGCGATGGCCAGGTCGAGGTGCAGGACGAAGGCAGCCAGATCGTGTCCGATGCCGCTGCCGCCCGGTCCGGCATGGGGGTGATCGACCTCTGCGCCGGCGCCGGCGGCAAGAGCCTGGCCTTGGCCGCCGCCATGGGCAACCGCGGCACCATCCTGGCCTGCGACGTGGATCGCGGGCGGCTCGGGCGGTTGTCGCCGCGAGCCACCCGCGCCGGCGCGACCGTCATCACGACGCGGCTGCTCGACCCCGGCCGAGAGGCCGACGCGCTGGCCGACTGGCATGACCGCGCCGATGTGGTGCTGGTCGATGCGCCCTGTTCCGGCACCGGCACCTGGCGGCGCAATCCGGAGGCGCGATGGCGCCTGACGCCGGACCGGCTCGACCGCCTGGCCGCCACGCAGCAGCACCTGCTCGATGTCGCCGCCCGTTGCGTGAAGCCCGGCGGCGCCATCACCTACATCGTCTGTTCGCTGCTCGATGCCGAAGGGGCGGACCAGGCCCAGGCTTTCCTTGCCCGCCGCCCGGAATGGCGCGCCGAGCCGCTGTCGCTACCGGCGGGGCGGCCACGCGGTCAGGGCGTGCGCCTCACCCCCGCACACGACGGCACCGACGGTTTTTTCGTCGCACGGCTCGTCCGCCCGTGCTAGCCTTGCGACCAGAGCCATGCTGGAGAATTTGATGCGTATCTCGCTCGTCGGCACCGCAGCTGCGCTGACGCTCGTCTCGATTTCGACCTCGCTCCACAGCCAGCGGCCAGACAATCAGATCGATGCAGGATCACTCCAGTGGCTCGCCAAGGGGAAGGCCGCAAATGCCGCTGGCAAGCTCGACGAGGCGACCGACGATCTGGAAACCGCGCTTGCCGTCGATCCGCGCAATCGCGAGGCGTTCGACCTGCTCGGCAGCGTAGCGCACGGACGCGGGTTGAACGGCAAGGCGATCCGCCATTATCGCGATGCGCTGCTGCTCGATCCCAACGATCGCGCTGCGATCAGCGGGGAAGGGCAGGCGCTGCTCGCCAAGGGGGCGGTGAAGCAGGCGAAGGCCGATCTCGACAAGCTACAGAAGCTCTGCAAGGGGCCGTGCCCCGAAGCGCAGCAACTCGCCGCCGCCATCGCCAAGGGGCCGCCGGCGACCGCGCTCGCCGCGCAGGTCGACACCGGCGCGAAACCCGCGGCAGAGTGATCAGCGCGCGGTGAGCCGCCGCGCCAACTCGACGTAATCGGCGACCGTCAGGGTCTCAGCTCTCCGAGTAGGATCGATGCCGAGTGCGCTCAGCGCATCGAGCGCGCCGGGGACGGTCTTCAGGCTCTGCCGTAGCATCTTGCGGCGCTGACCGAAGGCAGCCGCGGTGATGCTTTCGAGCACTCGAAGGTCGACGCCCTCCGGCTGATCGCCCGGCACGACATGAACGACCGCCGACATCACCTTGGGCGGCGGGGTGAAGGCGGAGCGGTGAACCGGCATCGCGATCCGGGCGGTGCTGCGCCACTGCGCCAGCACGGCGAGGCGGCCGTAGGCGTCGTCGCCTGCGCCGGCGACGATGCGCTGCGCCACTTCCTTCTGGAACATCAGCGTCATGCTGCGCCACCACGGCGCCCAATCCGCAGACAGCCAGCCGACGAACAGCGCGGTCCCGACATTGTAGGGAAGGTTGGCAACGATATGCGGCCGCCCCTCGAACAGCGTGGGCGCATCGATCGCCAGGGCATCGCCCTCGATCACGCGCAAACGGCCAGGATAGGCGTCCGCCAGCTCGGCGAGTGCGGGGATGCAGCGCGCGTCGCGCTCCACCGCGGTCACACGCGCGCCCGCGGCGAGCAGCGCGCGCGTCAGACCGCCCGGGCCGGGACCGACCTCGAACACCTCGGCATCGGTCAGGTCGCCGGGCACCGCGGCGATGCGCGCGAGCAACTGGCTGTCGAACAGGAAGTTCTGGCCCAGCGCCTTGCTGGCGCTCAGGCCGTGCTTCGCGATCACCTCGCGAAGCGGTGGGAGTTTGGTCACGATCGTTGTTCGGCGGCGCGCCGCTCGGCGGCTTCGGCGGCCATGCGCAGCGCGGCGATCATCGCGCCGGGCTCGGCGCGATCCTGTCCGGCGATGGCGAAGGCGGTGCCGTGATCGGGCGAGGTGCGCACGATCGGCAGCCCTAGCGTGATGTTCACGCCCTCGTCGAAATGCAGCGTCTTGATCGGGATCAGCGCCTGATCGTGGTAGCAGCACAGCGCCGCGTCATAGGTCGCGCGGGCGCGCGGGTGGAACATCGTGTCGGCAGCAAGCGGGTCGCGCGCATCGATCCCCTCGGCACGCAATTGCTCGATTGCCGGCATCAGGATGTCGATCTCCTCGCGGCCGATCGCGCCCTGTTCGCCGGCATGCGGGTTGAACCCGGCGAAGGCGAGGCGGGGATTGGCGATGCCGAAGTTGCGCTCCAGCCCGCGCGCGGTGACCCGCGCCTTCGCCAGCACCAGGTCGACGCTGAGCAGGCTCGACACGCGGGCGAGCGGCACGTGGGTGGTGATGGGTACGACGCGTAAGGTCGGCCCCGCGAGCATCATCACCGCATTCTCGCCGGCGACGCCGACGCGCTCGGCAACGAACTCGGTCTGACCGGGATAGGTGAAGCCGATCTTATAGAGCTGGGCCTTCGACACCGGACCGGTGACCAGCGCCGCCGCCGCGCCCGAGCGGGCGAGCCCGGTAGCGAGCTCCAGCGCATGAAGCGCGCATTGCGCGCCGCCGCTGTCGGGCTGGCCCGGCGTGATCGGGCCGGCATCCTCGACCTGCAGCACCGGCAGCGCCTCGTCGAACGCATCCGTGGCCTTGGCCGGGCTGTCGATCATCCGCACCGGGCCGTCCCAGACCCGCTCGATCGCGCGGCAGTCGCCGACGGCGAAGAACGCCGTCAGCCCCTCGCGTGCACGGGCCGCCCAGGCCTTGGCGATGATTTCCGGTCCGACCCCGGCGGGGTCTCCCATCGAAACGGCTAGCGGTGCGCGCATCCTCGGCTCAGGCACCCTCCCTCAACGATATTCGATCACCGCGTCGCGCCGCAGGTCGCGCAGCTTCTGCTCTGCGCGCAGGTTCACGCGCTGCTGCTCGAGCCGGCCCTGCAACTGATCGGCACGCGGCAGGTTGTTGGCGGGCGGATCGTTGCGGCCGCACAGCACCAGCGTGCGGATGCCCTGGTCGATCGAGCCGAACGGCGGCGTTGCTTCGCCGATGTTGAGCTTCAGCATGATGTCCTGCAGCTGCGGCGGCAGCTGGCGGATCACCACCGCATCGTTGTCGACCACCTCGGCGTTGATCTGCTTGGCGACGCGATCGACGTCGCCGCAGCCGTGGATGTCCTGCGTCGCCTTGGCGAAGGCGGCGGTCTGCGCCTCGGCCTGGGCCTTGCTGATGCCGGCGGGGAAATGGACGGTGAGCTGCTTCAGGCTGAGCTGCGCATCGCGTGGATCGGCCTGGCCGACGACGCGCTTGTCGACAAGATAGAGGATCGAGAAACCGCCCGGCACCTGGATCGGCCCGGCGATCTGGCCAACCTGCATCTGCTTCGCCGCCGCCGACAGCGCGTCGGGCAGCGTGTTGAGCTGCACCCACGACAGGTCGCCGCCGACCGACCGGGTCGAGGCCTCGGAATATTGCTGGGCGTAGTAATCGAACGGGTGCTGCCCGGTCTGGATCTGCTGCATCAGCTGCTGCATGTTCGCCTGAACCTGCTGCTCGCTGCCCGGACCCGCCGACATGTAGATTTCACGCAGGTGATATTCCTGCGTGCCCTGCTCGGCCTTCAGGCGGTCGAGGATTTCCTGGACCTCCTTGTCGCCGACGTTGACCAGCGGCTCGACTTCCTTGCCGAGATACTGCTGCCAGGCGATCTCCGCCTCTATCTGGCCGTCGAGCGAGCGCTCCGAAGAACCGATCTTGCCAAGATAGGCGCGCAGCTGGTCGGGCGTCATCTTGAAGTTCGCGGCGACGCGGTTGAAGCCCTGGCGAATCTGGTCCCCGGAGACCTTGACGTCGTTGGCCTTGGCTTCCTGGATTTCCAGCGTCTCGTCGATCAGGCCGCGCAGCACCTGCAGCTTGAGCCGGTTCAGGTCCTCGCCCTGTACGTGCACATCATTGGCCGATTCGATCAGCGCTACGCGCTGGTCGACGTCGGTACCGGTGATCACCGTGCCGTTGACGATCGCGGTCGGCTTGCGGACATTGGGATCGAGCTTGCCGAACAGCTGCACGTCGCTCGGGATGTTGAGGCCGGTATTGTCCGACTGCGCCGCCTGATCCGTGTCTTCCTGACCCGTGTCGGTTTGCGCGAAAACGGCGCTGCCGAGCGCCAGGGCAGCGACAAGTCCAACCGAGCGGGTGAACCGCGCCGCCTTCGAAATCGACATGATCACGTGATAATCGTTCCCATCAAACGCAGAGAAATCGTGCGCCGCTTAATATCAATTCTGCCTGAACCATAGCTTAGCGGCCCAGATTCTTGAATGCCAGCGTCAACAGGAAGCTGTTGCCGGCCTGCGCATCGCCGGTCTCCTGATAGTCGCGTTTCCACGTCAGGCCAAGCTTCAGGCAATCATCTTCATAGGCGACGCCAAGGCGGTGACGTACCGGATCGAAACCGTCGGCCAGCGACAGCGGGTCTTCGTTGCGATCGGTAAGGTCGATGATCGTCGAACCGAACACCGACCAGAAACGCCCGAACTGTACCCGTCCGGCAAGCCGCACCTCTTCGCTGTCGCGCAAGTCCTCGATGGTCGGGTCGATGTTGCGGTTGAGCCGCAAATAGCCCGCGAGCAGGTATGTCGCGCGGGAGCCGATCGTCGCGTCCACCTCGTTGCGGCGGAAGGCGAGGCCGTCCTTGTCGACCCGGTATCGGTGCACGATCGAGACGAAGTCGCGATAGCGGATTTCGGTCCGTCCGACGATGTCCGACCAGCGATCGGTGAGTCCCGTGCCGTCGGGGAACAGCGCCGGCCGCGACGTCAGCCGATAGCTCTGCCCGATCGTCGCATCGAGCGAGAAGTCGGGCAAATCGACGTTCCAGTCGACGCCATAGGTGAAGCGGGTGGAATCCTCCCAGCGATCATAGCCGGGGAAGCGATTGAGCGCGAAAAGGTTGGAATCCTCGAGGTCGACGGCGCGCGCGTCCTCGTTCGGGATCGACAGGTTCGCGGTGTGCGGCGACGCGACGATCTGGAACCGCGGCGTGA
>JBQCHA010000049.1:0-17226 GCA_051955175.1 Sphingomonas sp.
ACCATCGACTGCCACGTCTCGTAATCGCGCATCGTGCCGATCGGCAGGCCCAGGAACCGTTCGGTCTCGCCGAACCAGTTCATCCTGCCGGTATCGACCTCCCAGTCGAAGATGCCGATCGAATGCGCATGCGCGGCGAGCGTCAGGTGCGCTTCGCTCTCGCGCAGCGCGCGCTCGGCGGTGACCCGCTCGGTCAGGTCGGTCATCGACAGGATACGCGTCGGGCGCCCCGTTCCTGCCGGCGTGGCGAGTGATTTTTCCAGCACCTGGACGAAGCTGCCGTCGCGGCGGCGCTCGTAGAGTTCGGTTCCCGTCGCACTCGCTTCGATGGGGCCGCCGCCCGAGACCATGCGTGATTGCAGCAACTGGTGCTTCGGCCGGCCCATCGCCTGCTCGGCCGGCCACCCGTAGAGCTCCTCGCACCCTTTCGACCAATGGACGATCCGCCCCTCGGCATCGACCAGCGCGATCGGCGTCAGGTCGACCGAGGCGGTGAATTCCAGCAGCGCGCGCCGCTCGCGCGTCAGCCGGCCGAGCAGCCACAGCAGCACCGACGCGATCAGCACCGTCTGGATCGTCGTCGCGGTGATCTGCGGCAGATATTCCGAGCTCATCGTGCGGTCGATCAGCCAGACGGCGAACGTGATTATCGCCGGCGCGACCATCAGCAGCGGCACGATCAGCCGCAGCGCACGCTGCTCGACCGGCGTATTCTCCGGCATAGCTGCGAGGGCGTCTTCGGTGGTCTGGATGAGCAATGCCGCGCCGAGCAAGGCGAACGCCAGAGAGCCGGCCAGCATGGTCGCCGGTCCCGGCGCGACGAAGCCGAGGCCGATCCCACGCTCCAGGGCGACGATCGCTTCGAAGGCCGCCAGATTGACCGTGAGCGCGCCGGGAAGGGCAGCGAGCGGTGCATCCTCGCGCTGGCGGCGCCCCACCGACGCCACGCCGACCGTCGCGATGGTGGCGAGCGCCGCGACCAAGACCGCACTGGTCATGCCGCCGCTCGGGCCACCGATCGCCAGGATCGTCGCTGTCAGCACGAGCAGATCGCCGGCGGCCAGCAGGGCGATCACGAAACGCGGCGCTTTCGAACGGCTCGCCAGCCAACCGGCCAGCGCGAGCAACAGAACGGCGAAGGTGCGCAACCGCATCAGCGAGACTGCACCGGCCGGGCCGGTCGCCAGCGCGATCTCGCCCAACAGGGAGGCAATGCTCAATAAAATGCTGGTGGCTAGACAGGCGGTGACAACTGTCGATCGCTTTCGCCCGGCCAAATCGACTGTTGTCGTTACGCGCATCGCCCCATTCTGATCGTTCCCCTGAGGTCCGACCATAACGGATCGACGATACTCCGCAATTAATCTGCGTCAGATGATGAAGCGCGCCGCCACGATCGCCGCGGCTTCGCCGGGCGGCAGGCTGTCCAGCACGACTTCCCGGTCGGGCGCCACGCTGTAGCCGCTCAGCCTGCCGGTGCGGTCCACCGCCACGGCGAGCAGGCGGTAGCCGCCGCCCTCGCGCACCGCCGCCAGCCCGCCCGCGACGGGATAGCGATCGGGATCGATGAAGACGATGGATTGGCCGGGAAGCCCGCCGCCGAGCGTGGCACGGCAGACGCGAAGCGCAATCACCTTGGGGCCAAGGTCGGGCGGGACGACGATCGCTTCGCCGGTATCCTGTGGCACGACCAGGCCGTCGCTGCCGGCGACGCCCAGGATCGCAACCCGTCGATCGGTGACGACGATTGCCTCATCAAGGGCGGGCGAGGCGGGTGGCGCCGCGGGCGCCGCAAGCTCCGAACGCAACGCCGCGATCCGGTCGCGCGTACGCGCCAGCCGCACCGCCGGGTCGCCGAGCGTCGCCAGAAACGGCGCGAGCTCACCCTTGTCGAGCTGCGCGGTGACATGCTGGGCCAGCGCCTGCGCGTCGGACACGCCGAGCAATGCCATCACCGCGGCGCGGGTCGGCTCGTTCCACTCCTCGAACGGCCGTTGTGCGGTCTCGACGCGCGACAGGATCACCGGCGGCAGGCCGTGGTCGCGTGCGATGGCGGCGATCGTCAGATCGGGATCGGCGTGCCGGCGTGCGCGCACCGCCGCCCCGACCATTACGGCGAAGCGGGCCGCACCGACGTCGAGCTGGCGCCCCTGCAGGAACGGCCGCGCCCATTCGGCGATGGCGAAATCCGGTGCGTCGACGTCGATCAGCAATTCGGTCGGCGGCAGGTCGAGCGCATCCGCGATCAGGCGCAGTTCCTCGGCGCGCGCGACGGCTTCGCCGCGCTCGATCTTCGACAGGCGGATATAGGGGATGTCGGGCAGCGCGTGTGCCAGGTCCATCAGCGTATCGTAGCCGGCGTCGCGGCGCCGTTCGCGGATGTGATTGGGGAAAATGAACGCGCGATAGGGATCGACCATCACCGCGCCGGCGGCAGCGCTCTGCGGCAGGTCGGCATTCGGGCGCGCCACGACTTCTCCCCCCGTCGGTCAATCAAAGATCGCTTATGACCCGTCCCGGGGCGAATGAACAGCAGTGGAACGGGGACGGGCGCGTGGGCCCGGACGTGCTTCAGTGTAGCGGATGACGGTGGCGCGGCAGCGTCAGCAGCGCCCACCCGCCGGCAACGTCGAACCGCTGCAGCGCGACCAGACCGGCGCGGGACCGACGGCGGCGATCGAGCCACCCGGCGGCCATCGGCCACGGGTCCTCGGGTGCGAAGGCGACGCCCGTTCCGTCGGTGACCACGCCCAGTCGGGACGGGCCGACGCCGGCCGGCCAGCGTTCGGTCAGGCGGCTGGTCAGCAGGCGCGCCGACTGGATCAGCAGGCGCTCGACGCGTTCGGCGCCGCACATCGCATGGTCGCGCGGCTGCAGGTTGCGCCCCCAGGACAGCACCGATGCTTCGGTGGCATCAGGGTCGAAACCGATTGCCAGCACCACGGCATCGGCCGTGTCCAGCCACAGCGCGGCCGCCTTGGCCAGTTCTTCCGTCACGCGCGACAGCGCGGCGCCGGCGAAGGGCAGGGTGGCGGTCGGTGCCACGAGGTCGGCCGATTCGACGATTGCTGTCCGCAGCGTGTCAGACATGATGCTCTCCTGAAGCCCGATATCAGTGGATCGAGGCGTGGGCGTCCGGCTGCAGCCGGTCGTGATTGGCCGCGCCGTCCAGCGCCGCGTCGCCGGTCTCGATCGGGGCGGGCGGGGCGATCTCGATCACCTGCGCCAGCTTGTTGTGCGGCGCGTTGGCATCCGGCAGGGCGGTGGCCTTGGCGGGCGCGGCGTCGGTCTTGCGACGACGCGGATGGCTGCGGCGCTCGGTCAGCCCGGGGAAGCGCGGATCGGCAGCGGCGAGGTCGGCGACCGCCTGGGTGGCGCGCTTGGCGACCTGACGCAGGCGCTCGCGCTCCATCGGATCTTCCTGGGTGGGCGTCGCGCCTTCGTCGCGCAGCCGCTGGTCGACGATCCGCCGCTGTTCGGCAAGCTTCGCCTCGAGCGCGGCCAGTTCCTCGGGATTGACCACCGCGGCGCCGGCACGGAAGCGCGGCAGCGACGGCTCGCTACGCTGCGTCGACCGGGTGGCCCGGGCGCGGCGCTTCAGCTGATCGACGCCGACGGTACGCAGGTGATCGACATAGGTGTCGAGCAGCGCCTCGCGGACCTGATCGGCCATGAAGTCGGCCGCGGCACTCTCGGTGCGGTCCAGCGCGTCCTCGTCTTCGATCAGCGCCTCCAGCGAGACGGAATCCTCGTCGTCGGAGCGGATGCTCTGCAGCGAAATGGTGGTCGCCTCGACCTTCTTGGCCGACGGCCGCTGGTCGGTCGCCATGCGGAAGCGCAGGCTCTGCAGCTCGCCGCGCAGCTGCCAGTTCACGAAGGTGGTGAATTTGGCGCGGGTTGGATCGTAAGCCTGGATGGCGCGATGCACGCCGATGGCGCAGCACTGCTCGGCATCGTCCCAATATTGGGTGAGGCCATATTGGCGAACGAAGTGGCGGATACGCGGGGCGATCAACTTCAGGATATCGGCGAACGCGCGATCCGCGGCGACGCGCTGGCGCGCCGTCTGCTTGGCTTCGCTCGGCGTATTCTCGATGACGAGGGCGACGGCGGCCTCCAGGGCTGCGGTGGTCTTCGACATGATAGGCTCCCCATTGGTAGCCGGCGGAACGACCCGTTGCCCGCCGGTGAGCCCTAAATGCCAGTCGCCCTTTTAGAGGAGTTAAATGATCCTATAAGTGGATTCACGGTAAGCGGATGTAAGGTCTTGCCGCCAAGCCGACCTTTTTCCGCAGTTTCCGGTACTTTTTAGGTTAACGGCGCCTTAAGGGTGAATTTCCGGCGCGGGTAAATTCGTTATAGGAGTAATTTCGCTCCGGCGGACGGAATCGTGAAAATCATGCCTCGCGGGCGAACTGGGCGGGACGCACGTGCTGCGCGACATAGCTGGTCAGCCAGTCGCGATGCGCCTCGCTGGCGCTGCCGGTGGCCGCGATCGCGCGCCCGGCGCGCTGGTCGCCGATTTGTGCGTCGAGCAGCTGCCGTGCACGATCGTTCGACAACCCGCCATGCAGGTAACGAATTGCGTCGCCCGGGCCGAGCTGATGGGCGAGGTAGGCGGTGCGCGCGACGCTGGTGGCGTCGCTGCCGGGCGAGACGCCGGCCTTCTGCAGCGTCGCAAGATTGCTGCGCGCATAGTCGGCGATCGTCTGGATCGCGGCATTGGGATCGTACCGCAGCATCAGCGCGGCGCCGCGCGAATCGGCCTTGACCTTGCCGGAGCCGTCCAGCCAGCCATGGCTGCGCGCGGCATCATTGAGCCAGGTGCCGGGGCGCTGCGCCATGTCGATCCAGGTACGGCTGAGAAACTGGCCGAGCCCGGCCGCGCTCGACCGCGGGTTGCGCGAATAGCTGTTCCAGCGGCCGCTGCCGTCCTTCGCCGCCTCGGCCTGGACGATCGCGGCGACGGCGGTTTCGGGAATGCCGGTGCGCCGCGCCGCGCCGGCGATCGAATCGGCATAGCAGGCGTTGGTGCCCAGCCGTTGCGGATCGATCGCACCGAGGTCGCAGGTGCCGTCGTCGGCCGTATCGACCGGCGCGGCGGGCTGTGACGGTGCGGCGTGGGCGGTCGGCATCGGCATGTTGAACGGCGCATTGGCGAAGCCCAGCGATGGCATGCTGTCGCTTTCGCCCGAATTATCGGTGTCGAACGTGCCGAGCGCCGCCTGCCACAGGCGGTTCTCGATGCCGTTGCGGGCGGCGCGCTCGATGACCATGGCGCGTTGGGCGACGGTCATTCGCGACAAGGCGGCGGCGGGGATGCTCATGCCGCGGCCCGCCGTGCCTGCGCCTGGCGCACGTGGCGCGCGGCGACGACATCGTCGGTCGCGCCTTGCTCGGCCCGGTCGATCTCGCGCTGCTGTTCCTCGCGGTGTGCGACAGCGGCGCGCTCGATCGCCTGTTGCGTGGCATATTGGCTGGCGGCGTGCTCGCGCAGTTGCGTCAACCGGGCGTCGGCGGCGTCGCGTTCCGCGGCCAGGCGCCGGTGCTCCTCGCGCGCGCGCGCCAGATAGGCGGCGGCAAAGCGGTTGGCGCCCATGCCCAGCTTCGCTTCGTCGACGATGCGGATACCCAGTTCGGCGTGCAGCATGTCGATCGCGTCGCGCTCGCGCGCGACGTCGGCGATGGTCGATTTCAGCGCGTCCATTTCGCGTTCCAGCGCGCGCAGCACCGCATCATAGGGTGTCCGCATCATTCTTCTCCAGCAACGTTGCGAGCGCGGCGAATCCAGCGGCGGCACTGCCGCGATCGTCCTTGCCCTGCGTCAGCAGCGCCTCGATTTCGGGTGCGATGCGCACGGCGGCGTCGACTTCGGGATTGGACCCGGTCTTGTACGCGCCCAGCCGCACGATCTCTTCCATGTCGCCATAGGTGGCGAGCGTCCGCCGTGCCGCCACGCGCAGCGCATTGTCTTCCGGCGGCAGGCAGTGGGGCAGGGTGCGCGATACAGATTTCAACAGGTCGATCGCCGGATAGCGGCCGCGTTCGGCAATGCGCCGGGTAATGACGACGTGGCCGTCGAGAATCCCGCGCACCGCATCCGCGATCGGTTCGTTGTGATCGTCGCCGTCAACCAGAACGGTGAACAGGCCGGTGATCGATCCCTCGCCCGGAAGGCCGGGGCCCGCGCGCTCCAACAGGCGCGGCAGCTCGGCGAACACGGTCGGCGGATAGCCCTTGGTCGCCGGCGGCTCGCCGCCGGCCAGGCCGATCTCGCGCTGCGCCATGGCGAAGCGGGTGACCGAATCCATCAGGCACAGGACGTCGAGGCCCTGGCGTCGGTAGTGTTCGGCGATCGCCAGCGTGGTCCAGGCCGCCTGGCGCCGCATCAGAGCCGGCTCGTCGGAGGTGGCGACCACCACGACGCTGCGCGCCAGCCCCTCGGCGCCGAGATCGTCCTCGACGAATTCCTGCACCTCGCGGCCACGCTCACCGATCAGGCCGATCACCGCGACGTCGCACGCCGTCCAGCGCGCCAGCATCGACAGCAGGGTCGACTTGCCGACGCCCGAGCCGGCGAACAGGCCGAGCCGCTGACCGCGGCACAGCGGCACGAACAGGTCGAGCGCTGAAACGCCGGTTTCGATGCGGTCGCCGATCCGCGCGCGCACGGCGGCCGGCGGCGGCGCTGCCTTGATCGGCTGCACCTCGCCGCCCTGTGGCAGCGGGCCGAGCCCGTCGATCGGACGGCCGAGACCGTCGACCATGCGGCCGAGCCAGCCGGTCCCGGGACGGATCGCGAAGCTGCCCGCCTCCAGCCACGCCATCGTACCCGATCGCAGGCCGTGCGGGTCGGAGAAGGGCAGGCACTGCGCCAGCCCGGTGTCGATCCCGATCACTTCGGCGGCGACGGTGCCGCTCGGCGTGTCGAGCGCCACGCGCGAGCCGATCTGCGCCGCGCCGGCCAGGCCGTCGACCTCGATCAGCGCACCGCGCACCGACACGACGCGCCCGAACCGCCGGTCCGGTGTCATCGCCTGAATGGCGCGTGTCGATCCGGTGAGCGTCGCCACCTGCAAATCCTCCAGCATGATGGGGGTATTATAGGACGACAACATCGCATCCGGGCAGGCCGTCGCGCCAGGCACGTGAAATCGCTCACGGGCAACCGGCAGCGCACTGCGCATCCTATAACACGGAGATTATGCCATTGGAGAGGTGGACCAGCGTGCGTGCCTCTCGGTGGGGGGCCATCGACGCGCGCTGCCAAGAGAGCTCCAATGCAAGCCTTCATAAATTTAAAGATCGCCACCAAGATCGCGGCACTGATGATGCTGTTGGGATTGGTGACGCTAGTCGTCGTCGTCGACGGCGCCACGCAAATCGGCAAAGTGGACGATTCATACAGTAAGCTGGTTGGAGCGTCTCAGCCGAACAATCGCGAACTCGCCTTGGCCAGGAACGACCTGACGACGATGGTCTACGACGCCTATCGCACGATGGCGTACGACGGCAATTCGACCAACGCGCGCGATGCTGCGGAAGATCAGCGTCGTTCCTATCAGTCGGCAATGCAGCACTTCGCGACGTTTGAAAAGCGCGAGCCCGCGCTCGCCGATCACGTCGCGACGTTCAAGTCCCAGACCATGGAGTTGAACCGACTGACGTCGCAAGGCGTGGCGTTCGGTCTGCGCAATCAGAATGAGGACGCGCGCTTGGTGCTGCAGCGCGCCGACCGGCTGTCGGACGACATGCAGGCCAGTATCAATCAGTACGTACGGACCCGGATCGACCAGACGAACAAGGCGAGCGATGATCTCAGCGCCGGCGTAAACGCCACCAGCCGCAACCTGATGCTGATGGGCTTCATCGGTTTGGTGCTGGGCATCGGCCTCGCCATCTTCATTGCTCGCCGCGCCATTTCCGGTCCGCTCGGCGTGCTTGAAGGCACGATGCGCACGCTGGCCGGCGGCAACAACGATGTCGACGTCGCCGGCGTCCAGCGCAAGGACGAAGTCGGCTCGATGGCACAGGCGGTACTGGTGTTCCGCGACGCCGCGCGCGACCAGGCGCGCGCCGCCGAAGCCAAGCGCATCGCTGATGCGGAGCAGGCGCGCGTGATCGAGACGGTCTCCGGCCATCTCGAGACGCTGGCGGGCGGGGACCTCACCCAGTCGATCACCGCCGATTTCCCGGAATCGTACGTCGCGCTGAAGACCAACTTCAACGCCGCCATCGCCAGCCTGCGTGACCTGATCCAGTCGGTGGTCAGCAGCGCGCAGACGATCAGCAGCGGTGCCTCGGAAATTCAGCAGGCGTCGGAAGACCTCGCCCGCCGGACCGAAGGCAGCGCCGCCTCGCTGGAGGAAACCGCGGCATCGATCGCGCAGATCAACGATCGGCTGAGCGCCGGCGCCGAATCGGCGCAGCGCACCGTCGCCCGTGCCGACCAGGCGATCTCCACCGTCCAATCGGGCCGCCGTACCGCGGACGAATCGGTGCAGGCGATGGGCCGCGTGGCGGAGAGCGCCAAGGGCATCGACAGTGTGATCGAAGGGCTCGACAAGATCGCCTTCCAGACGCGCGTGCTGGCGATGAACGCTGCGGTCGAGGCCGGCCGGGCCGGTGAGGCGGGGCGCGGCTTCGCGGTGGTCGCCGATCTCGTCGGCCAGCTGGCGATGCGCTCCGAGGAGGAGGCCAAGCGCGCCCGCGAACAGCTGACGGCGACGCAGACCGACGTCGTGCTGGCGGTCGAGGCCGTGCAGAAGGTCGACCAGGCGCTGGTCGGCATCTCGTCGGACGTCGACTCCGTGCACCAGCTGCTTGGCGAGATGTCGGCCGACAACCAGGCGCAGGCGGTCGCGATCCAGCAGATCAACACCGCAGTCGGCTCGCTCGACCAGGCGACGCAGCAGAATGCTGCGATGGTCGAGGAAGCGTCGGCCGCGGCGCGGACGCTGAACGCCGAGGTTGGCACGCTGTCGGAGCGTGCCCGCTCGTTCCGCGTGGGCGATGCCGGCATGGGCGGGGGGCAGCCGCGCCCCGTCGCGGTGTCGCAGAAGCCCAAGGCGGCGGTGGCGCGTGTCGAAACATATCAGTCGCCGGTGAAGCCGCTGCCGGGCAAGGCCGTGGCGGCACTGGTCCGCGACGACGACTGGAGCGAATTTTAGCCGGCGGGACGCCGGGGGCGCCACGGGCGCTTCCGGCCACCGTCGTCAGCTTCGGTTACCCGAACAACGCCTCGTCCGGACCACCGGGCGGGGCGTCTTTTCGTCGGGATTGCGGGGCGGAGGCGATAACGTGCCGGGAACGCCGCCGTACAGCCGGAGCGCGGCACCGCAACCAGATCACCATCCCGGCGAAGGCCGGGGTGGCGCTTCAGGTCCTAGTGCGGCGGCAGGGCGGCGATGCCGGCAGGCGATCCGGAAGCTCCCGCTCAGTCTGCAGCAGCCGTCCCGGTGGAATCGAGCAAGGCGGCGAGCGCGCCGACCGGCTCGGCGCTGGGCAGCGCGGCGAGTGCGGTGCCGGTCTGTTCGGGCGTCAGGCTGCCGACCTTCTCGGTCAACAGGTTGAAACTGGCCTGGGCCGGCGTGCCGGCGAACGCGGCGAGGTAGCGGCGGCGCAATTCGGCAAGGTCCTGGTCGTCGCCGGCCATTGCCAGCGCGATCGCCTCGCGCAGCACGATCGTCTGGTCGACCGCTGCGAGCGTGCCGCCAGACGGCAGCAGCTCGCGATTGGCGGCGGCAAACGACGACCAGTCATGGTCGCGCCACATCATCTCGGCCTTCAGCGGCCCGGAATCGGGCACCTGATCGAGCAGCGCCTCCGCCTCCGGGCGCTTGCCGAGTCGGAAATAAGCGATCGCTTCGACGCGCCGCCGGTCGGTCAGCACCGCGTCCGGATAGGCCGGACCGTCGCTGTCGCGGATCGTGCGCAAGGCGCTGTCGGGCTGCCCGGCGAGGAGGTAGAGGCTGGCAACACGGACCGACAGCGGCCCCTTGCCGAGCGGCTCCACGCGATTGTCGAGCTGGTAGCGCAACAGTTCGGCCGCGCGTTGGTAGAGCCCGGCATCGGCGAGCCTCGTGGCGAGCTGGGCGGCGAGCAGGTCGCCTTCGCCACCGGTCGGCGCGAGGTCGCGGAACGCCCAATAGAGGCCCGCCGCCCGCGCTACCGGCAGGCCGCTTCCGGCGGAGACCAGCGCGGCGAGGCGCTGGCGCACGCGCGCCAGGGTGGGCGCGGTCCGCGTACCGAGATCGAAATGGCGAAACAGCGTGGCGGCGGTGGCGAGCTCGCCCTGCGCGTCGTTTATCTGCTCGGCCAAGTGCCAGCGCAGGAACAATGCATGTCGCTCCACCGCGCCGCCGCGCCAGGTGTAAAGCAACGCGTCGAGCTGCCGCGCCGCGACGGCGGGCGCGATCTGCGGGTGCGCCAGGGGATTCTCGATCAGCAGCTCGCCGGCGGCGGCGCGCGCCTCCGGATTGCCGGCGTGGCGGACCTGCTTCAGGCGGATGCGCGCGGCATCACCGTCGCCGGTGTCGATCATCGCCCGCCCGCGGCGCAAATTGGCCGGGACATCGTTGTTGGGGAACGCCGCCAGGCGCTGCACTGCGGCCGCCGGCTGCCCCGTGCGGAGATCGGCATCGGCCATCGCCAGCAGGAAGGGGGCCCGGGCCGCGGGCGGCCGCGCGGCGATCGCCGGCCGAGCGCAGGCGATCTGCTTGAGCGCCTCATCCGGCGCGCCTTGCGCCACCAGCAGCCGCAGACGCCAGGCGCAGGCTTCGGCATTGCCGGCGAGCTCGGGCGCGCCGAGCGCCGCCAGCGCGTCATGCGGGCGGCCGTCGCCAGCGAGCGCCACGCCCCAGGCAAGCTGCCACGCCGGCACCAGCGCGAGATCGGGATCGTCGGTGCGCATCACCTGCAGCACGCCGCGCGCCATTGCGGCGCGACCGCTGCCGATCAGGCTCTGGGCATAGGCCCAGCGCGCCGCCTGCCGCGTGTCCGTCGTGCTCCGGGCAATGTGATGCCATGCGACATCGTCGGCGATGACCGACCAATGCCCCGGCGCCGGCAGCGGCTGCCGCGACAGCGCCGCAGCGAAGCCAGGCAGCCGCAGCGCCGCAGGAAGCGGGCTGGGCGAGGGTGCAGGTGTCGGACTGGGAGAGGGTGCCGGGGTCGGCGAGGGCGCCGGGGTAGCCGGTGACGTCGGTGTCGGCGCCGCCGCCGCAGCGAGCAGCATCGCCGTGCCGGCCAGCAACAGGGACCGTAGCGGCTTCATCGCCAGAACCACGCCTGGACGATTCCGCCGATCGCGCAACCCAGGATGAACAGTACCGCCAGGATCCAGTGACGCGCGGACGTCGCGGGGGTTGGCTGGGCCGCATCGATTCCCTGCGCTGCCGCCGGAGCGGTCGCGGCGACATCGGTCCGGCGCCGTTGAGGCGTGGCACTGGCGACGACGCGAACGCGTGCCGGCTTCTGATCATGGCTCACAGGGAACGTCCGCTTGCTGACATTTCCTTCTATTATAGAAGACGTCGGGCCAGACCGGTTCCGCCCTCGTGTGATGGAGTGCCGAGTTTGCGACGATCGTGGATACCGCTGGCGCTGCCGGGACTGTCGCTCGCGACCGCCGCGGCACCGGCCAATGGTGCCGAGGCGGCGAGCAGCATCGCGCCACCGCTCGTCGCGGCGGCACCGCTCGACGTGCCGATCGTCGACGCCGGCGCGGTGATCGGGCGGCTGACGTTCACCGCCAGCTTCGAACTCGCCGATCCCGCAGCGGCAGCCATGGCGACTGCGCAGGCACCGCAGCTGCGTGCCGCTACGCTTGCCGCCGCGCTCGATTTCGCGCGGCTGCACGCCTCACCGTATCTGCCGGTGGATGCACAGCTGTTGTCCGACGGACTGACGCGGGCAGCGCGGGCGGTCAATCCCGGCGTCCGGCGGGTACTGATCATCGAAGTGCGAACCTCGCACCAGTAACGCGCGATACGCGGTTGCTGCCCCGGAACTCGGCCGCCTCTAATCGCGAGCCGAGCCGGTCTCGATCGCGCGGAGCACCCGGTCCAGCCGCGTGACCAGCGTATGATCGCCATCGCGCAGCGCGTCGCGGATCAGGTTGCTCAGCCCTTCGATCGCGAACGGCTTCAGCCGATGCTGGTGACGCACGTCCTGCGCCTCGTCGGTGATCCTGGTGCTGGTCGCGACGAGCAGCGCCTGGATGTCGGTGAAATCCTCGCGCGGCCGCTGGTCGGCGACGAAGATGGTGCCGATCGACGCCCCGTCATAGCCCCTGAGCGGCGCCGCGGCATAGGCGCGGAGCCCGCAGCTGCCGGTGACCATGTCATGATCGGCGAAGCGCGCATCGGCGGTGAGGTCGGGGATCAGCAGCGGTGCCCCGGCGGCGACCACATGGGGGCACAGCGCCAGCTCGGCATGCACCACTTCGGCCTCAAGGCCGGTCGCGACCGGCAGCCAGCATGCACCGCGATCGACCACGCAGATGCCGGCGATCGGCGTATCGACCCGCGCGGCAAGAGCGGCGACGATGGCAGCGAGCGTCGGGTCGCGGCGCATGACCAGCAACCCCGACGCAAATACCGCTGCCTGACGTAACACCGCCTCGCGGGAGCCGTTCGGCACCGGGAACTCCGCATCCGGCAACACGATTCTCCGAACGACTCATAGTTGTGGACTGCTGATTGTCCCCCGAACCGGTCGATTCGTCAGTATCGTAGAACTACTGCGCGGGTCGGTTACCTTTTGGGAGCAGCGGGCGCGCGCATCGGCACACCGCGCGCCATCGCCATGCTGAGCGCCGCGGCGGCCGAGGGCGTCATCTGCGCCATGATCAGCCCGGCGGCACGCTGCTGCATCCGCTGCGCGACGTGGAGCTGGACGTCGGGCTCGAGCTGTTCGAACACCACGGCGGCCTGCGCCGGCTTCATCGCCTGGTAGATGCGCGCGAGATCGCTGTAGCGCTGGGTCGAGGCATCCTCGGCCGGACTGGCGCCGGGCGCCGCACCCGCTGTCGGCTGCGCCGCCTGCTGCTGTTCCTGCTGCTGCGCGGCGACCTGCTGGCTGAGGCGCGCCTGCGTCGCCTTCAGCGCCTGTTCCTGCATGTCGAGCTTGTGCGCGCGCTGCGATTCGCGCTGGCGCTGCGCGGCGAGTTCGCTGCCGATCGTGGCGCCGAGGCGCGTCTGGGATTCGGGGGCGCCGGTCTGGCCGGCCGCTTCCACCGTGTGGGCAGCGACGCTCAGGCCCGCCGCCGCAGCGGTGAGCACCAGCAAGGGCAGGCGGATCATTGCACGGTCTCTTCCGGCGCGTCGGCAACGGCGTCGTCGTCGCTGTCGGCGGTGTCATCCTCGGCGGGCGCGCGGCCGGCGGTGGCCGCGGCGACCAGCCGCTCGGCACTGGCGTCGGCGACGTCGATCAGCGCCTGCAGCTCTTCCGCGAGTTCTGCGGCGCGGGTCACGTTGGTGCTGACGGTGGCGCACTGCGTCAGCGTGCCCTTTAGCTCCGACAGCACGATCCGCGCCTGCAGCGTCGACTGGTCGAGCGCGCCCACGACCTGCGACAGGTCATTGCGCTTCACCGCGTTCAGCAGGCGGATCATGCGGATGCTCTGCACCATCACGCCCGCGCAAAGGGCGATCGTGAGCAGGTTGGCGATCATCGAATACATCATGCCGAATAGCCCTTTGCGATATCGGTCAACAATTGAATGGCAACGTGGTGCGAGCGCTGGCCGATGTGCGCGCGGCCAAGCGGAACGCCGCCGCAGTGCAGCTCGACCGGGGTGTTGGGATCGCGATCCAGCGCGAACGAATCCCCGATGGCGAAGCCGCGCACCTCGCGCAGCGACATCAGCCGCTCGCCGAGCACGACGTCCAGCGTCACCTCGGTACGGCGGACTTCGGACGCCATGTGCGATTCCCATATGCTGTCGCGGCCGAGCTTCTCGCCCATGAACCGCTGACCCAGCAAATGGCGGACCGGCTCAATCGTGGCGTACGGCAGCAGGATGCGGAAGCGGCCGCCGCGCTCCTCCATCTCGACGCGGAAGGTCGCCACCGCGCAGACGTTGGTCGGGCCGGCGATGGCGGCGAAGCGCGGGCTGGTCTCGATCCGCTCCAGCGCCATCGTGGCGGCGGTGATCGGCGCCATCGCGGTGGACAGGTCCGTCAGCGCATTGCGCAGCATGCGGGCGACCAGATCGGTCTCGATCGTCGTGAAGCCGCGCCCGTCGATCATCATCGGCTCGGCGCCCCGACGGCCGCCCAGCAGCGCGTCGACCACCGAATAGATCAGGCCGGAATCGACGGTGATGAGGCCGAAATTCTCCCATTCCTCGATACTGAACACACCGATCATCGCGGGCAGCGCGACGTGGCTGAGGAAGTCGCCGAAGCGCACCGACTGGACTTCTTCCAGGCTGACGTCGATCGCGTCGGAGGTCAGATTGCGCATCGACGTCGCGAAGATGCGCACCATGCGGTCGAACACCACCTCCAGCATCGGCAGCCGTTCATGGCTGATGACGTCGGATTCGATGACGGCGCGCAGGCCCTGCTTCGGCTCGATCGGCGCCGCGAAATCGCCGAACAGCGCGTCGATACCCGCCTGGTCCAGCTGGCCGTCCTGGCCGAACGGCACCGTTGGCGGTTCGGGCAGGTCGAAGTCTTCGAAAGTATCGCTCATTGCTGGATCAGGTCCTGGATCAGGACGTCCTGGACCCGGTCCGGGCCCAGCGTCTGGTTGGCGAGCACGAGCAGTTGCTCCTTGATACGGTAGACGGCGGCGGAGCCGTCGAGGTCTTCCGGCCGCAGCTCGCGCAGGAACGGCTGATAGCTGTCGAGCAGCATCGGCAGGTCGTTCTTCAACTCGTCGGGCTTGATCCTGGGGCCGGGCACCAGGACGAAGTGGACCTTCAGGAACCGCGCCGTGCCATCATTGCTGCGCAGGTTGACCATCATCGGCGGTACGTCGACGAAGCTCGCTGGGTCGGCTGTCTCGCCGGCCGGATGCGTCGCGGCCTTGTCGCCATGGCCGCCGAACAGCGCATAGGCACCACCGCCGGCCCCCGCGAGCAGCAGCGCGCCGCCGCCCGCCAGGATCAGCAGCTTCTTCTTTTTCCTGCCCTTCGGTTCCGGCGCGGGCGCGGCGTCGCCGTCCTCCGCTGGCTCCAATGTTTCGTCGCTCACCTTACAACTCCGTGCGATCGGCGACCGAAGCGCCGCTTTGATCCTATTATAGGAGAGACGGCAGGCAATTATTGCCTAGTGCGTGAAAAATGCGCCGGCCGACAGGGAATTGGTACGATGGACATCTCTTCCTATGTGCTGCTGAGCCAGCAGCAGGCCTTGAGGCGCCAGCTCGACGTCGTGGCCAATAATATGGCCAACGTCTCGACGGCCGGATTCAAGCGCGAGGACCCGCTGTTCCACCAATATGTGGAACGCACCGGGACGACCGACGACGTCGCGCCGACCACCGCGCTGGTGCTCGACTACGGAACGGTGCACGACACCAGCCAGGGCAGTTTCCAGGCAACCGGCAATCCGCTCGACGTGATGATCGACGGGCCGGGCTATCTGTCGGTGCAGACCGCCGACGGCGGCACCGCCTATACGCGCGCGGGCTATCTGAAGCTGGGCAGCGACGGCACGTTGGTCACCGCCGCCGGGCTGCCGGTGCTGGGCGAGGGCGGGCGGCCGATCGTCGTCCCGTCCGACCAGGCGGGGCGCCTGACCATCGGCCATGACGGCACCGTCAGCGGACCGGCCGGCCCGCTCGGTCGGATCGCCGTCACCGTGTTCGGTGACGAGCGCAGCGTCGACCCGCGCGGCGACGGCCTGTTCGCCGGCACCGGCGGCACCGAGCTTGCCGCTGCCGACACCAAGTTCACCACGGGCGGCGTCGAGGGATCGAACGTCGAACCGATCGTCGAGACGACCAACATGGTGGAGATCCTGCGCGCCTATCAATCCACCCAGCAGATGGCGGACTCGATCGATTCCATGCGCAAGACCGCCATCGACCAACTTTCCAAATTCGGCTGACCGACTTCTTCAAGGAGACTGATTCATGCGTTCGCTTTCGATCGCCGCCACCGGGATGCTCGCGCAGCAGACCAACGTCGACGTGATTTCCAACAATATCGCCAACATGAACACCACCGCCTTCAAGCGGCAGCGGGCCGAGTTCCAGGACCTGCTGTACCAGCAGGTGTCGCGTCCCGGCTCCGCCTCGGGTCCCGACAATCGCGTGCCGACCGGCATCCAGATCGGCGCGGGTGTCAAGGCCGGCGGGGTCTATCGCGTGTCCGAACAGGGTGCGCTCAGCCAGACCGACAATCCCTATGACCTGGCGATCCAGGGCAAGGGCTATTTCGCGGTCACGCTGCCGTCGGGCGATACCGCCTATACCCGCGACGGTTCGTTCCAGGTGTCGGATCAGGGCGAGCTCGTCACCTCCGATGGCCTGCCGGTGCAGCCGGGCATCACCATCCCGCAGGGCGCGTTGAGCGTCAGCGTGTCGAAGACCGGCGAAGTCCAGGCGCAGATGCCCGGGCAGCCGGCGCCGCAGACGGTGGGGCAGGTCCAGCTCGCCAGTTTCGTCAACGAGGCGGGGCTGGAAGCGCAGGGCAGCAACCTGTTTCTGGAGACCGCCGCATCGGGCCAGCCGACCGTCGCCAATCCCGGCGATCCCGGCTTCGGCACGCTGCAGCAGGGCTTCATCGAGGCATCGAACGTCAATCCGGTCGCCGAGATTACCGCGCTCATCTCCGCGCAGCGCGCCTATGAGATGAACAGCCGCGTGGTGAAGACCGCCGACGACATGCTGTCGACGACGAGCCAGCTGCGATGATCCGCCGGCTGTTCGCACCGGCGGCGCTCGCGCTGCTGGTGCCGGCCGCGGCGACAGCGGCGCCGGCCGCCCCGGCAGAGGTGCCGGTGGCGGTGCTCGCCCACGCCGTCATGGCCGGCGACCTGCTGCAGGCGAGCGACTTCACCCCGGCCGACCGCCCGGCGGGCCTCGCCCGCGGTGCGCTCGATCCGCGGCAGGCGGCGGGGCAGGAGGCTGCCCGGCCGATCCCCGCCGGCAGCGTGGTGCGTAGTTTCGACGTGCGCACGCCGCGGCTGGTGCCTCGCGGCGAGCCGGTGATGTTCGCCTATCACGCGGGCGGCATCACCATCACCACGCGCGGCCGCGCGCTGGGCGGGG
>JBQCHA010000050.1:0-3854 GCA_051955175.1 Sphingomonas sp.
AGCGAGGCCAAGATGGCCGACCTGGTGAAGAACCTGGAGGCGGCGCTGAAGGTGCGGCTCGACGCCAACCCGTGGATGGACGACGCGACCAAGGCCAAGGCGCTGGCCAAGCTCGCCGCGTTCGAGCCGCGCATCGGCCATCCGGTCAAATATATCGACTACAGCCCGATCCGCATCGCGCGTGACGACCTGCTGGGCAACACGATCCGCGCCGACGAGTTCGACTGGAACCTGCAGCTTTCGCGCCTCGGCAAGCCGGTCGACCGGACGTTGTGGGAAATGACGCCGCAGACGATCAACGCCTATTACAACCCGTTGATGAACCAGATCACCTTCCCGGCGGCGATCCTGCAGCCGCCGTTCTTCGATCCCAATGCCGATCCGGCGGTCAATTACGGCGCGATCGGTGCGGTGATCGGGCACGAGATGGGCCACGGCTTCGACGATCAGGGCAGCCAGTTCGGCCCCGACGGCAAGTTCGCCAACTGGTGGACCGACGCCTCGCGCAAGGCGTTCACCGAACGCACCGCGGCGCTGGTCAAGCAGTATGACGGCTATGAGCCGATCCCGGGCACGCACATCAAGGGCGCGCTGACGCTGGGCGAGAATATCGGCGATCTGGGCGGCATCCAGACCGCCTATGAAGCCTATCACCGTTCGCTCGGCGGCAAGCCCGCGCCGGTGATCGACGGCCTGACCGGCGACCAGCGCTTCTTCCTCGCCTTCGCGCAGGCGTGGCGCGGCAAGGCCCGCGAAGGCGCCGAACGGCAGCAGATGCTGACCGATCCGCACAGCCCGGACAAGTTTCGCACCGACGGCGTCGTGCGCAACGTGGATGCCTGGTATGCGGCGTTCGACGTCAAGCCGAGCGACAAGCTCTACCTGCCGCCCGATCAGCGCGTGCACATCTGGTAAGCGATGCGCCGGGGGGCGGGTTGCCGCTCCCCGGCGGCTTTGCGCGCGGGCTGGATCGCCGCCCCCGCTTGCGCCATGAGGCGCCATGGCCAAGCTCTATTTCTACTACGCCTCGATGAACGCGGGTAAGTCGACCACGCTGCTGCAGGCCGACTTCAATTATCGCGAGCGCGGCATGGAGACGATGCTGTTCACCGCCGCGATCGACGACCGGTTCGCCGCCGGCAGCATCGCCTCGCGCATCGGCCTTTCGGCGCCCGCCACCGCGTTCGACAGCGGCACCGACATGCTGGCCTGCGTTGCCGACGAGTGCGCTCGCCGGCAGCTCGCCTGCGTGCTGGTCGACGAGGCGCAGTTCCTGAGCGAGCGCCAGGTGGCCCAGCTCGCCCGCGTGTGCGACGAACTGGGTGTGCCGGTGCTCGCTTATGGCCTGCGCACCGATTTCCAGGGCGCGCTGTTCCCCGGCAGCGCGCGGCTGCTGGCGATCGCCGACGCGCTGATCGAGATAAAGTCGGTGTGCATGTGCGGCCGCAAGGCGACGATGAACCTGCGCCTCGATGCGCACGGCCGGGCGGTGCGCGAAGGCGCGCAGACCGAGATCGGCGGCAACGACCGCTACATCGCGTTGTGCCGCAAGCACTTCGCCGCAGCGATGGCCGGCGAGCCGCTCAGCCTGGGTTCAGCCGCGCTGTGACAGGCAGGGCGCAGGAGATCGTCATGCGCCTCACCATCCTCACCGCCCTGTCGCTCGCCTGCTGCGCCGCCACGGCCGCCTCTGCCGCGCAGCACCCGCGCGAGATCGGCAAGGAGACCACCATCCCCTTCGCGCGGCAGCAGGGCCTGCGCGATTGGCAGGAAGGGCCGACGCAGGACGTGTTCTACGTCCAGGATTATCGCAACGACTGGTACCGCGTGCAGTTGAGCGGGCCGTGCATCGGCAACATGGCGACGATCGACATCGCCTACACCACCGACACGATGGGCGCGTTCGACCAGTTTTCCAAAGTGTTCAGCACCGATTATCCGCGCATGACCTGCGCGGTGCTGAGCATCAAGACCAGCCTCCCCCCACCCGCCCGGCAGAAGCACCCGCACGACGACAAGGCGCACTGACGCCCCTCGCCTGCGCGGCGGCTGGCGGCTATGGCGCCGGCGTCATGCATGGATGGATCATATTGGACAAGCCGGTCGGGCTGGGCTCGACCAAGGCGGTGAGCGCGGTCAAGCGCGCGCTGCGCGAAGGCGGATACCCCAAGCTCAAGGTCGGGCATGGCGGCACGCTCGATCCGCTCGCCTCGGGCGTGCTGCCGATCGCGATCGGCGAGGCGACCAAGCTCGCCGGGCGGATGCTCGACAGCGACAAGGTCTATGCCTTCACCATCCGGTTCGGCGCCGAGACCGACACGCTCGACGCCGAAGGCGTGGTGATCGCGACCAGCGCGGTGCGCCCTACCGCCGCCGCGATCGAGGCGGTGCTACCGCGCTTCACCGGCGCGATCGAACAGGTGCCGCCGGCTTATTCGGCGCTGAAGGTCGACGGCAGGCGCGCCTACGATCTCGCGCGTGCCGGGGAAGAGGTGGCGCTGAAGACGCGGACGGTGACGGTGCATGCGCTTCACTCCTCCCCGGCACGGGGAGGGGGACCGTTCGAAGAGCGGCGGAGGGGGAGTGCGGCAAGCGACGTGCCTGGGGAAGCCCCCCTCCACCAGCCTGCGGCTGGTCCCCCTCGCCGCGCCGGGGAGGATGAAATCACCCTGGTTGCGCATGTGTCGAAGGGTACCTACATCCGCAGCCTGGCGCGCGATATCGCGCAGGCGCTCGGCACGGTGGGTCACGTCACCATGTTGCGCCGGGTGAAGGCGGGTCCCTTTACCCTCGATTCGGCGATTTCGCTGGACAAACTGGCCGAAATGGCTAAGGCCCGCGCCCTTGAAGACATCACTCTGCCGCTGACGGCGGGGCTGGACGACATCCCGGCTCTACCCGTCACCCCCGATCAGGCAGGGCTGCTCCGTCAGGGGTGGGTCTTGGTCGGGATCGCTGCTGACGAAGGCCAGTACTTTGCGCGCTCGGGCGAAACGCCTGTCGCGCTGGTCGAGGTTCAGGACCGCGAGGTCCGCGTCGTCCGCGGCTTCAATCTGTAAGCCACGATGTCGAAGGAAAGCACATGTCGATTACGCAGGAGCGCAAGGACGCGCTCGTCAAGGAACATGGTCGCGGCACCGGTGATACCGGGTCGACCGAAGTCCAGGTCGCGATCCTGACCGAGCGGATCAAGAATCTCACCGAGCATTTCAAGACCCATGCGAAGGACAACCATTCGCGCCGCGGTCTGCTGATGCTGGTCAACAAGCGGCGGTCGCTGCTGGATTACCTCCGTCACAAGGACGGCCAGCGCTACACCGATCTCATCGCGAAGCTCGGGCTTCGCAAGTGACACAAACGTTCGGCCCGCTTCGGCGGGCCGTTTACGTTTTGTGTCATCCCGTCGCAGGACGGGATCCAGCGGATACCGGCGCGATAGCGCCGTGAACGCTGCGTAACTGGACCCCGGCCTTCGCCGGGGACGTGATGAAGGGAGAGCAATTCGGTTCTCTCTTCGAGCCAAGAACGGCTCCAGACGGTGCCCCTGAGCGGCATCGACTACAGGCCCCGGCGGGATAGGCCCGCCGGTGTAAAGGAAATAGAATGTTCAACAGCAAGAAAGTCAGCATCGAGTGGGGCGGAAAGACCCTCACGCTCGAAACGGGCAAGGTCGCCCGCCAGGCCGACGGCGCGGTGATCGCGACGCTCGGCGAAACCGTCGTTCTCGCCGCGGTGACCGCCGCCAAGAACGTCAAGGAAGGGCAGGATTTCTTCCCGCTCACCGTCCACTACCAGGAAAAGTTCTCGTCGGCCGGGCGCATCCCGGGCGGCTTCTTCAAGCGCGAGCGCGGCGC
>JBQCHA010000051.1:0-8980 GCA_051955175.1 Sphingomonas sp.
CGACGCGCTGGTCGCCGTGTCGAAGAAGGCGATCGATCGCAAGACTGGCGCCCGCGGGCTGCGTTCGATCCTCGAGGGCATCCTGCTCGACACCATGTTCGACCTGCCGGGCATGGACGGCGTCGACGAGGTGATGATCGACAAGGACGTGATCGAGGGCCGCAAGGAACCGATCCGCGTCTACGCGAAAAAGGAAAAGGCCGGCGACGCCGCCTGATCCGGAATGAAGCAAGCAAAGCGGGCGCCGGCATGTTCCGGCGCCCGTTTTCGTATGCGGTGGAGACGCGCTGGTTTGGCGTGCGGACACGTGCGATGATCGTCGCATGTCGCCCGGGGTCTCCGCTCTAGAGGTGCGTCCCGCGGAGTCGCGGGATCGGACGCGTGTCGCCGCGATGCTGGCGCGCGCCTTTGCCGATGATCCGGCGATGTCGTTCATCTTTCCCGATGCGGCCGAGCGGGTGCGGCGGCTGCTCCGGCTGTTTGCGCTGCTGTTCGACGTCGATGGCGCCGCCGGGATGCGGCTGCTGACCGCGGGAGCGGAGGCGGCGACCTTGTGGCGGAAACCGGGCCGTGCCGAAACCGGCTGGTGGGAGATGCTGCGCCACGCGCCGGCAATGCTTCACGCGCTGGGCGGCGCGGCGCCGCGGGCGCTGCGGCTTGCGCATGCGATCGGCGCGCATCATCCGCGAACTCCCTTCTGGTACCTGCACATCGCCGGCGTCGATCCGGCGTGGCAGGGGCGGGGCGTGGGCGGCGCGCTGATCCGCGACGGGCTGGCCCGCCTCCAGAGCAGCGGGTTGCCCTGCTACCTGGAAACGCCGCTGGAGAAGAACGTCGGCTTCTATCGCGGGCTCGGCTTTCGGCTGGTGGAGGCATGGCAGGTGCCGGGCGACGGCCCCCGATTCTGGTCGATGGAAAGACCGCCAGCGACGTGATAAACTAGCTGTTACCGGGGGATAGGGTCCTGGTGAAGGGGGAGTCATGCGGGTGAAGGTGATGGGGGGCGTCGCCGTCGTGGCGGCGGCATGCGCGGTCTATGCGGCGCCGGCACAGGCGGCTGATAACAAGTGCACGGTCGACCAGCTGCTCGAGCTGCCGGTCACCATGGAAGGGCGCCAGCCGACGGTGCCGGTCACGATCAACGGACATCAGACGCGGTTGCTGGCGGACAGCGGCGCCTTCTTCAGCACCGTACCGGAAGCCACCGCGCGCGAATACGGGCTGAAGCTGTCGCCGGCGCCGTTCGGCTTCTACATGGAGGGCATCGGCGGGACGGCCGACGTCAAGCTCGGCACCGCACAGGATTTCAAGATCGGCAGGCTCGCGCTCCATCGCGCGCAGTTCATCGTGGGCGGTAGCGCCGCCGGCGGAGCGGGCCTGATCGGACAGAACCTGCTCGGCTTCGCCGACGTCGAATACGATCTGGCGCATGGCGCTATCCGGCTGATGCGTCCCGAGCACTGCGCCAAGGACCAGAACCTCGCCTATTGGGCACAGGGCAAGCCGGTATCCATCGTCGAGATCGATGAACTCGACCAGTTCGACAAGCATACCGAGGGCGTGGTGGTGCTCAACGGGGTCAAGCTGCGCGCCCTGTTCGACACTGGCGCATCGACGACCATGCTCACCAAGCACGCCGCGGCGCGCGTCGGGTTCAAGACCGATGGGCCCGACGTGAAGGAGGATGGTTACACCGAGGGGCTGGGCCGCCACGTGGTACAGACCTGGCTGGCGAAGTTCGACAGCCTGGCGATCGGCGACAATGAGACGATCAAGAACATTCGCCTGCGCGTCGGCGATATCGGCGATAGCGACGACAGCTGGGACATGCTGATCGGCGCCGACTTCTTCCTGTCGCACCGGGTGTATGTCTCGAACAAGCTGCATCGCATGTACTTCTCGTACAATGGCGGCCCCGTTTTCGACCTGTCGATCCATCACGATGTCCCCGCGCCGGATAAGGCACTCGCGGCCGACGGGGGCGATGCGCCGACGACGGCGGAAGGCTATGCCGGGCGCGGCAATGCCTTCGCCGCCCGGCATGAATATGCCCGCGCGCGCGACGACCTGACCCACGCCATCGCGCTGGCACCGGCCGATGCCGAATATCGCTACCAGCGCGCCAAGGTGGAAATGGCGCTAAAGGACGAGGATGCGGCGGCGGCTGACCTCGACGGCGCACTGAAGCTGTCGCCGGACGACGCGTCGTCGCTGCTGCTGCGCGCCTGGCTGCGGCTCGACCGCGAGGACAAGGCGGGCGCGCTCAGCGATGCCGAGGCTGCGGACCGGGTGCTGGCGCCGCAGAACGGCAGCCGGATGGAACTCGCCAACCTGTACGAAAGCCTGGATCGCTATGACCGCGCCATCGCCAGCTACGGCCAGTGGATCGAGTTCCACGGCGATGACAGCGATCTGCCCGAGGCGCTGAACGACCGCTGCTGGCTCCGTGCGCTGTCCGGGGTCGATCTGGATGACGCGATCCATGACTGCAGCCGGGCCATGCACCTGCGCCCGCATTCGTCCGACATCATCGACAGTCGGGGCTGGGCGAACCTGCGCGCCGGCAAGCTGAAGGATGCGATCGACGATTATGATGACGCGCTGAAGCTGGAGCCGAAGCTCGCCTCGTCGCTTTACGGGCGCGGCGTTGCGCGGCGGCGCTTGGGGGAGAAGGTCGCCGGCGACAAGGACATCGCGGCCGCCAAGGCGATCGACCCGGATGTGGCGACGATCTTCACCAAACACGGGATCACCGGTTAAGGGGCGGCGTCCCGCTGGACGTCGGTCGCTGCACCATCCTCCAGCTGCCGCCCGGCGAAGGAAGGGGCCAGCAACGGCCTGTCCGTAGCTGGACCCCGGCCCGCGCCGGGGTGGCGCTTCGAGGTTTCGCGTTACAACAGCCCGGGCAGGAAGCGCTTCACGCGGGCGGCATAATCGTCGTAGCGCGAGCCGAAGGCGGCGCGCAGCAGGCGCTCCTCCTCGGCGATGCGCAGCCAGGTGCCCAGCGCATAGAGCGGGAGCGTGACGATCAGCCGCGGCGCATGGCCGGTGGCGACCGCCAGCGCGACCAGCAGCAGCGCAAGCGCCGTGTAGATCGGATGTCGAATATGCGCGAAGGGGCCGCTGACCACCAGTTGATGGTCGCTACGGGTGCGCGCGACGAGGCTCCAGTTGCGGCCCATTGTCCGCGCCGCCCAGACGAACAGCGCGACCGCGGCAAGCATCAGCGACGCGATGACCGCAGCCTCGCCCAGCGCGAGCGGCGACAACGGATCGAGCGTGACGGCTACGACGCCGGCGCTGGTTGCCATGAAGGCGGCCGCCTGAACGGCGATGCCGAGCAGGGAGCGGCGCGCCCGCGTCTCGCCGGCGCGCGCCTCGGCGTCGCGGCCTAAGCGGGCCGAGATCAGCGCGACAAGAAACGCAAGGCTGCCGACCAGCAGCGCGGCGAGGCCGGGCAGGCCGACCGCCAAAGGGTGAAGCATCGCCGTACGTCCGTCGGTTACCAGGCGACCCTAAACCTGGGGTCGCCTGCTGTCACGCCGCCCGCCGCCGGATCAGTCGGTCGCCTTGGCCCGCCGTGCCTCGACCCACGCCTGATAATCGGCGACCGGCTTCGAATATTTCAGCACCTTGTCGTACGGGTCCGCGACGATATGCGCGTCGGCCGGTGCGGTCAGCGTGCCGGTACCGCCGGTCATCGCCAGCTTTTCGACATGGTCGCCGACCTGCACCTCGATCGGCATCGGGAAGGGCAAATTGTCCGGCGTCTGCCAGGCGAAGGTCACGCGATCGCCGCTGCGCGTCTCGATCAGCTTGGGCAGCGCCGCCCGGCGCAGGTAGACGTTGAAGAACCAGTTATAGTCCTTGCCGGTCACCTGATTGACGTTGCGAACGAACTCGTCGGTCGAACCGAAGCGCGGGCGGAAATTGCCCGGCTTGGGATCGAGCCGACCGTAGACCTCCAGCCGGGTGGCGGCATAGAAGTCCTTGTCGCCGATCAGGTTCCTCAGCGTGTGGAGGATCCACGCGCCCTTGTAATAGATGTCCTGGCCCGGCCCGCCCTTGGTCGGCTCGTACACCTCCTCCTCGGTGATGACGCGGCCGCGGACCATCGGCACCTTGCTGTCGATGCGGTTGCGCTGATCGAGCATCATCGCGTCGTAGCGCGCCTGCCCCTGCAGCCACAGGCCGTAGAGCGGCTGCATATATTCCTCGAAGCCTTCGTGCAGCCAGTAATCGTCCCAATTGGCCGCGGTCAGCTGATTACCGAACCATTCGTGACCGAATTCGTGCTGAAAGATTTCGTCGAAGCCGCTCGGCGTCTTCTTGTAGTTGTTGCCATAGGCGTTGATCGTCTGGTGCTCCATGCCGAGATGCGGCGTCTCGACCACGCCCATCTTCTCGTCGCCGAACGGATAGGGGCCGATCAGCGTCTCGTAGAAGTCGAGCGTCGGGGCGAATTCGGCGAACAGCTCCTTCGCTTTCTCCTCTTCGCCCGGCAAGTACCAGTAATACATCGGAATGTCGTTGCCATACCGGCTGTGATAGGTCGCGTGCAGCACCTCATAGGGCGCGACGTTCAGCGCAATGGCATAAGTGTTCGGGTGCTTGACGCGCCAGTTCCAGGTGGTGCGGCCATCGGGCAGCGTGTCGACGCCGGTCAGCACGCCGTTGGAGGGTGCCTTCAGCCCCTTTGGCACGGTGATGTGCAGGTCGACGCTGCCCGGCTCGCCGGTCGGGAAGTCGAGGCACGGCCAGAACAGGTCGCACCCATAACCTTCGTCGGTGGTCGCGAACCAGGTGCGGCCGGCCGGCGTCTTCGACCAGACCGCGCCATCGTCCCACGGCGCGTGGACGGCGACGTGCGGCTGCCCGCCGTAAGTGATCGTCGCCTTGACGGTGCGGCCGGCGGGGACCGGCTTGGGTAGCGTGATGGTCAACCGCCCTTCGGGGTTGCTCCACGCAGAAGCGGGCAACGTCCGCCCGTCGATCGCCACGGCTCGCGGGCCGAGATTGTGGTCGAGATCGACGACCAGCTTCGTCATCGGCTGCTTGGCCGTGAAGGTCAGCGTCGCAACGCCGTCGATCTCCTCATTCTCCGGCTTCACCACGAAGCGCAGGTCGGCATGGTCGAACCGTTCCTTCGCCTCGTCGGGATCGATTGGTCCGCCTGACCGTTGCGTCAGCGACGTGATCGGCGGCTCCCCCTTGTCCGGCAGCGTTCGCGCCTGGGGCGGAGCGGCCGCGATCAGCGCCGCTGCCGACGCGGCGGTGGACAGGCGAAGCAACATCAAGCGCGGGCCCCATCAGAATTGCCGATGGCGCGCTATAATTGATGAAGGCGCAAAGACCACCATATAAGGGACAATCGCGTTCCTTATGGACGCTGTCGGAGTGTACATGACCCAACGTTATCCAGTGCTGCCGCTGCGCGACATCGTCGTCTTCCCGAACATGATCGTGCCCCTGTTCGTCGGCCGCGACAAATCGGTCGCCGCGCTCGAAGCGGCGATGAGCGACAACAAGGAAATCTTTCTCGTCGCCCAGCTCGACCCGGCGGAAGACGATCCGGAGCGCGACGATCTCTACGATGTCGGCGTCAGCGCCACCGTCCTGCAACTGCTGAAGCTGCCCGACGGCACTGTGCGCGTGCTGGTCGAAGGCAAGGAACGCGCGTCGCTCGAGGCGATCGAGGCGACCGGCGGCTATCTGACCGCGACCGTCGAGCCGATCGAGGAAGCAGACGAGGGCGAGGAGGCCGACCGCGAGACCCAGGCGCTGATGCGCTCGGTCGTCGAGCAGTTCGAGAACTACGCCAAGCTCAACCGCAAGCTGCCAGCGGAAACCGCCGTCCAGCTGTCGGAGATCGAGGACGCCTCGCGCCTCGCCGATGCGGTTGCCGGCAACATCTCGATCAAGGTTTCCGACAAGCAGGCGCTGCTCGTCGAGCGTGATCCGGCCAAGCGGCTGGAGATGGCCTATGCCTTCATGGAAGGCGAACTGGGCGTCCTGCAGGTCGAGAAGATGATCAAGAGCCGCGTCAAGCGCCAGATGGAGAAGACGCAGCGCGAATATTACCTCAAAGAACAGTTGAAGGCGATCCAGCGCGAGCTCGGCAACGAGGGCGAGGAAGGCGAGGGCGACGAGATCGCCGAGCTGACCCAGAAGATCGCCAAGCTCAAGCTCTCCAAGGAAGCCCGCAGCAAGGCGACGGGCGAGCTCAAGAAGCTGAAGACGATGGCGCCGATGTCCGCCGAGGCGACCGTCGTGCGCAACTATCTCGACGTGCTGCTGGGCCTGCCTTGGGGCAAGAAGTCCAAGCTGAAGAAGGACATCGCCGTCGCGCAGGAAGTTCTCGACGAGGACCATTATGCGCTGGAGAAGGTCAAGGACCGGATCGTCGAATATCTGGCCGTGCAGGCGCGCACCAACAAGCTGAAGGGGCCGATCCTGTGTCTCGTCGGGCCTCCCGGCGTCGGCAAGACGTCGCTGGGCAAGTCGATCGCACGCGCCACGGGCCGCGAGTTCGTCCGCCAGTCGCTGGGCGGCGTGCGCGACGAGGCCGAGATCCGCGGCCACCGGCGCACCTATATCGGCTCGCTGCCGGGCAAGATTGTCACCAACCTGAAGAAGGCCGGGACGTCCAACCCGCTGTTCCTGCTCGACGAGATCGACAAGCTGGGCCAGGATTTCCGCGGCGATCCCGCGTCGGCGCTGCTCGAGGTGCTCGATCCGGAACAGAACAACAAGTTCCAGGACCATTATCTGGAGATCGACATCGACTTGAGCGACGTGATGTTCGTGTGCACCGCGAACACGCTCAACCTGCCGCAGCCGCTGCTCGACCGCATGGAGATCATCCGGCTGGAAGGCTACACGGAAGATGAGAAGGTCGAGATCGCCGAGCGGCACCTGATCGCCAAGCAGGTCGAACTGCACGGGCTGAAGGACGGCGAGTTCGAGCTGACCAATGCGGGCCTGCGCGACCTCATCCGCTATTACACGCGGGAGGCGGGCGTCCGCACGCTGGAGCGCGAGATCGCCAAGCTCGCCCGCAAGGCGCTGCGCCGCATCCTTGAGGACAAGGCGGAGAGCGTGACGATCACGCCCGACAATCTCGCCGACTTCGCGGGCGTGCGGAAATACCGCTTCGGCCTCAGCGAAGAGGAGCACCAGATCGGCGCGGTGACCGGGCTGGCCTGGACTGAGGTAGGCGGCGAACTGCTGACCATCGAGAGCGTCACCGTGCCCGGCAAGGGCGCGATCAAGACGACCGGCAAGCTGGGCGACGTGATGAAGGAATCGGTCGAGGCGGCGTTCAGCTTCGTCAAGGCGCGCAGCCCCAGCTACGGCATCAAGCCGAGCCTGTTCGCGCGCAAGGACATCCACGTCCACTTGCCCGAGGGCGCGGTGCCCAAGGACGGGCCGTCGGCAGGCATCGGCCTCGTCACCTCGATCGTCTCGACGCTGACCGGTGTCGCCGTGCGCAAGGACATCGCGATGACCGGCGAGGTGACGCTACGCGGCCGCGTGCTGCCGATCGGCGGCCTGAAGGAGAAGCTGCTCGCGGCGCTGCGCGGCGGCATCAAGACGGTGCTGATCCCGACCGAGAACGAGAAGGACCTGGCGGAGATCCCGGCCAACGTTCGCGAAGGGCTGGAGATCATCCCCGTCGAACATGTCGACGAGGTGCTGCGCCTGGCGCTGACCGAGAAGCTCCACCCGATCGACTGGACCGAGGCCGACGAACTGGCGGCGCAACCGCCGGTCGGCGTGCCCTCGATCGGCGGCGAAATGCACCATTGAGGAGAGAGGGTCGGCTTCGGCCGGCCCTCGCCTTTGCAGGGCGTTCAGCGGCCGATCGCCGCGTCGCGCGCAACTTCCCCTTCCGTCATTCCCGCGAGGACGGGAATCCAGAAGCGAGCGCTTGTGCGTCGCTCGTGACGCTAGTCAGTGACCCCTCCCGCCTAGGCGCGACTACTGCCAAACGGGCCGTCAGCCCGGACTTGTTCCGGGGGCCACGTTGCGCACACTTCGAAGCCGCTGACTTTGCTGAGCGGTGGGTGCGGAACAAGTCCGGGCTGACGGCGTTGCAAACGGGGCGGGGGCTTACGCAGAGGCCTCGCCTTCGCCGGATGACGATGGCGTCGTGGGACGATACCGACGCGCGGCTACCCCGCGAAGCGCTTGTTGAAGCCTTTCCAGCCGCCATCCTCGGCCGGCTGCACGTCGACATGCTCGACGCGGGCGAGGCGCGGGCCCTGATGACAGGCCTCGATCAGCGCGGCGAGGGCGTCGTCGGCGCCGGTCGCCACGATCTCCACCGCGCTTCCGCGCAGGTTGCGTACCCAGCCGCGCAGGCCCAGGTCGCGTGCCGCGCCCATCGTCCAGTTGCGATAGCCGACACCCTGAACGCGTCCCGTCACGACGATACGCTGTGTTACAGTCATTCCATTACCCTTGCACGGGCCGGACGACGCTGCCCGGCCGTGCCGAGCCCTAACTCGCGCTAACCGCTTGGCGAGGGGAAATCGGCGCGCTTCGTCGCGGCGCAGGCGTCGTTCGGCGTCAGCCGGTGCCAGGCGGCGACGAACCGTGTCAGCGCACGCGTTTCACGAACATCTCGCCGTCGCTGCGCCGCTCCGCCTGGAAGTTGGGGACGGCCTCGATCAGGTCCGACAGCCGCGCGAACCCATAGTTGCGCGCGTCGAAACTCGAACGGTTCCCGGCGCGGCGGCCGAGATCGGACAGGCTCACGAAGCCGCGCTCGTCACGCTTGCCGGCGTTGTAGGCATCGATCAGCAGCTTGATCAGTTCGGCGTCGATCGGCTCGGTGCGGCCCTTCGGCTCGGTCGGGACGGCGGGTGCCGGCGCGGCTGCCGTCGGCTGCGTCGTCGCGCCGCCCGAGCGCGCCAGCGCGGCGACATCGATGAAGCGCGTGCAGGCCTGTTTGAACGCGTCCGGCGCCTTGGCGCCG
>JBQCHA010000052.1:0-2511 GCA_051955175.1 Sphingomonas sp.
GCTCACCGCGCTGCCGTTGTCGGCGGTCCCCGAAGGTGAGCTATGACGGAAATCATTGAAACGGCGGATGGCGCCGTCGATGTGTTGGCCTTGGCCTCGCGGCTGAGCGACGGCCATATCGCCGACAACGTCGAAATCCTCAATCAACTCGATGTCGACGACGCGGCGGCGGTGCTGGTGCTGCTGCCGGTCGAGATGTCGGTGCAGATTCTCGACAAGCCCGAATTGAATTTCGGCGCCGAGATTCTTGCCGCCTTGCCGCGCCAGACCGCGACCATCCTGCTCGCCGGCATGTCGGCCGACATGGCCGCCGATCTCGTGCAGCAACTCGACGAGCCGGTGCGCGACGCGTTGATGGCAGGGCTCGACCCGGCGGCGCGCGCCACAATCGAGGACCTGCTGTCCTATCCGGAGAACACCGCCGGCGCCATCATGACGACGGAGTTCGTCAGCGTGCCCGCGACCTGGACGGTGGAGCGCACCTTGCAGCACATCCGTCAGGTCGAGCGCACCCGCGAGACCGTCTACGCCATCTATGTGCTGGATGCCTACACCCGCCGTCTGGTCGGCGCGGTGTCGCTGCGCCGCCTGATCGCCGGGGAGCCCTCCGACAACATCATGTCGCTCGCGGTGCGCGAGCCGATCACCACCTCGCCCTTGATCGACCGCGAGGACGTGGCGCGGCTGATCTCCAAGCACGACCTGCTGGCGGTGCCGGTGATCGACAAGGCCGGGCATGTGCTCGGCATCGTCACGGTGGACGACATCATCGATACCATCATCGAGGAAAACACCGAAGACGTGCAGAAATTCGGCGGTATGGCGGCCACGGACGAGCCTTATCTGCAAGTCGGGCTGCCGGGCATGATCCGCAAGCGCGGCGGCTGGCTCTGCGTGCTGTTTCTCGGCGAGATGCTGACCGCGAGCGCGATGCAGCACTTCGAGGGCGAACTGGAGAAGGCCATCGTGCTGACCCTGTTCATTCCGCTGATCATGAGTTCGGGCGGCAACTCCGGTTCGCAGGCCACCTCGCTGCTGATCCGCGCGCTGGCGCTGCGCGAGGTGAAACTCGGCGACTGGTGGCGCGTCGCGCTGCGCGAACTGCCGACCGGCATGATCCTCGGCGCGATGCTCGGCGTCATCGGCATCGTTCGCGTGGTCGCATGGCAGAAGCTCGGCATCTACGACTACGGCGAGCACTGGGTGCTGGTGGCGCTGACGGTGGCGGCCGCGCTGATCGGGGTGGTGACGTTCGGCTCGGTGGCCGGATCGATGCTGCCGTTTATCTTGCAACGCGTCGGCTTCGACCCCGCGAGCGCATCGGCGCCGTTCGTCGCAACATTGGTCGATGTCACCGGACTGATGATCTACTTCAGCGTGGCGTTGCTGATCCTGAGCGGGACGTTGCTGTAGGCCCGCCACACGACAATCGTCGTCCTTGCGCAGGCAGGGACCCATAGCCCCTGGCTTTGATTATGATAGCAGGCGCGAGCAACAAGCGCTTTCAGTACAATTATCGCTGCGGAGTCTGGGTCCCTGCCTGCGCAGGGACGACGCCGTAGTGTGGATGCGTGCCTACTGAACTACTGAAACAGCCGCGACAGCCAGTCGGCCGGGCCGGGGGGCGGCGGCAGGGGGCGCGGCGGCGGCGCGGAGCGGCGATGTTGCGGCGAGGCGTCGCCGAAGCGCTGATCGTTGGTGCGGACGATGATGTGCTGCCGCTTCGGTTTTTCGCCGGGGCGGGCGGCAGTGGCCGGCGCACCGTTCGCAGGCGTCACCGCCGCGACCACCGGCTCGCCGGCGCGTTCGCGCGCGACTTCGCGGCGCGGCCATGCCGCGTCATCCGCGCGGCCGGGCGGCGGCGTCAGCGCGTCGCCCTTCACAAGCGTTTTCGCCACCAATGGATCGACCGACACCGGCCGCACGTTGGCGGCGCCGAGCAATTCGTCGGTGCCGACCGAGGAGGCGACCAGCGGGATCACCGGGCCGGCGATCGGGCGCGGCGCGGGCACGCCCGGCTTGGCTTCGGCTTCCGGCGCGCCCGGCTCGGTGGGGATTTCGATGGTGGTCGGGCGGCCCGCCAAGATGCGGCTGATCTCGCGCTCGACGTAATGCGCCAGTTTGCGCGCGCCGGCCTTGGTGAAATAGACGCCGTCGCTCGAACGCAGCCGGCGGATCTGGCCTTCGAAGTCGGGGCCTTGCGCGAGGTAGCGGCCAGACTCGTCGACGAAGCCGTCCCACAGGTCGACGTAAGTGATGCCGGCGCGGCCGGCGGCGTCGCGATAGAGCGTGTTGAGATAGAGCGCGTCCGAGGTCGACTTGGTGCCGCGGATCGAGGGCAGGCCGACCCACAGCACCGGCACGCCCTTGCTTTTCAGCACCGCGATCGTCTCGTCGATCTTCTTGCTGTAAAGCTCGCCCCAGCGCTCGTCGCGGAACTGATGCACGCCGTGGGCGCCGCGCGCGCCTTTCTCGGGCGTCGCGATCTGCAAGTCCGGATCATCGTCGTCG
>JBQCHA010000053.1:0-17965 GCA_051955175.1 Sphingomonas sp.
CCGAAGCGCTTGGTGCCGACGTACTTCTTGCCGAGGAAGCGTTCCCACTGCTCGGCCTCGATCACCTTGTTGAGGATCGCCTGCTTGCCCTCGGGGGTGAACTCGATCGCCTTGTCCTTGCCCTCCATGCGATCCTGGAGGAAGCGGCGCTCCTCGACATCGGCGATGTGCATGTATTCAAGGCCGACGTTGCCGCAATAATTGGCGCGCAGGATGTCGACGATCTCGCGTAGCGTCGCATATTGCAGGCCGAGGCAGCCGCCGAGATAGATCTTGTTGTCGAGTTCGCTGTCGTCGAAGCCGTGATAGTCGGTGAACAGGTCCTCGGGCATCTCGCGCTTGGACAGGCCGAGCGGATCGAGATTGGCGGCCAGGTGACCGCGCACGCGATAGGTGCGGATCAGCATCATCGCGCGGATCGAGGCGTCGGCGGCCTTGACGATCGCGTCCTCGCTGACCGGGGCAGCGGCGGGCGCCGGCGTGCCGCCCTTGGCGGGCTTGGGCGCGGGCTCCATCTGCGTCGGGTCGAGCGCGGCCGTCAGGTCGTCGGTGCTGCTCAGCGGCCAGTTCGCCTGCTGCCAGCTTGGCCCGGTGACGGTCGACTCAAGGCCTTCGAACCAGGCGCGCCAGCCGGGCTCGACGCTGGAGGGATCGCTCTTGAAGCGCTTGTAGAGCGTCTCGACGAATGCGGGGCTTACACCGCCCGCGATCTCGCTGAAATCCTGGCCTTCGTAACCCATGGCCTCGCGTCCTTTGTTTCCCCTCTCCCATCGGGAGAGGGTTGCGCAGACTTAGGTCCGGCATCGCCGGGCCTTAGTCGGAGCTGGGTGAGGGGATCGCCCTTCCCCTCATCCAACTTCGGCTAGGCAGCAAGCTGCCAAGCCTTCGTATCCTTCTCCCCCAAAGGGAGAAGGGTTGATATTAACCGTTCAACACACTCAGCAGCGTCGAACCCAGCTCGCTGGGGCTGTCCGCCACCTTGATGCCCGCGCTTTCCATCGCCGCGATCTTGTCTTCGGCGCCGCCCTGGCCGCCCGAAACAATCGCGCCGGCATGGCCCATGCGCCGGCCCGGAGGCGCCGTGCGACCAGCGATGAAGCCGGCCATCGGCTTCTTGCGTCCGCGCTTGGCCTCGTCCTTCAGGAACTGCGCCGCCTCTTCCTCGGCCGAACCGCCGATCTCGCCGATCATGATGATCGACTGCGTCGCGGCGTCGGCCAGGAACAGCTCCAGCACGTCGATGAAGTTGGTGCCGTTGACCGGATCGCCGCCGATCCCGACCGCGGTGGTCTGACCGAGGCCGGCGTTCGATGTCTGAAACACCGCCTCATAGGTCAGCGTGCCCGAGCGCGACACGACGCCGACCGAGCCCTTCTTGAAGATGTTGCCCGGCATGATGCCGATCTTGCACTCGCCCGGCGTCAGCACCCCCGGGCAGTTCGGGCCAATGAGACGCGACTTGGAGCCGGACAGCGCGCGCTTCACCTTGACCATGTCGAGCACCGGAATGCCTTCGGTGATGCACACGATCAGCGGGATCTCGGCATCGATCGCCTCGAGGATCGAGTCCGCGGCAAAGGGCGGCGGCACGTAGATGACGCTGGCGTCGGCCCCCGTCTTCGACTTCGCCTCGGCGACCGTGTCGTACACCGGCAGGCCGAGGTGCTCGGTCCCGCCCTTGCCCGGCGTGACGCCGCCGACCATCTGCGTGCCGTAATCCAACGCCGCCTTGGTATGGAAGCTGCCGGTCTCACCCGTCATGCCCTGGGTGATCACCTTGGTATTCTTGTCGACGAGGATGCTCATCTAGTCCCTATCCTTACCACCCCGGCGAAGGCCGGGGTCCAGTCGGGGAAGCGTTCATGGCAGCGCGATCCGGTCGCAAAGGTCTTCCCAGTCAGGGTTGAGCCCTTCGATCTCCCGCAACTTCCAGTCCCGCTTCCACTCCTTCATGCGCAGCTCGCGCTGCCTTGCACTTTCCCAGCTGTCCTGCACCTCGTACCAGACGAGATAGTGACAGCCGTGTTCCCTGGTGAAGCCCTCGACGACATCGTTGCGGTGTTCCCAGGCGCGTTTCGCGAGGTCGACCGTCGAGCCGATGTAGATCGTGCCGTTGCGACGGCTGGCCATGATGTAGACGAAAGCTCGCCCCTCCATTGCCAGGCCGTCCCAACTGGGCCCCGGCCTGCGCCGGGGCGGTTCACCTCCCGATGCTTACTTCAGCGTCTCGTCGATGCCCTTGCAGGCGACGAGCAGTTCCTTCACCGCATCGACCGACTTGTCGAAATTGGCCTTGGCGTCGTCCTTCAGCTCGATCTCGACGACGCGCTCGACGCCGCCAGCGCCGATGACGATCGGCACGCCGACGTACAGGCCATCGACGCCATACTGGCCGGTCAGGTGCGCAGCGCAGGGAAGCAGCCGCTTCTTGTCCTTGAGGTAGCTCTCCGCCATCGCGATCGCCGAGGTGGCCGGCGCGTAGAAGGCCGAGCCGGTCTTCAGCAGGCCGACGATCTCGCCGCCGCCCGAGCGGGTGCGCTGGACGATCGCGTCGATCTTCTCCTGAGTCGACCAGCCCATCTTGATGAGATCGGGGATCGGGATGCCGGCGACGGTCGAATATTCGACCACCGGCACCATCGTGTCGCCATGGCCGCCGAGCACGAACGCGGTGACGTCCTCGACCGACACGTTGAACTCTTCCGCGAGGAAGTGGCGGAAGCGCGCCGAATCGAGCACGCCGGCCATGCCGACGACCTTCTCGTGCGGGAGGCCGGAGAACTCACGCAGCGCCCACACCATCGCGTCGAGCGGGTTGGTGATGCAGATCACGAATGCGTTGGGGGCATGCTGCTTGATGCCCTCGCCCACCGACTTCATCACCTTCAGGTTGATGCCGAGCAGGTCATCGCGGCTCATGCCGGGCTTGCGCGGCACGCCGGCGGTGACGATGCAGACGTCGGCGCCGGCGATGTCGGCGTAATCGTTGGTGCCCTTGAGCGTGGAGTCGAAGCCCTCGACCGGGCCCGACTGCGCGAGGTCGAGCGCCTTGCCCTGCGGCGTGCCCTCGGCGATGTCGAACAGGACGACGTCGCCCAGTTCCTTCATCGCAGCGAGATGGGCGAGCGTGCCGCCAATCATCCCGGCGCCGATCAGCGCGATCTTCTTGCGGGCCATGGTATCTCCTTCGCGGGTTCCAACGATGCGCGCGTCGACGCGTTCGCCCGACGCGAAATCGAGCGCGACTTAGGCGCTTTGCCGGGCCGGGGCAACCTCTAATCTGTCGGAGTTAAGGAATAGTATTGCAATTCGTTCGCAATTGCATTAGTGGCCGCCCGCCGCCTCTGCGCCCTTGGAGGCGACCGTTTGGTAGTAACGCGCGAGCACCTCGAAGGCTTCCTTGCGCTGGCCGGTGGGCGACTCCAGCCCCTTGCGGTTCCACCCCTGCTGGTAGACCGGCTGCTGCCGCCGCGGCGAGCGGAAGTCCTTGAGCACCCAGGGGGAAAGGCCACGCAGAAACGAGATCTTCGACATCATCTGCAGCGTGTATTTGTAATAATCCGCCTGGAACTCTTCCGAGAATTTGTGGCGTCGCGTGGGATCGTGAAAACCCGCCGTCGCCGCCGCGCCGAGTTCGGAAAACACCAGCGGCTTGTCGTAGTGCGAGCGCCAAGCGAAGGTCGGCAGGCTGGGCAGCGGGTCCTCGCTATACCAGCCGTTGTAGGTGTTGACCGCCATCACGTCGAGCGACGGGATCAGCGGGTCGTTGATGTTGAAGACCGCCCTGCCCTGCTCATCCTTGCGATCGACCAGCAACGCCGCGGAGACCAGCCGGCTATCGTCGAGCCGATGCGCCTCCGCTGCCAGCATCGAAAGGAAGTGGTTGCGCGCCGGCGTCACGGGCGTCTCGTTGCCGACGCTCCAGATGATGATCGAGGCACGGTCGCGGTCGCGCGCGATCTCCTCGGCCAGCATGTGCTGCGCCTTGGCAAGCACCGCCGGATTGGCGAAATCGACCATCCAATAGATCGGGATTTCGCTCCACACCATCAGGCCGAGCCTGTCCGCCATCCGCGTCATGACCTCCGAATGCGGATAATGCGCCAGCCGCACATAGTTGCCGTGCAGCCCCTGCTTCACCTCGGTCAGCAGCGCGCGCGCCGCCTCGGGCGTGATCGCGCGAGTGGGATTGTCGCCGAACTCCTCCTCGTGCAGCGCGATGCCGCGCAGGAAAACGGGCTTGCCGTTGAGCAGGATGTCGTGCCCGCGAACCTGGATCGTCCGGAAGCCGACGGTGTCGTGCCAGGTGTCGTCTCCCGCGGCGATCGTCACATCGTAGAGCGTCGGCGAGTCGGGCGACCAGCGCTTGAGCGCGGCCGGCGCCACGACACTGGCGGTCCAGTTACCGTCGCCGTCGGTCGTCCCCGGCACGTCGAGGCCGAGCGCCGGGATGGCGAAGCGTACCGGCAGGCGCGCGGCGCGCTTGCCGTCGACGTGCGCGTTGATCGCGATGCGGCCGTCGCGGGTCAGCCGCACCCAGGCATCGTCGACATAGGTCGCCGGCGTGGTGACCAGCGTCACCGCCCGCGTCAGCCCGCCATAGGTCTCCCAGTCGGTCACCGGCGGCGGCAGGTCCTGCGCGCTCCGTTCGTCGTCGACGCCGACGGTGATCTGGTTCGCGCCCTTGTGCAGCTTGCCGGTCACTTCGAACGCGAAGGTGGTGAAGCCGCCCTCGTGATCGCCGATCTTCTGGCCATTCAGATAGATGTGCGCACGGTAATTGGCCGCACCGAAGCGCAGGAACGCGCGTTCGCCAGGTTTGGGATCGGCGGTGAAGGTCCGCTGATACCAGACGAGGCCGCGATAATAGCGCATCTCCGCGCTGTGGGTCAGCCAGGACGAGGGCAAGGTCGCGGTCGGTGCGCGCGCCATGTCGAATTCGTAAAGCGCCGAGGGGTGGTCGCGCATCTGCTGGGCGACGTCGATATCGGCATAGCGCTGCTGGCTGGCATCGGGCGTGCCGCCATGGAAGGCGGCCACGCCCGTGCGATAGGGATCGATCGAATAATGCCAGGTGCCGGAAAGGTCGATGTGCTGACGGAGGTCGCCGGCGGCGAGGACCGGATGCGGCAGCGTGACGTCAGCCGCCTCGGCAGCCGGCGCGGCGGGCGCCGCTCCTGCCAGGGGCATCGCCCCGATCGCCACCGCCAATATCGCCCCGACCAGCCGCGATCCGATCATCCGCCCCTCCCGTTTTTGTCAGGCTAGGCGGTGATACGCGCGAGGTCCAGCGGCCCGGTACCGACCACCCTCTTCATTAGTGGGACCGACGCAGTATCACCCGCCGCCATGCCCGGCAGCGAGATAGTCCTCCGAGCGCATTTCCTCGAGCCGGCTCACGGTACGCGCGAATTCGAAGCTGCCGTCGCCCTTCATATAAAGGTCGGCCGGCTCGGCATCGGCGGCGGCGAGCAGCTTCACCTTGTTCTCGTACAGCGCATCGATCAGCGACACGAAGCGCGCCGCCTCGTTGCGCTGCTCCGGCCCCATCTTCGGAATGCCGACCAGGATGACGGTGTGGAACCGCCGCGCCACTGCCAGGTAATCCGCAGCCCCCCGCGCTTCGCCGCACAGCTTCTTGAAGCTGAACACGGCGACGCCCTTCAGGCACTTGGGCACGTGCAGCGTGCGCCCGCCGCCGAGATCGATATCGGTGCTCGGCACATGCGCGCGATCCTCGACCGGGTAATCGGTCAGCCGGAAGAAGGCGGCGGACAGCTTTTCGGTGGCTTCCGGGCCGTTGGGCACCAGCCAGGTATCCATCCGCCCCAGCCGATCGAGCCGGTAATCGACCGGCCCGTTGAGCGGCAGCACGTCGAGCCGCTGCTGCACGAGGTCGATGAACGGCAGGAAATGCTCGCGGTTGAGCCCGTTCTTGTAGAGGTCCTGCGGCGGCCGGTTGGAGGTCGTCACCACCGTCACGCGCTTGGCGAGCAGTTCGGTGAACAGCCGCGACAGGATCATCGCGTCGGGGCTGTTGGTGACCATCATCTCGTCGAATGCGAGCAGCCGCGCCTCTTCCGCCAGCGCATCGGCGACCGGCTTGATCGGGTCGCCAATCTCCTTCTTGCGCTCCTCGGCGATGCGCGCGTGGACTTCCAGCATGAACTCGGCGAAGTGCGTGCGCCGCTTCCGCTGCACCGCTACCGCCTCGTAGAACAGGTCCATCAGCATCGACTTGCCGCGGCCGACATCGCCCCACAGGTACACGCCCCTCGGGGGCTCGGGCTGGCGTCCGAGCGCGCGCCACAGCACGCTGCCGCGGCTCGGCGTCGCCTCCAGCTCGCGCTGCAGCGCATCGAGCCGCGCGGCCGCCGCGGCTTGCTCGACATCCGGTCGAAGCTCGCCCTTGGCGACCAGCGCCGTGTAGCGCGCGAGAACGCCGCTCACCGCCGCCCCGGCGGCTTGCGTACCGTGCCCGAGAAGTTGGCGACCAGACCATCGCCCTGGACAACGAGGCCGCGCAGGAACAACAGCCGCCCGGTCTCTCGCAGCAGCTCGACTCGCGCCTCCAGCGGCTCGCCGATCGCGCCGGCGCCGATGAATTGCACGGAAAGGTCGAGGGTGACGGCCTGCGCGACCGTCTCCAGCCCGAACCCCTGCGCCGCGGCGAACAGCACGCAGTCGACGAAGCCGAGCAGCGCTCCGCCGTGGAGATCGTCCTGCAGGTTCGAATGCCGCCGCTCGGGCGTCATCCGCACGCGCGCGACGCCGTCCTCCACGCGCAGCAGCAGCGGCCCGATCAGCCCATTGAAGCGCGTCGGATCATCGAGGTCCCAGACGGCCCAACCGGGATGGTCGGACGCGTCCTGTAGGAGGAAAGCTGCCTTGCTCAAATGACGCAGATTACAGGACGCGCTCGGCTTCCATCTTCTTGATCTCCGCGATCGCCTTGGCCGGGTTGAGGCCCTTGGGACAGACGTTCGCGCAGTTCATGATGGTGTGGCAGCGATAGAGGCGGAACGGGTCGTCCAGCGCATCGAGCCGCTCCCCGGTCATCTCGTCGCGGCTGTCGGCCAGCCAGCGATAGGCCTGCAGCAGGATCGCGGGCCCGAGGAACTTGTCCGAATTCCACCAATAGCTAGGGCACGAGGTCGAGCAGCAGGCGCACAGGATGCATTCGTACAGGCCGTCGAGCTTCTCGCGCTGCTCGGGGCTCTGCAGCCGCTCCTTGCCGGCCGGCGCCGGGGTGACGGTCTTCAGCCACGGCTGGATCGAGGCATATTGGGCGTAGAAATGGCTGAGGTCGGGCACCAGATCCTTCACCACGTCCATGTGCGGCAGCGGGGTGATGCGGATGTCACCCTTGATGTCGGCAATGGCGGTGGTGCAGGCGAGGCCGTTCTTGCCGTCCAGGTTCATCGCGCACGACCCGCAGATACCTTCGCGGCACGACCGGCGGAAGGTCAGCGAGGCATCCTGCTCCGACTTGATCTTGATCAGCGCGTCGAGGATCATCGGGCCGCATTCGTCGAGATTGACCTCGAACGTGTCGTAGCGCGGGTTTTCGCCGGTATCGGGATCGTAACGGTAGATCTTGAACGTCTTAATGCGCTTGCGGTCACCGTCGACCTTGTGGACCTTGCCCTTGTTGGAGATCTTCGAATTCTTGGGAAGGGTGAACTCGGCCATGTGATCCTCGATGTATTCGCACGTGCGTCGGGTGAGCGGCTATGCCTTTCGCGGCCGCAGCGCAACCCTCAACCATATGGGTCACGCCGCTGGCGGATACCAGTCGAGCCGCCGCGTCAGCCACATCACCGCGGCGAGCGCCAGAAACAGCAGCACCGAACCGATCAGCAGCGAATAGGCCTCTAGGCTCAGCAGCACGTAGAGCGCGCCATAAAGGCCCGCGAGCAGTGCGGCGACGATGGTCGCGCGGCGCCAGCTCGCCAGCACCGCGGCCGAATAGGCGCTCAACAGCCCCACGATCGCCCCGGCAGCGACGACATAGGCGGCGGGGAAGCCGATCACCTCGGCAAAGGCGAGCAGCATGATGAAGAACAGCACCAGCCCGGCGCCGGCCAGCAGATATTCGACCGTCGCCACGGCGACGCCGCCGATCACGTCGAACATCCAGAACATCAGGAAGGTGAAGCCGATGAACAGGAAGCCGTATTTCACCGAGCGATCGACCTCGCTGTACAGATCGACCGGGGTCACGAGGTCGACCTGGGCGACTTCAGATGAGTCGGCCGACGCTGTCTCGGTGCTGGCGAGCGCACGGCCGAGCGCGAGATTGCCGATCCGCCACGACGCGGCGAAGCCCTGGCCGCCGACGCGCGACCGGGTCGGCAGGAAACTGCCGGCGAAGCTCGGGCTCGGCCAGGACGAGGTCAGCGTCCAGCGCGTGTCGCCGCCGCCGGGCGCCAGCGCCAGCGACTGCGATCCCCGCAGCGCATAGGCGAAGCGGACGGTGAGCGGCTGCGTCGCCAGCCGGCCGGCATCGAGCCACGCATGAAAGCCGTCGCCGCTGCTGCCGGAACCGGGCTGCAGCGCCAGCCGGACGCCATCGGCGCGGATCACCGGCGGCGCGCCGGCCAGCCCGCTCGCATCGCTGACGCCGAAGCGCAGCTCGGCGCGGTCGAGCGCCAGCGCATCGCGCGTCACGCCCAGCCGAGCGAGATCATCGGGCAGCGCAAACCGCGCCGTCCCGTCGATCACCGCCTGGTATACCACCGCAGCATAGATCGACCGCTTGCGCTCTTCGGGTGCCAGCCTGGTCGCGAGGTCGGCCACGTCCGGGGTCAGCGTCAACTCGTGCCAGACGGTGGCGATCCGGCTCTGCCCGGCGGCATCCTTGACGGTGGCGCCGATCGCATAGGGAATGACCAGCACCGGCGGCGCGATCCGTTGCCCGCCGCCCCAGCCCTGCACGATCGAAGCCCGCGCGGTCTGCGACTGGCTCTCGCGGTCGAACACCAGCAGATAGGTGGCGAACAACGGCACGGCGAGCAGGCCCGCGATCAGGATCGCGAGCATCAGCTTCGATCCGGGCGTGCGGTCAATGGCGGCGGTGAACATGAAGCGGTCTCCCTGACGATCAGGGATCGGCTACAGCCGCCGCGTCAGGCGGCTGTCCGGACGGCGCGATGTTTCCTTGTGGCGGCGATGCAGAAGGTGTGCAGCCTCCTGAGGGTCGCCCTCACCCTTCCCATCGCTGAAGCGATGGGCCCTTCCCTCTCCCGGCGGGAGAGGGTGGGAGCGCCGAAGGCGCGGAAGGGGGAGGCTGACGTCGCGCAGCGCCTGACGGTGGTCCATCAGCGCCGCCGATTTCCCTGACCCTCAGTAAACCCGCTTTTTCGGCTTGATGTAGCTGACGTCGTCGGTCAGCGTGTAGTCGTGGACCGGGCGGTAATCGAGGTTGGTCACGCCCTGCTTGCCGCCCCAGCCCTGGAACGTCACCACGGTGTGCTTCATCCAGTTGGCGTCGTCGCGTTCCGGATAGTCCTCGTGCATGTGCGCGCCGCGGCTTTCCTTGCGGTTTTCCGCCGAGCGCATCGTCACCACCGCCTGGCTGATCAGATTGTCGAGCTCCAGTGTTTCGACGAGGTCGGTGTTCCAGATCAGGCTGCGGTCGGTGACGTGCACGTCCTCCATCCGCTTGTAGACCTTGTCGATCTCCTCGACGCCTTCGCTGAGCAGCTTCGAATCGCGGAACACGGCGGCGTGGCGCTGCATCGTCTTCTGCATCTGCATCCGCACCTCCGCGGTCGGCGAGCCGCCGCTGGCATTGCGGAAATGGTCGAGCCGGCCGAGCGCCATCTCTTCCGAGCCCTTGGGCAGCGGGTTATGCGGCGTGCCGGGCTTGATCAGCTCGGCGATGCGCATGCCGGTCGCGCGGCCGAACACGACGAGGTCGATCAGCGAGTTGGAACCGAGCCGGTTCGCACCGTGCACCGAAACGCACGCCGCCTCACCCACCGCGAACAGGCCGGGGACGACCGCATCGGGATCGGCCGCGGTCGGGTTGACCACTTCGCCATGATAATTGGTCGGGATGCCGCCCATGTTGTAATGGACCGTCGGCACCACCGGCAGCGGCTGGCGCGTCAGATCGACATTCGCGAACACCTTGCCGGTCTCGGTAATGCCGGGCAGCCGCTCGGCAAGCACCTTGGGATCGATATGATCGAGGTGAAGGAAGATATGATCCTTCTCCTTGCCGACGCCGCGGCCTTCGCGGATTTCCGCCGCCATCGAGCGCGACACGACGTCGCGGCTGGCGAGATCCTTCGCCGACGGGGCATAGCGCTCCATGAAGCGCTCGCCCTCGGAATTGGTCAAATACCCGCCCTCGCCGCGCGCGCCTTCGGTGATCAGCACGCCGGCGCCATAGATGCCGGTCGGGTGGAACTGGACGAATTCCATATCCTGCAGCGACAGGCCGGCGCGCAGCACCATCGCATTGCCGTCACCGGTGCAGGTGTGCGCCGAGGTTGCCGAGAAATAGACGCGGCCGTAGCCGCCGGTCGCCAGCACGACCGAGTGCGAGCGGAAGCGGTGGATCGAGCCATCCTCCAGGCACAGCGCGATGACGCCGCGGCACTGGCCGTTCTCCATGATCAGGTCGATCGCGAAATATTCGACGAAGAAGTCCGCGTCATACTTCAGGCTCTGCTGGTAGAGCGCGTGGAGCATGGCATGGCCGGTCCGGTCCGCCGCGGCGCAGGTGCGCTGCACGGGAGGCCCCTCGCCCATGTTCTGCATGTGGCCGCCGAACGGGCGCTGATAGATCGTGCCGTTGTCGTTGCGGCTGAACGGCACGCCGGCATGTTCCAGCTCATAGACCGCCGCCGGCGCCTCGCGCACCATGTACTCGATCGCGTCCTGGTCGCCGAGCCAGTCGGAGCCCTTGACGGTGTCGTACATGTGCCACGACCAATGGTCGGGCGTGTTGTTGCCCAGGCTCGCGGCGATGCCGCCCTGCGCCGCCACGGTGTGGCTGCGCGTCGGGAACACCTTGGTGATGCACGCGGTCTTCAGTCCGCGCTCGGCGATGCCCATCGTGGCGCGCAGGCCCGATCCGCCGGCGCCGACCACCACCGCGTCATAGGTATGATCGATGATCTTGTAGGCGTCGGCCATTATGCGGCAGCTCCGGTGGTGGTGAAGGCGATCGACAGGATCGAGAAGATGGCGGTGGCGGCGGCCGCCACGACGAAGAAGTTGAGCAGGACCAGCAGCGCGATGCGGCTGGCGTCCTTTTCGTAATCCTCGATCACGACCTGCAGACCCAGGCGGAAGTGATAGAAGACCGAGCAGACCAGCAGGATCATCGGAATCGCCGCCCAGCCGGACGACAGCCACGACGTGACCGTCGCATAGTCATAGCCCGGCAGCCGCGCGATCGAAATCACGAACCACAGCATCAGCAGCAGGTTCGATCCCGCGGTGATGCGCTGGTACAGCCAATGGCCGGTGCCTTCCTTGGCGCTGCCGAGGCCGCGCACGCGGCCGATGGTGGTCCCCTTGTCCATGATCACTTCCCTGCCAGCAGCCACGCCCAGAAGGCGATCGTCGCGCACACCGAAAACACCATCGTCAGGATGGCGCCGGTCTTGTTGCGCTTCAGTTCGAAACCCGCGCCGGTGTCGAGCACCAGGTGCCGCACGCCGCTCGCCATGTGCTGGAAAAACACCAGCGTCAGGCCGATGAACACGACATAGCCGACGATGTTGAGGCCGCCGCTCGACACGGTGAACGTGTCGATGAAGCCGCCATAGGAGGCATCGCCCCCGGCCATCGCCGCCAGCCACCAGACCAGGAGGACGGTGCCGACGGTCGCCATCGTGCTGCCGGTGGCACGATGCAGGATCGAGACCAGCATGTGCGGGCCCCACCGCCAGGCGGAGAGATGTGGCGAAAGCGGGCGGGATCGGTCAGGCTGGGTGGCCAAGGCACTTTCCTCTGCGGAATGGAACAGGCGACCTATTAGTACCCCGCGCCGCCGATGCAAGCCGGGCAGGCGAAATCGACCGTCGTCTACTCCGCGTTAACCAGCGGCCATTAAGCCGGCAGACCGGAATCCGCGTCCGGCTTGGCCGGCGCTGCTCGATACGGGGGACGCACTTGAGCAAGACCGACCTGCCCACACCCGGCGTGATGGCTGCCAGCATTGATCTGGCAACGCGGCTGCGGGTGTTCGACCACGACAGCGCGCTGGCGGCGACCGCGCGCGAGGTCTGGGCGATCATCGAGCCCGACATTCATGCCATTTCCGGCGCCTATTGGCAGCAATGGCTGCGCTGCTTCGCCGACGGCCGCGTCTGGGCGCCGCACGAGACCGAGCGCATGATCGAGGTGGGGGTAACCTTCCTGCGCCAGCGGTTCCTGGAAACCTCGGGCCGCGCCTGGGTCGAATCGATCGAGCGGTCGGTCGCGGCCGCTTACGCCGCCGACATCCCGCCGATGGCGCTGCTGTCGATGATCAACGCCAGCGATCGCGCCGCACTCGATTCGCTGATGAACCGCGTCGCGCGAGACGATGCCAAGCTGCCGCTGATGATCGACGTGCTGATGCGCCTGTCCGCGCTGGAAGGCGAGATCACCGTGGCGCTCCACAATTCCTATCGCGAGCACAGCGCGACGCTGGCGCGCGATCACCTCACCGCCGAGTTCCGCGACGGCATCGCCGCCATGGTCGAGACCGCGCTGCAGGAAGGCGGCGCGCTGCGCGACCAGCGGACCAAGGCGTCGATCACCGCCCGCGGCATGCTGGGCAAGGCCTCCGAAGTCGCCGCCGCGGCCGAGCAGTCGGCGGTCGCCATGCGCGAGGCGGCGCAGACCGCCGCCGGCCTGATCCGGGCGATCGAGGATGCCCGCGCCGAAGTCGAAGCCGCCGCCGAAATCGCGGTGCGCGCCTCCAGCCAGGCGGGCGCCGCGGTCGGCATGTCGGAGACGCTGAGCGACCACGCCAAGTCGATCGAATCGATCCTGGGCCTGATCCGCGACATCGCCGGACAGACCAACCTGCTGGCGCTCAACGCAACGATCGAGGCGGCCCGCGCCGGCGATGCCGGCCGCGGCTTCGCCGTCGTCGCCCAGGAAGTGAAGAGCCTCGCCAGCCAGACCGCGCGCGCCACCGACGACATCGCCGCCAAGATCGCCGCGATCCAGTCGGCGACCCGCTCCACGGTCGAAACCAACGCCTCGATCCGCGACACGGTGACCGAGGTGCAGGACTCGGCCGACCGCATCCGCATGGCGATGGAACTACAGGCGCAGACGGTGACCGCGATCACGGCAGCGGTCGACGAAACCGCGCTCGCCGCGGATTCGATGTCCAACACGATCGCCGCGATCCGGGAGGACACCGAGACCGTCGCCAGTGAGATCGACTCGGTCGGCAGCGGCTTCGACGCGCTCGACGATCGGCTCGATACGCTGCGCGCCAGCACCAGCGAGTTCGTCAGCAAGGTTGCGGCATAAAGGAGGGAGGCCGCGCCCGGCCGCCCCCGCAACCGCAACATTGTCGCCCGCGGCCGGGAAGCCTAAGGGCCTGGCCATGCGCACCAACATTCTCCTGACCGGCTCCAGCCGCGGCATCGGCGCGGCAATCGCTGCCGCCTTCGCCGACGATGCCGACATATCGCTCGTCGGCCACGGCACCGCGAGCGGTATCGCCGCCGACTTCACCGATCCCGCCGCCCCGCAGGCGCTGTGGCGCCAGGCGCTCGACGTGCTCGACGGCCGCATCGACGTGCTGATCAACAACGCCGGGATTTTCGAGGCGTCGCCGCTCGACCAGCCGCATGACGATTGGGTGGCGGATTGGGAGCGGACGATGCGCGTCAACCTGACCGCCTCGGCCGAGCTCAGCCGGCTCGCGGTGCGGCACTGGCAGCAGACCGGGAGGGGCGGTCGGCTGGTCAACGTCGCCAGCCGCGCGGCCTATCGCGGCGATTCGCCCGCGCATTGGCATTATGCCGCGTCGAAGGCGGGCATGGTGGCGATGACCAAGACGATCGCGCGCGGCTATGCGGGCGAGGGTATCCTCGCCTTCGCGATCTGCCCCGGCTTCACCATGACCGGCATGGCCGAGGATTATCTTGCCAGCCGCGGCGGCGACAAGCTGCTTGCCGACATCCCGCTGGGCCGCGTCGCCGCGCCGGAAGAGATCGGCAATGTCGCGCGCTACCTCGCGCTGCAGGCGCCGCCGTCGATGACTGGCGCCGTGATCGACGTGAACGGGGCGAGCTATGTCCGCTGACGCATCCCAGGCCGGCGGCGACAGCTGGAAGCTGGTCCTGCCCTGCACCCGCGCCGAGGCGGAGGCGATCGAGGTCGACATGGACGTGCTCGCCGCGCTCGATCCGCCGCCGGTGCTGATGACCAGCGAGGGCACGCCCGACGATCCCGACGACTGGCGGCTGGAGGCCTATTTCGAGGGCCAACCCGACGCCGCCACGGTGGCCGCGATCCGCGCGCTGGTGCCGAGCGCGAGCGGCGAAGCCGCCGTGCCGCAGCGCGTACCGGACGACGACTGGGTGACGCTGAGCCAGGCCGGGCTGGAGCCGGTGCGCGCCGGGCGCTTCTTCGTCCACACTGCCGCCCATGCGCCGTCCGCCGACCGGGCGGTGCGCAATTATCGCATCGAGGCGAGCCGCGCGTTCGGGACCGGCCATCACGAGACGACCACCGGCTGCCTGATGATGCTCGACGCGATGCGCCGGCACGGCACGCGGGTGGAGAATCTGATCGATCTCGGCACCGGCACGGGGCTGCTCGCCTTCGCTGGGCTGCACCTGTGGCCCCGCGCCTATGCGACGGCGACCGACATCGATCCGATCGCGATCGAGGTGACGGCGGAGAATGCCGGGATCAACGGCGTTCCGCTGGGCCAGGGCATGGGCCGGGTCGCGCTTGCCGTCGCCGACGGCACCGACGATCCGCTGGTCCAGCGTCGCGCGCCCTATGACCTGATCGTCGCCAACATCCTGGCCGGGCCGCTGATCGACCTCGCACCGGCGATCGCGGCGATCGCCACGCCGGGGGGCCAGTTGGTCCTCGCCGGGCTGTTGCAGAGCCAGGCGGCGGATGTCGCCCGCGCCTATCGACGGCAGGGCTATCGCCTCGCCGAGCGCCTGACGCTTGGCGACTGGGCGATCCTGCGGCTGCGCAAGCGTCGGCGCTGAGCGGCGCGGACACGAAAACGGCGCCCGAAGGCGCCGTGATCGTGCGGCAGTTTGCGCCGCCGCTCTGGGGTCCGAAGACCGCTTACAGGCCGGTGAAACCGTTGAAGGTCAGGCCGCCGGTGGTGCGGTACGACAGGATCATGGCAAGTGCGCTGAACATTTGAAAACTCCTCTTTTGCTGCGTCGCAGCATCGAGGAGCGATGTGATGCGTTGGCCGCCGACCGGCAATTGCAATCTGTTCATTCGCACTTGCAGCATGCGTAGACCGGCAGCGCCGGCCGTCAGGCGACGATCGCTTCCTGCTGGCGCCCGCGCGCGTAATCCTGCGTGCCGGTGGTGATCACCGCGTCGCCGGGCTCGATCCGCGCAATTGGGATATCGGGCTGCTGCGCAATCTCGGCATAGAGCGGCGCGAAGTCGGTCTCCAGCGTCAGCCGCAGCAGTTCCTCGAAGCTGGGGATGACGAAGTAATTCTGCTGGAAATCATCGATCCGGTACTGTGTCCTCATGACGCGCTTGAGGTCGAAGCGGATGCGGTTGGGGCTCGGGTCCTCCAGCGCGAACCGGCTCTCGGCGAAGCTCGACACGATGCCGGCGCCATAGATGCGCAGCCCGGCGGGCTCCTCGACCAGGCCGAACTCGACCGTGTACCAATAGAGCCGTCCGAGATACTTCAGCGCGTCAAAGCCCAGCGCGCGCTGTCCGCCGCGGCCGTAAGCTGCCAGATAATCGGCGAACACGGGATCGGCGAGCATCGGCACGTGACCGAACACGTCATGGAAGACGTCCGGCTCCTGCAGGTAATCGAGCTGGTCGGGCCGCCGGATGAAGTTGCCGGCGACGAAGCGGCGGTTGGCCATGTGATCGAAGAACACGTCGTCGGGCACCAGCCCGGGCACCGCCACCACCTGCCAGCCGGTCAGCTTCATCAGCCGCTCGGACAATTCCTCGAAATCGGGAATGCCCGGCTTGGTCAGCTTCAAGACATCCAGTCCACGCAAATACGCCTCGGACGCGCGGCCGGGAAGCAGCCTTGCCTGACGCTCGAAAAGCCGGTCCCAGGTGGCGTGCTCTTCGGCGGTGTAATGGGCCCAGTCCTGCGGGATCGTCCAGTCGGGCGCCGCACCGGGGGGCGGTGTGTCCAATACGTGCGTTTCCTGTGCCATGTCCGTACAGTAACACAGTCGAAGCAGGCGGGGAAACGGAGGCAATGACGATCGGCTGGAGCAGCGTACGGCGCCGCATCGTCGATCTTACCCTGCTGTTGACGGCGCTGGTCCTTGCCTATTTCGCCGCCGGCTTCGTCGGCGGATCGATCCCGGCCAATGCCGGCTGGCGCCCCCCGAAGGAAGGCGTTCGGATCTACGTCCGTACCAACGGCATCCACACCGACCTGGTCGTGCCGGTGGCGGCCGGCGGTGTCGACTGGCGCGATTTGATCCGGCCGGGCGACATCGCCGATCCCCGCTACGCCGCCTACGATCACCTGGCGATCGGCTGGGGAGATCGTCGCTTCTATCTGGAAACGCCGACGTGGCGGGACGTGCGGCCCGACACCGTCATCCACGCAGTGCTGGGCGATGGCGAGACGCTGGTCCATGTCGAGCATATCCCCGCACCCGTCCCCGACGCGGCGGACCGGGCGGTGATGCTGCGCCCGCAGGAATATCGCCGCCTCGCCGCCTTCATCCGGCATAGCTTCGCCCACGTGCCGCCGGGCCAGCGACCGGCGGTTTTTCACGGTTACGGTGATTACGATGCATTCTATGCAGCTTTTGGGCGCTATGACGGTTTGATGACATGCAACGCCTGGACCGGTGCAGCGCTGCGCGCCGCCGGGGTCCGGGTCGGTGCATGGACACCGTTCGCGACGACGGTGATGGGATGGTTCTAGGAAGACGATGGCAACAGCAACCCGCGACCTCATCCACGAAGCCCCTTCCATGCTGAGCATGGCCGCCGAGCTGCCGCGCGCGGCCTGGACGCTCGGCAGCCTCGCCTTCTCCCGCAATATGCTGATGGAGGCACCGCGCGGTGACGGGCGGCCGGTAATGCTGCTGCCCGGCCTGTTCACTTCCGACGCCTCGAACGTGGTGCTGCGGCGCTATCTCGAGTCGCTCGGCTATCGCGCGTTCGGCTGGGAGCTCGGCCACAATTTCTCGCTGCGCACGATCGGTCCCGACGGCGAGCGGCTGCGCGAGCGGATTGCCGCCGTTGCCGAGGAACATGGCGGGCCGGTCACGCTGATCGGCGTCAGCCTGGGCGGCGTGATGGCGCGCTTCGCCGCGCATCGCTGGACCGACCTGGTGCGTGAGGTGATCACGGTAAGCTCGCCCTTCGCCGGCTCGCCCAAGGCGACCAACCTGTGGCGCACCTATCAATGGCTGACCGGCGAAAGCATCGACAGTCCCGAGATCGAGGCGCTGATGGCCGAATGCGCCAGGCCGTTGCCGGTCCCGGCCGCCGCGATCTGGAGCCGCACCGACGGCTTCGTCAACGGCATGATCTGCCACGATCCCGCCGACGAACGCTGCCGCTGCGTCCATGTCGACAGCAGCCACATGTGCGTACAGATGAAGCCCGAGGTGATGCGGGCGATCGCCGACATCATCGGCGGAGACTGACCAGGCGCGAGCGCCAACCCGCTTGCGCGAGAGGCGATGAGGCGCCATTTCGCTGCAATGCACAATGAGTCCGCCCGGCGCCCGGCCCTCGTGCGCACGGGCCGCGCCGCGGTCGCGCGGACGCGCCGGGTGGCGGCCGGGGG
>JBQCHA010000054.1:0-2805 GCA_051955175.1 Sphingomonas sp.
CGATGTGCTGATGGCGCATCTCGGCAACATCGCGTCGATGGAAAATGTCGAGGCCGAGCCGGAGGCGCTGGGCATGATCGCGCGCGCGGCGGAAGGCTCGGTGCGCGATTCGTTGTCGCTGTTCGATCAGGCCATTGCCCATGCCGCCGGCATCGTGCGCGCCGAGGATGTGCGGCAGATGCTGGGTCTCGCCGATCGCACCCGCGTCATCGATCTGTTCGATGCCCTGGCGCGCGGCGATATCGTCGCCGCTTTCAAGGAGTTTCGCGAACAATATGACACCGGCGCCGATCCGATCGTGGTGCTGAGCGACCTGGCCGAGTTCGTCAATTTCGTCACGCGCGTGAAGATCGTGCCTTCGACCGCCGACAACGTAGTGTTCGGCGAGACCGAGCGCGTGCGGGCGCGCGATTTCGCCGCAAAACTGTCGATGCGGGTGCTGTCGCGGATGTGGCAGATGCTGCTCAAGGGCATCACCGAGGTACAAGGTGCGACGCGTCCCGCCGCAGCCGCCGAGATGGTGCTGGTGCGCATCGCCTATGTAGCCGATCTGCCGACGCCGGATGAAGCGATCCGTATGATCGAGCAGGGCGGCGGCGGATCGTCGCTGCCGGCGGGTTCTCTGCCGCGCGGCACACCGTCCGGCGCGAGCGCTTCGGCGGTGATGTCGTCGACGATGTCAGCCGCCCCCATGCGTCCGGCGGCGCCGCGTGCCGGTGGCGAAGCGCCCGCGCGCGCGCAAATGCTGTCGCCCGCGGTAAACGCCGCACCGACGGCGATGAAGATCGCCAGCTTTCCCGAACTGGTGGCGCTCGCCGCCGCGCAGCGCGACTTGCAGACCAAGTCGGCGTTGGAAGCCGATGTCCGCCTCGTGCGGTTCGAGGATGGGAGGCTTGAAGTCGCGATGGAGCGCACCGCATCGCGCGCCTTGATCGGTGAGCTTCCCCGCAAACTCGAACAGTGGACCGGCCGGCGCTGGACCGTCATCGTGTCCAACGAAGAAGGTCAGCCGACCTTGCGCGAGCAGGCGACGCAGGCCCGTTCCGCGCGCGAGCGCAGCGCCGAGGCCGATCCCCGCGTGCGCGAGGTGCTGGCGCGCTTCCCCGGCGCCAAGATCGTCGAGGTGCGCCACCTTGCGCCGGATTTGCCCGACGCCGATATCCCGGATGACGACGCTGCGGATTTGTCCGACAGCGACGATTGAATTTTGCTGATGAAGAGGAACGATCATGGCTGATTTTCTCGGCATGATGAAACAGGCCGCGCAATTGCAATCGAAGATGAAGGCGATGCAGGACGAACTCGATCATGTCGAGGTCGAGGGCATTTCCGGCGGCGGCATGGTCACGGTACGGATGACCGCGAAGATGGAAGTGAAGGCGATCAGCATCGACCCGTCGCTGATGAAGGCCGAAGAGCGCGAGATCGTCGAGGATCTCATCGTCACCGCCTGCAACGACGCGCGCCGCAAGGCGGAAGTCGCGATGCAGGAGAAGATGCAGGCGCTGACCGGCGGACTTGGCCTGCCGCCCGGCCTTCTCGGCTGAGAGGATCGCGGCTGACATGGCATCGAGCGTCACCGGGCCGGAGATCGAGCGGCTGATTCAGTTGCTGGCACGATTGCCGGGGCTCGGTCCCCGCTCGGCGCGCCGCGCCGCGCTGCATCTGATCAAGAAACGCGAAGCCCTGATGGCGCCGCTCACCGGCGCGTTGCAGACCGCGATGGACCGGATTCAGGTCTGCAAGACCTGCGGCAACATCGACACCGCCGATCCTTGCACCATCTGCACCGATCCGCGCCGCGATCCGGCGATCATCGTCGTGGTGGCGGATGTGGCGGATCTCTGGGCGCTCGAACGCGCCAATGCCATCAACGGCCTCTATCACGTGCTCGGCGCGACGCTGTCGCCGCTCGACGGCATCGGTCCCGACGACCTGGCGATCGATTCACTGGTGTCGCGCGCGCATCAACCGCAGGTGAAGGAAGTCGTGCTTGCGCTCAATGCCACGGTGGATGGCCAGACCACCGCGCACTACATCACCGACCTGTTGCAGGACGCCGACGTGAAGGTGACGCGGATGGCCCACGGCGTTCCGGTCGGGGGCGAACTCGACTACCTCGACGAAGGCACGCTTTCCGCGGCGATGCGTCAGCGGACGTTGTTTTGAGGATTCAGCCGGTTACTTCAATTGCGTGCAACACGAAACCCGTCATACCCGCGAAGGCGGGTATCCAGTATTCCTTGTCGGAAGTGGTTCTCCCTCGCGTCTGCTCGGATTACTGGATCGTCCGCCTTCGCGGACGATGACGTCTCGTTTCCGGTCGAAAACCATACTGACGTAAGTTTACACCTTCGCGGTCCCGAGTCCGTCGAAGTGGCCGCGCCGTTGCAGCCATGCCAGCAGAACGAGGCTCGGCACTGCGACCAGCACGCAGATGATGAAGAACAGCGGCCAGCCGGTGGCTTTCGCGACATAGCCGGCACCCGACGACAGATAGGTGCGGCCGACCGCCGCGAGCGCGGTGAGCAGCGCATATTGCGTGGCGGTGTGCAGCGGATTCCTGCACAGCGCCGACAGGTAGGCGACGAAGATCACCGTGCCGATGGCGCTGGTGAAATTCTCCGCAGTGATCGCCAGCGCTAAGGCCCATTGATTGACGCCGACCACCGCCAGCCACGAGAACGACAGGTTGGCGATGGCCTGCAACACGCCGCCGATCCACAGGCTGACCGGCAGCGAATACGCGCGCGCGACATAGCCGCCGGCGAAGCCGCCGATCAGCGTCGCGGCGAGGCCGACGCC
>JBQCHA010000055.1:0-5854 GCA_051955175.1 Sphingomonas sp.
GGAGTCCCCATGTTCGACCGCACCTATTACGCCACGCATCCCGACATGATGGAGTGCGTATCCAACGAGGAACTGCGTGACCGTTACCTGATCCAGGGGCTGTTCCGCGCCGGCGAGTGCGTGCTGAACTATACCCATGCCGACCGCTTCGTGATCGGCGGTGTCGCGGTCGAGAGCGGCACGGTCAAGCTGCCCGACCAGACCGAGCCGCCGTCGGCGGCGGGCCACCCGTTCCTGGAGCGGCGCGAGCTGGCGATCGTCAACGTCGGCACCGCCGCCGGCGTGGTGACGGTCGATGGCGAGCGGTTCGAGCTCGGCAACAAGGATTGCCTCTACGTCACGATGGGCGCGAAGGAGGTGCTGTTCTCCGGCGACGGTGCGCGTTTCTATCTCACCTCGTGCCCGGCGCATAAGGCGTTCAAGACGCGCAAGCTCGGCATCGCCGACGCGAAGGCGCTCGATCGCGGCAGCCTCGAGGAATCGAACGAGCGGACCATCTATCAGCTGGTCATCCCCGGCGTGTGCGATTCGGCGCAGCTGGTCATGGGATTGACCGTGCTCAAGCCCGGCAGCGTGTGGAACACCATGCCGCCGCACATCCACGAGCGCCGCAGCGAGATCTATTTCTACTTCGAGCTCGACAATCCCGACACCGATCGCGTCATGCATTTCATGGGTGAAGGCGAGGCGATGCGCCACATCACCATGGCCAATGAGGAAGCGGTGATCAGCCCGCCCTGGTCGATCCACATGGGCGCCGGCACCAAGGCCTATGCCTTCATCTGGGCGATGGCCGGCGAGAACCAGGACTATACCGACATGAACGTCCTCGACATCTGCCAGCTCGCCTGAAAACGCCCCCTCCCGCTGGTGGGAGGGGCCTCGGGGGGTGGGCGCCCGCCTTGATCGCATCGACCCGCTTGGGACCGGCCGGGAGCCCACCCCCGGCCCCTCCCGCAAGCGGGAGGGGAGAAGCATTGTGACCAATCCGTTCGACCTTACCGGCAAGGTGGCGCTCGTCACCGGCGCCAACACCGGCATCGGCCAGGGCATCGCACTGGCGCTCGCCGCAGCAGGCGCCGACCTTGCCTGCGTGGGCCGGACGCCGGCCGAGAAAACGGCGGAGAAGGCACGCGCGCTCGGCCGGCGGGCAGCACTCCTCTCCGCCGACCTGTCCAGCATCGCACCGGTCGACGGGGTCGTTTCCGGATGCGTCGACCGGCTGGGCCGGCTTGACATTCTGGTCAACAACGCCGGCATCATCCGTCGTGCCGACGCCGTCGATTTTACCGAGGCCGATTGGGACGCGGTGATCGACACCAACCTGAAGTCGCTGTTCTTCCTGTGCCAGGCCGCCGGACGACACATGATCGCGCAGGGCAGCGGCAAGATCATCAACATCGCCTCGATGCTGACCTTCCAGGGCGGCATCCGCGTCGCCAGCTACACCGCGTCCAAGGCGGGGGTCGGCGGCCTGACCAAGCTGCTCGCCAACGAATGGGCGGCGAAGGGTGTCAACGTCAACGCGATCGCCCCGGGCTATATCGCCACCAACAACACCGCCGCGCTGCAGGCCGATGCAACGCGCAACCAGGCGATCGTCGACCGCATCCCGGCCGCCCGCTGGGGCGATCCCGCCGACCTCGGCGGCGCGGCGGTCTTCCTGGCGAGCGACGCGGCGAGATACGTCCATGGCCATGTCCTCGCCGTCGACGGCGGCTGGCTGGCGCGGTGACGTCAGCCGTTCGGCCGGAGACCTTTCGGCGCCGGCCGCGGTGGCGCCTCGACGATCACAGTGCCGGCTTGACTTCCATCGTTCATTAATTAGGATATGCTCCCATAATATGGGAGTGGGTGATGATGGGACGTACTGCTTCGCTGATCCGGTCGATTTTGCTGAACACGTCGCTGTTGGGTCTTGCGGTGGCGGGCAGCACCGCCGCCCATGGCCAGAGCAATGCCGGGGCGTCGACCGCCACAGCGCAGCCGCCGCGCGAGTGGGTCGATCCCACGACCGGGCACCGCATCGTCAGGCTGTCGAACGAGCCGGGCAGCCTCAGCCTCTATTTCAACTACAATGCCTACACGCCGCAGGGTGACAAGATGGTCATCACGACGCCCAAAGGGATCGCGGCGATCGACCTGAAGACGTTCAAGGAAAGCCCGGTCCGCGACATTGCGGCGCCGTATCGACTGCTGTTCACCGGCCACAAGACCCGCAACGTCTATTACGAGACGCTATCCAAAGACGCCGATGGCCCGAAGACCGTCTATGCGGTCGACATCGATACCGGCAAGCAGCGCAAGATCGCAGCAATCGCGCATGGCGACATCCAGACGATCAACGCCGACGAGACGCTGCTCGGCGGCGTCATGACCAGCCCGGAGGCGCAGTCGCAGGCGCTCGACTATTTCAAGAAGAGCGACAGCCGCTTCGGCCAGGCGAACTACCAGGCCAAGGGGCCGGACGGCAAACCCCTGCCCTATGCCGACGCCAAGGAAATCCGCATGAACGAGCGGCTGGAGGCGAAGATTCCGATGACGATGTTCGTCGTCGACACGCGCACCGGGCAGCAGCGGGCGGTGTACAGCTCGACCGACTGGCTGAACCACCTCCAGTTCTCGCCGACCGATCCCGATCTGCTGATGTTCTGCCATGAAGGGCCGTGGCAGAAGGTCGATCGGTTGTGGCTGCTGCACCTCGACCAGCCGGGCGCCAAGCCGATCAAGATTCACCCGCGCACGATGAACATGGAGATCGCCGGCCACGAATGGTTCAGCACCGACGGCAAGACCGTCTGGTACGACCTGCAGACGCCGCGCGGGCAGGACTTCTGGGTTGCCGGCTACACCGTCGCGACCGGCAAGCGCACATGGTACCATCTGCAGCGCAACGAATGGTCTGTGCACTACAATCAGTCGCCCGACGGCAAGATGTTCTCCGGAGACGGCGGCGATCCCAACATGGTCGCGCATGCGCCCGACGGGAAGTGGCTCTACCTGTTCACGCCGAATCCGGTCATTCCCGACGCGGGCATTCCATCGCCCAATTCGGCATCGCTGATCGAGCCGGTTTATTTCACCGCCGAAAAGCTCGTGAACATGTCGCGCCAGGATTATCGGCTGGAGCCCAACGGCAAATTCTCGCCCGACGGCAAGTGGCTGATCTTCCGGTCCAACATGTTCGGGCCGAGCTACGTCTTCGCCGTCGAGCTCGCCAAGAAGGATTAACCGATGTGTCGGTCGGCTTGACAGCAGACACAGCTATACGTACCGTTATTTAAAAAACAATGCCATATTGTGGTATTTAGGGAGGAATAGGGTGGCACGTATCCGTCATCAGCATCTCGGCTCGTTGCGCGTATCGGCGGCGGCGATCGCCACGGCGACCGCGCTCGCCGCTTCGTCGGCGGCGATTGCGCAGACCCAATCCCCCGGCACCGATGCCCAGGCACAGCCGGCCGGGCCGCAAACGCCGGCGACCGCGCCGGACGCCCAACCGCAACCCGCCGATCAATCGACTGCCGAACAAAGCGGTTCGCAATCGATCGTGGTCACCGGCTTTCGTGAGAGCCTGGCATCCGCAATCCGCACCAAGCGGGACTCGGCAGAGGTCGTCGACGCGATCAATGCGCAGGACATCGCGTCCTTCCCCGATGCGAACCTGGCGGACTCGCTGCAGCGCATCCCCGGCATCTCGATCGAACGCGACGGCGGCGAAGGCCGTGACATCACCGTTCGCGGCCTCGGCGGCAATTTCAGCCGCACCCGCTTCGACGGCATGGAGACGGTGTCGAGCACGACCGGATCGACGCTCGGCGCCGGCGTCAATCGCGGGCGCGGCTTCGATTACAGCGTGTTCGCCTCCGAATTGTTCAACTCGATCGTCGTGCACAAGACACAGTCTGCCGAGGTCGACGAAGGCTCGCTGGGCGCGACGGTCGATCTGCAGACGGCGCGGCCGTTCGATCACCCCGGCTTCCAGGCCGCGCTTTCGGCGCAGGGCGCCTATTACGACATCAACAAGGATTGGGAGCCGCGGCTCGCCGGCCTGATCAGCAAGACGTTCGACAACGATCGCTTCGGCATCCTGCTGTCCGCCGCCTTCAGCAAGCGGACGATCCAGGAAGACGCCTATTCGAACACCGCGCTGGCCGACTTCAGCGATATCAACAGCGGATTCTGCCCGCCCACTCCCGGCGCGACGGTCACACCGGTCAACCCGCTGGTCGGCACCAAGCCGCATGCGTCGCAATGCGTCGCCGCTACCGGCCCCTACCCCGGCTCGACGCCGGACGCGTACAATACCGTCAACCAGCCCAACGTGTTCGTGCCGCGCCTGCCCGGCTACGGTCGCTTCCTCGATCGGCAGCAACGCCTCGGCATCACCGGCTCGGTGCAATGGCGCCCGAGCGACCATTCGCTGGTGACCATCGATGCGGCGTTCTCGCGGCTGCACCAGGACAAGAACGACCTCGCCACCAACCCGATCAGCCTCAACCGCGGGCTGGGCACGCCCCCGGCCGGATCGGGCATCGATCCGGCGCTGTTCGCCGGCCGGCCGAACATGAAGATCCGCGACGCCGAGGTCGATGAAAACGGGCAGCTGGTCTACGGTGTGTTCGACGACACCGATTTCAGCGTCGTCAACTCGCACGACATCTCGACCACCCGCTTCTACCAGGCCGACATCAAGATCGAGCAGGACCTGGGCGATCGCGGCAAGGTCAACATCATGTACGGCCAGGCGGATTCGTATTTCGACAATCCCTATTCGCGCCTCGTCACCTTCAGCCGCTTCGACAGCAACGGCTTCGTCTACGACGCACGCAGCAACCCGAAGGAGCCGTTGCTCAACTATAATTTCGACGCGACCAATCCGGCCAATTGGAACTTCCAGAACGGCTACGACAGCATTCGCGAATATGCCTCCACGGTCGACAACCGGCTGAAGAACCTGAAGGTCGACCTGCAGTACAAGATCACCGACTCGATCACCGCCAAGGCGGGCGTCGCGGCCAAGCGGTTCAACTTCATTTCGACGCGCCAGCAGCGACTGGTGTCCAACACCATCATCCCGTCGCTGCCCAGCGGCGTCACCATCGGCGACATCAGCTCGGTGGTATCGATCAACGACATCGGCCTGCCGCAGGGGGCGACCAGCTCGTTCATCGTCCCCGATATCGACAAGATGATGACCCTGTTCGGCGTCGATTGTTACTGCCGGAACCAATATGGCGACTGGCGGATCGGCAGCCTGGGCACCGGGGCGCAGGGCGACAACCGCTCGGTTCAGGAACAGGACGTCAGCCCCTATGTGCAGGCCGACTTCAACTTCCCCTTCGCCAACGGCATGACGCTGCGCGGCAATGTCGGCGTGCGCTATGCGAAAACCTATCAGCGCTCGCAGGGCTATGTCGGCAACGGCGTGCTGACGGTTGCCAAACGCAACTATGACGACTGGTTGCCGGCTGCCAATTTCGCGCTGGACATCACGCCGAAGCTCACCGCGCGCATCGCCGCATCGAAGGTGATGTCACGGCCTGAGCTCGGCTATCTGACGCCGGGCGGTTCGATCGGCACCGCGCAGACTCCGTTCACCGCGACGGTCGGTAATCCCTATCTCGATCCGTATCGCGCGACCAACTACGACGCCGGCCTGGAATGGTATTTCCAGCACGGATCGATCCTGTCGGTCGATTATTTCCACAAGGACCTGAGCAGCTTCGTCCAGCAGATCAGCTCGACGACCACCTATGCCGCCGCCGGCCTGCCGCTGGCGCTGCTGACCGCGAACCAGGATCCGAACACCACCACCAACATCACCACCTATCAGAACACCAGCGGCGGCAAG
>JBQCHA010000056.1:0-17369 GCA_051955175.1 Sphingomonas sp.
ACATTTTCATCACCGGCGGCGTGGTTTCCTCCCTTGGCAAAGGCCTCGCATCCGCAGCTCTCGGCGCGGTGCTCCAGGCTCGTGGCTACAAGGTCAGGCTGCGCAAGCTCGATCCCTATCTGAACGTCGATCCAGGCACGATGTCGCCGTATCAGCACGGCGAATGCTTCGTGACCGATGACGGTGCCGAGACCGATCTCGATCTCGGCCATTACGAGCGGTTTACCGGCGTCGCGGCGCACCAGAGCGACAACGTCACCTCTGGTCGCATCTACCAGCAGATCATCCAGCGCGAGCGGCGCGGCGACTATCTCGGCGCGACCGTGCAGGTGATTCCCCACGTCACCGACGCGATCAAGGAATTCGCCCAGGCGGATACCGATGGCCTCGATTTCGTCCTGTGCGAGATCGGCGGCACCGTCGGCGACATCGAGTCGCTGCCGTTCATCGAGGCGATTCGCCAGCTGCGCAACGATCTCGGCCGCGGCAATTCGATCAGCATCCATGTCACGCTGGTGCCGTTCATCTCGGCCGCGGGCGAACTGAAGACCAAGCCGACGCAGCATTCGGTGCGCGAGCTCGCCGCGCTGGGCGTGCAGCCCGACGTGCTGGTCTGCCGCTGCGAGAAGCCGCTGCCCAAGAGCGAGCGTGCCAAGATCGCCTTGTTCTGCAATGTGCCCGAAGGCGCGGTGATCCCGGCGCTCGACGCGCCCAGCATCTATGCCGTGCCGCTGCAATATCATGCCGAGGGCATCGACAGCGAAGTGCTGAAGGCGTTCGGCATCGAGCCCGGCCCGGCGCCGGACCTGTCGCGCTGGACCGATATCGTCGATCGCGTGGAAAGCCCCGAGGGCGAGGTGACCGTCGGCGTGGTCGGCAAATATGTCGGCCTGCAGGACGCCTACAAATCGCTCAATGAGGCGTTGGTCCACGGCGGCATCGCCAACCGGGTGAAGGTCAACATCCGCTGGATCGACGCCGAACTGTTCGAGCGCGAGGAAGAAGAGATCGCCGCGACGCTGGAGCCGTGCCACGCCATTCTGGTGCCCGGCGCATTCGGCGAGCGCGGCGCCGAGGGCAAGATCGCCAGCGTGCGCTTCGCCCGCGAGCGGGGCGTTCCTTATTTCGGGATCTGTTTCGGCATGCAGATGGCGTGTGTCGAGGCTGCACGCGACACCGCCGGCATCGCCGATGCGTCCTCGACCGAGTTCGGCCCGACCGACGAACCCGTGGTTGGTCTCATCACCGAATGGATGAGCCAGGCGGGCCTGCAGAAGCGGGAGGCCGGCGGCGATCTCGGCGGCACGATGCGGCTGGGCGCCTATCCGGCGAAGCTTGCCGGCAACAGCGTGGTCGCGTCGATCTACGGCAACACCGAGATCAGCGAACGCCACCGCCATCGCTACGAGGTCAACACCGCCTACAAGGAGCGGTTGGAAGAGGGCGGCCTGGTGTTTTCCGGCATGTCGCCCGACGGGATGCTGCCCGAAATCGTCGAGCGGCCCGACCATCCCTGGTTCGTCGGCGTCCAGTTTCACCCCGAACTGAAGTCCAAGCCGTTCGATCCCCATCCGCTGTTCGCCAGCTTCATCGAAGCGGCAGTGCGGCAGAGCCGCCTGGTATGACGGGCGCAGGGGCGGGGCCATTCAACCTCGCCGCGGCGTTCGAGCGGGTGACCGATTATTGGTCGCCGAAGGTCGTTAGCCGGGTCAACGACCAGCTGCTCAAGGTCGCCAAGCTGAAGGGCGCGTTCGTCTGGCACGCGCATGACGACGCCGACGAGCTGTTCCATGTCGTGAAAGGCGCGCTCGACATCGAGTTCGACGATCGTGTGGTGTCGCTGAAGGAAGGCGATTTCCTGACGGTGCCCAAGGGTGTCCGGCACAATCCGGTCGCGGCGGAGGAATGCTGGGTGCTGCTGATCGAGCCGGCGACCACCAGGCATACCGGCGACACCGTCACGCCCTTGTCGCGCAGTCTCGACGAGCAGATGACCTGACACAACGAAGCGCCCGGGCGTTGCCGTCCGGGCGCTTCTTGGGCCGGTCGGGCGGGTTACGCGGCGGCCTTGCCTTCTTCCTCGATCGCCTGCGGACCGGAGCCGGTCTTGATCGCGATCGTCTTGGGCTTCATCGTCTCGGGCACTTCACGGACGAGATCGATGGTCAGCAGGCCGTCGGCCAGCCGGGCATCGTCGACGCGCACGAAATCGGCGAGCTCGAACCGGCGTTCGAAGCTGCGATTGGCGATGCCGACGTGCAGGAAGCTGCCGTCCTGCGTCTCTTCCTCGCGCTTGCCCTGGACCAGCAGCAGGTTCTGCTGCGCGGTGATCTCGATCTGGTCCCGCGAGAAGCCGGCGACGGCCAGCGTGATACGATAGCGATCCTCCGCGAGGCGCTGCAGGTTGAAGGGCGGGTAATTGTCGCTGCCGGCAGCACGAGAGGTGTTCTCCAGCAGGTCGAACAGCCGGTCGAAACCGATGGTCGAGCGGCGATAGGGGGTCAGGTCAAACTGGCGCACGTCAAAATCCTCATCTGAGCAACGTTGAACATTACGGCGCCCGCACGAGACGCGGCGCCGGCGATGTGTGCGGCCCGTTACGGCACCGCACGAACGCAGAGATGGGATGCGCGCAGCCGTCGTCAAGGGGCCGGAACGGCCGTAGTTTTCCGGATGAGGTTCAGCAGCGCCGATCGAGCAGGTCGCGCACTTTCGCCGCCAGATCGGCAAAGGCAAACGGCTTAGGCAACAGCGCGACGTCCGGATCGATCCGGCCGTGGTGGACCAGCGCGTTGCGCGCATAGCCGGTGGTGAACAGCACCTTCAGGCCTGGCCGGATACTCTGCGCCGCCTCTGCCAGCGCCGCACCGGTCATGCCGCCGGGCAGGACGATGTCGCTGAACAGCAGGTCGATCCGCATGTGGCGGTCGGCAATGATTCGTAACGCCGCCGGCCCGTGACCCGCCTCGACCACGCGATAGCCGAGCTCGCGCAATGCCGCCGCCGAATAGGCGCGCACGTCGTCATCATCCTCGCACACCAGCACCGTTTCGACCCGCTCGCCCGCGGGTGCCGCGACCGGCTCGACCGGCGGGGGCGCCTCTTTGGTCGCGCCGAAGAACCGCGGCAGGTAGATCTTGACCGTGGTGCCGTGGCGGGGTTCGGAATAGATGCGGACGTGCCCGCCCGATTGCTTGACGAAGCCATAGACCATCGACAGCCCGAGACCAGTGCCCTTGCCGACGTCCTTGGTGGTGAAGAACGGCTCGAACGCGCGGCCGAGCGCTTCCGCGTCCATGCCGTGGCCGGTATCCGACACGCTGATCAGGACATATTGGCCGGGCGCCACCTCCACCTCGCGAGCGGCATAGCCGGCGTCGAGATCGACGTTCGCGGTTTCCACCGTCAGCTTGCCGCCCTCGGGCATTGCGTCGCGAGCGTTGACGGCGAGGTTCAGCAGCGCATTCTCGAGCTGATTGGCGTCGATCTCGACGGGCCACAGCCGCGCGGCGTGCACCACTTCCACCTCGATGGTCTCGCCGAGGCTGCGGTGGAGCAACTCGGCCATGCCGCCGATCAGGCGGTTGAGATCGACCTGGTGTGGCTGCAACGGCTGGCGGCGCGCGAACGCGAGCAGGCGCTGCGTCAGCACTGTGGCACGTTCGGCGCCGCGCTGCGCATTGTCCGCTGCGCGGCGCAGCCGGTCGGCCTCGGCGGGCAGGTGGCGCTGCAGGATGTCGAGATTGCCCGTGACGATCTGCAGCAGGTTGTTGAAATCGTGCGCGACGCCGCCGGTGAGCTGGCCGAGCGTCTCCATCTTCTGCGCCTGACGCAGCGCCTCCTCGGCATTGCGCAGTGCTGCGGCGGCTTCGCGCTCGGCGGTCACGTCGCGAGCAACGCAATAGACCAGGTCGCCTTCCGGCGCCGCGGTCCAGGCGAACCAATGATATTGGCCCTGGCGATCGCGAAAGCGGTTCTCGAAACGCAGCGTCGGTCGTCCCATCGCCAGGTCGGTGATCTGCTGGCGCGTCGCCTCGCTGTCCTCGGGGTGCTCCATCCACGCCGAGGTGCGGCCGAGCAGTTCGTCCTCCCGCCAGCCGAGGATGTCGGTCCACGCCGGGCTGGCGCTCAGCCACACGCCGTCGGCATCGGAAATCAGGAACGGATCGCGGGCGAGGTTCCACAGCTGGTTCCGCTCGCGGATCGCCTGCTGCTCGCTTTCGACGCGCTTGGTCGTCTCGCTGACGATGCACAGCACGCCGCCGATCGAGCCGTCGTCGTCGAACACCGGCGAATAGGAGATGTCGAAATAGACCGTCTCCCCGGCGCCGCCGTGCCGCTCGATGTAGAAGGGGCGATCCTTGGCATGCACGGTTTCGCCACTGTCGCGGACCTTCGACAGCAGCGGTTCCAGGTCGTGCCAAAGTTCGGCCCAGCCTTCCCGCGCAGGGCGGCCGAGTGCGCCGGGGTGCTTGTCGCCGATCGTCGGCGCATAGGCATCGTTATAGAGCGCGCAGAACTCCGGGCCCCAGAACAGCACGATCTCGGCGCGCGACGGCAGCAGCAGGCGGACCGCGTTGCACAAGGCGGTAGACCAATTGGCCACGTCTCCAAGCGGCGTCGACGCAGCGTCCAGCGCCGCGATGCGCCCGCCCAGCTCACCCGTCCGGGCGATCGCTGCGGCAACATCCGCCGAAATCGTCAAATCTGGCATTGCCCCCGTGATGCGTTCCATTGTCAGCCATGGCGGAGAACGCCCGACTGCCGGCTTGGTCGCAACATCCTGGCGGAAAAGTACTGAAGGGGGGGGGGAATATGCTGGAAACGCAAACGCCCGGGCCGATGTCGCCGACCCGGGCGCCTGCGTGACGATTGCTCGTCAGCCCCCTTGTCCTGTTGCCGCTGCGACGCTGCCCCTAGACATGCGGCGCGGCCAACTTTGTCCCTGAACCACGGCCTTTTTGCCTGCGCTTCAGTGATTCCGACGCTAAGGGGCGAGAGGGAGTTTGTCACCGCGAATGCGCGCCTTGTGCAACGATTGGGGCGACCATGTGTCGAATCCGCAACAGCGCTTGCGCACCGCGGCGAGTTGCCAGCACTGCTTTAGCCCCCTAGAGCGGCGGGCGATGGCTCACCGGGGGCGGGACGCAAAGGGTCGATGATTCTCTCTCGCTACGAACGCATGATCGCCCGGCGCTACCTGTTGCCGGGCAAGGGTGAGCGCTTCATCGTGCTGGTCGCAGGCTTCAGCGTCGGCGCCGTGATGCTCGGGGTCGCCGCACTGGTGATCGTGATGAGCGTGATGAACGGGTTTCGCGCGGAGCTGTTCGACAAGAGCGTTGGGCTGAACGGCCAGGCGGTGGTGCAGGGTTTCGGCAACAACCTGCCGCAATGGCGCGAGGTGGAGCGCGAGGCGAAGGCGACCCCGGGCGTGACGAGCGCCATTCCCCTGATCGAGCAGCCGCTGTTCGCCAGCTTGCAGGGGCGTACCGAGCCGATCCTGCTGCGCGGCATGGAAGTGCCCAATATCGTCCACAACCCGACGATCGACGGGAAGGTGGTGATGGGCTCGCTGTCCAGCCTGAAGGCGGGGAGCGGCAATGTCGCGATCGGCTCGCGCCTGGCCGAGGCGCTGGGCGCGCAGGTCGGCAGCCAGATCACCATCATCAACCCGCAGGGGCCGTCGACGCCGTTCGGAACGATGTTCCGCCAGGTCTCCTATACCGTCAGCGCGATCTTCGAGATCGGCGTCTACGACTATGACAAAGCCTATGTGCTGATGCCGCTGTCGGACGCGCAGAAGCTGCTGCTGCTGGGTGACTCGGTGAACATGGTGGAGGTCAACACCGTCAATGCCGATCGCGTCGGCGAAATCCTGGCGCCGCTCGCGCGCAAGACCGAGACGATGGGCGTGGTGCAGACCTGGAAGGAAATGAATTCCGAGCTGTTCAAGGCGTTGCAGATCGAACGCGTGGCGATGTTCACCATCCTGTGCATCATCATCCTGGTCGCCGCCTTCAACATCGCCTCCTCGCTGATCATGCTTGTGCGGTCGAAGACGCGCGATATCGCCATCCTGCGCACGATGGGCGCGACGCGCGGCGCGATGATCCGCATCTTCATGACCGTTGGCACGACGATCGGCGTGATCGGCATCGCGCTCGGCCTCATCATCGGTTTCGTGTTCCTGTTCTACCGCCAGGGCGTAGTGAACTTCGTTCAGCTGATCACCGGCCAGAATCTGTGGGACCCGTCGATCCGGTTTCTCACCACCCTTCCGTCGCAACCAGACCCCAAGGAGATCATCGCTATCGTGGTAGTGGCGCTGGTGATGAGCTTCCTCGCGACGCTCTATCCCGCCTACAAGGCGGCGAGTACCGATCCGGTCGAGGTGCTGCGTTATGAATGACGTTACGTCTGCCGGTGCGGTGCTTGCCGCAAGCGGCCTGACGCGCAGCTTCAGCCAGGGCGGCCACACGATCGACGTGCTGCGCGGCGTCGACCTGTCGATCGGCCGCGGCGAGATCGTCGCGCTGCTCGGCCCGTCGGGATCGGGCAAGTCGACGCTGCTGCAGGCGGTCGGCCTTCTGGAAGGCGGCTTCGGCGGCTCGATCCGCATCGGCGGCCGCGAGGCGGCGCAGCTCGACGCTGCAGGGCGGACCGAGGTGCGCCGCGACTTCCTGGGCTTCGTCTATCAGTTCCACCATCTGCTGCCCGATTTCACCGCAATCGAGAATGTCATCCTGCCGCAGCTGATCCGCGGCACGGACCCGGCGGCGGCGACCGAGCGCGCGGAAACGCTGCTGACGGCGCTGGGGCTCGGTCAGCGGCTGACGCATCGTCCGGCACAGCTGTCGGGTGGCGAGCAGCAGCGCGTCGCGGTGGCGCGCGCGCTGGCCAACCGCCCGGCGCTGGTGCTTGCCGACGAGCCCACCGGCAATCTCGATGAGCAGACCGCCGACATCGTCTTCGCCGAATTCCTGCGGCTGGTGCGACAGGAAGGATCGGCGGCACTGGTCGCGACGCATAACGAGCGGATCGCGGCGAAGATGGATCGCGTGGTGCGCCTGCACGAGGGGCATCTTTCCTGAGTCGGCCAGGAGGTTGCCGTGACTGACGCCGACTGGACCACCACGCCGACGCTCTCCGGAGCCTGGGTGACGCTGCGCCCGCTGGTGCGCGCCGATCGGGCCGCGATCCTGGACGCTTTCGCCACCGGGCTGGAGGGCAGCTTCGCGACGATGGTGCCGTCAGCCGACACGATCGATGGCTGGTATGAGCGGTTGGAGCGCGAGCACGCCGCCGGCCGGTCGCTGCCGTTCACCGTGCTCGATCGCGAGGGGATCGTCTCCGGCGTGACGCGGTTGATGCGGATGAGCCCGACCAATCGCCGTGTCGAGATCGGCGGCACAGTCTATGCGCCGCGCGTGCAGCGCACCGGCCTCAATACCGAGGCGAAGCTGCTGCTGCTCACCCATGCCTTCGAGAGGCTCGGCTGCCAGTGCGTGCAACTCCGCACCGATTGGCTCAACCGGGCCTCGCGCCGCGCCATCGAGCGACTGGGGGCAAAGCAGGACGGCGTGCTGCGCGGCCATATGATCGTCGGCGAGCGCTTGCGCGATACGGTGGTCTATTCCATCCTGGCGCACGAATGGCCGGGGGTGAAACGCAACCTCACCACGATGCTGGCGGCTTATCGGAAGGGGTAGGGCATGACGGCGATCACCGACTTCCACGCAAGAGCGGCCGACGGAGCCGACGTGCCGCTCTCCGGCCACGCTGGCGAGGTGTTGCTGATCGTCAACACCGCATCCAAGTGCGGCTTCACCCCGCAATATGAAGGGCTGGAGGCGCTCCACCGGCGGTTCGCCGACCGCGGCTTTTAGGTGCTGGCCTTCCCGTGCAACCACTTCGGTGCCCAGGAACCCGGCGACGCGGCCGAGATCGCCACCTTCTGCACCACCAATTACGACGTCACCTTCCCGGTGTTCGCCAAGATCGACGTCAACGGCAGCGGCGCCGATCCGCTGTTCACCGAGCTCAAGCGCCAGGCGCCTGGGCTGCTCGGGTCCAAGGCGATCAAGTGGAACTTCACCAAGTTCCTGGTCGATCGCGCTGGTAAGGTGGTCGCCCGCTACGCCCCGACGACCAAGCCGGAAGACATAGCGGGCGATATCGAGAAGCTGCTTTAGCCGACCGCGAACGCCGCCGCGCCCTTGCGGTGGTTGATGGCGCGGGTCACCTCGACCATGCCGGCGAACAGGAAGCTGATGCCGAGGATGTAACCCGGCAGCGTCGCCGCCGTCCAGGAGATCGTCGCCAGGATGAGCAGCGCGAGAATGACGTTGAGGATGCCCAGCGCGATCATCCAGCCGCGGTGATGCGGATAGCGCACGCCCCACAGGAACTCCATCACGCCGCGCACGGCCAGCCAGATCGCGACCAGCAGCGTCAGCGACAGCGCGCCTGACACCGGATCGAACAGGAGGATGATGCCGATGAACAGCGAGACCAGCCCGAACAAAACGGCGTAGAAACGCGCCTACCGCGGCCCGCCGAAGGCGCCCGCGGCGATCGAGCCGATGCCGGCGACGAGAAAGAACGCGCCGACCACCAGCGACGCGGCGAAGCTCGCGGAAAAGGGATCGGCGAACGCCGCCAGGCCGAGCAGCACCGACAAGATGCCATATCCCATCAGCCAGCCCCAGCCGGCGCCGGCCGGTCGCAGCTCGTTGCTCATCGTTTCGTCCATTGAAAGCCTCCCTTCGTCGCTAGCGCAACGATGCGCATTGTGAGGCGGTTCCGTGACCGCTTCAGGAAAGATGGTTCACAGAATCGTCACCGACCTGCATAGTCGGGAAATGCCGCATGCCGCTTTCGTACCTCTTCGGATTTTCTCGTCCTACACGATGCTCGACGGGGCGATCGACCCGAAGGAGATCGCCAAGCGTGCGAAGCAGCTGGGCTTTCCCGCCGCGGCGCTGACCGATCGCAACGGCCTCTATGCGGCGATGGCGTTTTCCGACGCGTGCAAGGGCGCGGGCGTGCAGCCGGTGATCGGCACGATGATCGGCCTTCGTCGCCCCGACATTCCCGACGGCGTGGACGCGCCGCTCGACTGGCTGGCGCTCTATGCGCAGGATGCGCTGGGCTACGACAACCTCTGCCACCTCGTCAGTCGCGCGCATCTCGATCGCCCGATCGAGCTGCCGGCCCATGTCTCGTTCGCCGATCTCGAGGGCCATACCGAGGGCCTGATCGCGCTCACCGCGGGCCGCGAGGGCGGGCTGGCGCAGCTGTTCGCCGAGGAGCAGCACGGTCGCGCGCTGGCCTATGCCGACCGACTGCAGGCGCTGTTCCCCGACCGCCTGTACATCGAACTGATCCGCCGCTCCGACGAGGTGGAACAGCGTGCCGAGCCGCATCTGCTCGACCTCGCCTATGATCGCGGACTGCCGCTGGTCGCGACCAATCCGTGCTGCTTCGACGAGCCGGCGTTCGGCGAGGCGCACGACGCCATGCTGTGCATCGCGCATTCGACCTATGTCGCGAGCGACGACCGCCCGAAATCCTCGCCCGACGCGTGGATGAAGCCGGCGGATGCCATGCGCACGCTGTTCGCCGACCTGCCCGAGGCGATTGCCAATCCCCGGGTGGTGGCGCAGCGCTGCGCCGTCGCCGCGCCCAAGCGCAAGCCGATCCTGCCCAGCCTTGCCGGCGACCGCGAGGGCGAGGCGGCCAAGCTGCGCGAGGATGCCCGCGCCGGGCTGGACATGCGCCTCGCCAAGATCGAGGCGCTGGCCGGGCAGCCGCTCACCACCGAAGAGCGCAAGGCCTATCAGGTCCGGCTGGAATTCGAGCTCGACATCATCGTGCAGATGGGCTTCCCCGGCTATTTCCTGATCGTGGCCGATTTCATCAAATGGGCCAAGGATCACGATATTCCGGTGGGGCCGGGGCGTGGATCGGGTGCCGGCTCGGTGGTCGCCTGGGCGCTCACCATCACCGACCTCGACCCGCTGCAGCTCGGCCTGCTGTTCGAACGCTTCCTCAATCCGGAACGCGTGTCGATGCCCGACTTCGACATCGACTTCTGCGAAACCCGGCGCGGCGAGGTGATCCGCTACGTCCAGGAGAAATACGGTCGCGACCAGGTCGCGCAGATCATCACCTTCGGAAAGCTGAAGGCACGCGCGGTGCTCAAGGATACCGGTCGCGTGCTGCAGATGAGCTACGGCCAGGTCGATCGCCTCGCCAAGCTGGTGCCCAACCTGCCCGCCGATCCGTGGACGCTCGACCGCGCGCTGAACGGCGTCAGCGAACTGGCGGCGGAATACAAGAACGACGGCGCGGTCCGCCACCTGCTCGATCTGGCGCGCAAGCTCGAAGGATTGCCCAGACACAGCTCGACCCATGCTGCCGGCGTGGTGATCGGCGATCGGCCGCTCAGCCAATTGGTGCCGTTGTATCGCGACCCACGATCCGACATGCCGGTGACGCAGTTCGACATGAAATATGTCGAGGGCGCCGGCCTGGTGAAATTCGACTTCCTCGGCCTGAAGACGCTGTCGGTGCTCAAGATGGGCGTCGAGTTGCTGGCCAAGCGCGGCATCGAGGTCGATCTCAGCGCGCTGCCGATGGATGACGGCGGCGTGTTCGAGCTCCTGCAGCGCGGCGACACCGTCGGCGTGTTCCAGCTGGAATCGGAGGGCATGCGCCGCACGCTGTCGGCGGTGCGACCGACCAATTTCGGCGACATCATCGCGCTCGTTTCGCTTTACCGCCCGGGCCCGATGGACAACATCCCGAGCTTCGGGCGCCGCAAGCAGGGCACCGAGCCGATCGAATATCCGCACCCGCTGCTCGAGGGCATCCTCGCCGAGACCTACGGCATCTTCGTCTATCAGGAACAGGTGATGCAGGCCGCGCAGATCCTGGCCGGCTATTCGCTCGGCGGCGCCGACCTTCTGCGCCGTGCGATGGGCAAGAAGATCAAGGCGGAGATGGACAAGCAGCGCGAGATTTTCGTCGCCGGCTGCAAGGAGCACAACCAAATCCCCGCGGCCAAGGCCAACGAGCTGTTCGACTTGATCGACAAGTTCGCCGGCTACGGCTTCAACAAATCGCACGCCGCGGCCTATGCGCTGCTCGCCTATCAAACCGCCTGGCTGAAGGCACACCATGCGCCCGAATTCTATGCCGCGTCGATGAGCTTCGACATGGCGTTGACCGACAAGTTGAGCGTGTTTGTCGACGACATGCGGCGGCTGGGCGTTGCCTGCTTGCCGCCGGATGTGAATGCCAGCGAGGCCGATTTCTCGGTCGAGCCGCATGAGGATGGCATTGCGGTGCGCTATGCGCTCGCGGCGCTGAAGGGCGTGGGCGAGCGGGCGATGGAGGAACTGGTCGCCGAACGGAAGGAGCGGGGAGCGTTCGCCTCGCTCGGCGACTTCGCCAAGCGCGTGGATCCGCGGCTGCTCAACAAGCGGCAGCTGGAAACGCTCGGCGCCGGCGGCGGCTTCGATTCGATCGACGCCAACCGCCCCGGCATCGTCGCCATCGCCGAGACGATCCTGGCGACCGCTGCGCGGTTGCACGAGCAGCGGACGAGCGGGCAGGGGGGCCTATTCGGCGAAAGCGACGGCGGCGACGCGGTGCTGAAGCCGCTCGCCACGGCACGCTGGTCCATCGCCGAGCGGATGGAGCAGGAGAAGGAGGCGTTCGGATTCTACTTCTCGGCGCATCCGGTGGATCGCCATCGCCTGCTGGCGCGGATGCACGGCGCGCGCAACTATGCGGCGTTGGGCGACCTGCCGATCGCGGAGGGGCAGCGGACCGGCGCAACCATGGCGGTCCTGGTCGAGGACGCGCGCTGGCGCACCTCGGCGCGGGGGCGGCGGTACCTGATGGCGATGCTGTCCGATCCGACCGGTCAGTTCATCGCTACCTGTTTCGACGATGCGGTCGCCGCCGACCTGGAAGAGGCGGCGAAGAACGGCGGCTGCGGGCTGCTCACCGTCGAACTCGATCGCCGGCCCGGCGAAGAAACGCCGCGGGTGACGGTGAAGCGCATTCAGCCCTTCGAGACGCTGGCGACCAGTGCCCGCGTGGCAATCGAGGTACAGGTCGCCGAGCCCACGGTGCTGCGCCAGGTCGCGCAGCTGGTCGACGGTGCGCGTGGCGGTCGCGGCGAGCTCAGGTTGCGGGCGACACTGCCGCAGGGCGGTGAGGCGCGCGTGCTGCTCGGCCGCGACTTCCTGCTAGACGCCGAACTCGCGGCGCAGCTCGAGGCGCTGCCGGGGGTCGAAGAAGTCGCGTTCAAGACGGCGGAGGCGCGCCTGGCGCTGGTCGGTTGACCACGCCGCGCCGATAATTCAATCGAACAACTCGCCCTGCGGCCCGCGCGGTCGCCGGAACAGGTCGGTTCGCACGCTGATCCGCTCCTGATTGAGGCCGTGGCGGCGGCAGGCGATCTGAAACCGGCGGCGCAACAGCTCGGCCCAGGGACCTTGCCCTCGCATCCGGGTGAAGAAGTCGGGATCATTGTCGCGGCCACCGCGCAGCGACTGGATGGTCGCCATCACCTTGCCGGCGCGGTCGGGGAAATGCGCGTCGAGCCAGGCGCGGAACAGCGGCGCCACCTCGTGCGGCAACCGTACCGGCAGGAAAAACGCCGCGCGCGCACCGGATTCGGCGGCCCGTTCGACGATATGCTCGATCTCATAGTCGGTGATCGCAGGGATCACCGGCGCGATCGAGACATAGGTCGGCACGCCGGCGTCGGCGAGGCGGCGGACCGCCGTCAGCCGCCGCTCGGGCGCCGGCGCGCGCGGCTCCAGCGTCATCGCGATCTTCGCGTCGAGCGAGGTCACCGACACGGCGACGGCGGCCAATCCCTTCGCCGCCATCGGCGCCAGCAGGTCGAGATCGCGCAGCACCCGATCCGACTTGGTGGTGATGGTCAGCGGATGATCCGTTTCGGCCAGTACCTCGATGCACGCGCGCGTGATCCGCCACGTCGCCTCGATCGGCTGGAACGGATCGGTGTTGGTGCCGAACGCAATCGGCCGGACGACGTAGTCGGGCCTGGCGATCTCCTCCCGCAGCAGCCGGGCGGCATCGGGCTTGGCGAACAGCCGGCTCTCGAAATCCAGCCCCGGCGAAAGGTCGTGATAGGCGTGGGTCGGTCGGGCAAAACAATAGATGCAGCCGTGTTCGCAGCCCCGGTACGGGTTTACCGAACGGTCGAAGCCGATGTCCGGCGAGCTGTTGTAGGTGATGATCTTGCGCGGCTGCTCCAGCGTGACCGTGGTTCGCAGCGGCGGCGGGGCACCGTCGACCGCTTCACGGCTGTCGAGCCAGTCGCCATCGGCCTCGGTCGAGGGCAGATTGAACCGCGCACTATCCGCATTCAGCGTGGCGCCGCGGACCGGGCGAGGGCGATTGGCCATTGACTCAGCATAAGCGATAGAGCAGAACAGAGCAAGAACATTAGCGGAGACGAGGCATGGCGAGGCTGAACTATCTGGAACTCCCGGTCGGCGACATCGGCCGCGCCAAGGCGTTCTATGGCGAGGCGTTCGGCTGGACTTTCGCCGATTTCGGCCCGACCTATGCGGCGACGACCAGTGGCGATACCGACGTCGGCTTCCAGGCCGATGCGGCGGAACGCACGAGCGCTCTGCTGCCGGTGATCGAGGTCGACGATCTGGAAGCAGCCTGCGCCGCCGTCGAGCAGGCCGGAGGAACGATCACCCGCGCGATCTTCGCCTTTCCGGGCGGCCGCCGCTTCCACTTCCGCGACCCCGACGGCCATGAACTCGCCGCTACGCAAAGCGGCTAGAGCGCGATGCCTTCGCGGTAGACCGTCGCCTCGCAGCCAGCTGAACATGACAAAGACATGATGGGGTATTGACGCCCGGCGAGAAATTCCGAACGATGGCGTGGAATTTGAAGCGGATGGCATCGGCTCACCCACTACGGCGGCAGAAGCCGCCGGTCGTGCCGAGACCATCCTGACGGAAGCCACGAACAGGGTCTGCATTGGAACTTTCACGCCAAACGATCGCCTATGGGCTGATCTTTCTCGCCGCTGCCAGCGCGATCCCTTGGTCGATCGTCAGGATGAGGAAGAAACATCGCGAGCGGCTACGGCGCCGGGGTGTGAAGCGGTACGGCCACTAGGCTGCGGTTGATCGCGAGGTCAGTCGCGCCCACGGGCCCGGCGAAACCCGCGAGTCGGGGGCGAGTCCGCCGTTGCTGACGCCGCTTCCACCCCGTTGGTGTGCCGGGTTTGACGACGCGAAGATCTTCCCTGCAACGCAAGTCGTTACTGCCAACGTCACGCCGAAAATTGGGGCGTCGGCCATTCTCGTTGAGCGGCACACGTCGCTCTTACGCGCCGGAGCCGTTGCGGCACGGTCATCGACGCCCTAGGCCTGTCACCGTTCCCTGAGGCGCGGCATCAGCTCGACGAAATTGCAGGGCTTGTGCCGGCTGTCGAGTTGGCTCGCCAGAACGCCGTCCCAGCCGTCCTTCACCGCGCCGGTCGACCCGGGCAGCGCGAAGATATAGGTGCCGCGTGCTACACAGGCGCAGGCGCGCGACTGCACCGTCGAGGTGCCGATCTTCTGATAGCTGAGCCAGCGGAACAGCTCGCCAAATCCGGGGATCATCTTGTCCGCGACCCGCTCGACTGCCTCGGGCGTCACGTCGCGACCGGTCACGCCGGTGCCGCCGGTGGTGATCACGCAGTCGATCTCGGTATCATCGATCCAGGCGTGGAGATGCGCGACGATCAATTCGGCGTCGTCCTTCACGACGCAGCGGTCGGCAAGGAGGTGGCCGGCCGCGGTCAGCCGCTCGACCAGCGCATCACCCGAGCGGTCATCCGCCAGCCCACGCGTGTCGGATACGGTCATCACCGCGATCCGGACCGGGACGAACGGCGCCGTTTCGTCAATCGGCACTGGCGAGCGCGCGGTTGTCCAGCGGCGGGTTCATGCGGACCGCGGTCGCGCCCGACATGCCGGGGAAGCGCGGCCACAGATCCTGCGCCAGCGCGGCGCGGCTGGATGGCTTCTTGCCTTCCTCGCGCTGGTACATCCAATAGTTGCGCAGCACCGACACGACATAGCCGCGCGTTTCCCAATACGGGATCGACTCGATGTAGAGCAGCGGATCGGCGTCGTCGCGGCGGTTGGTGTTCCACTGCGCGACCGTCATCGGCCCGGCGTTGTAGGCGGCGATCACCTTGGGCAGCAGGCCGCCCGTTGCCGGCGCGTCACGCAGCTGCTCGAGATAGCTCTGGCCGATCTCGATGTTGGTCGAGGGATTGGTGAGGGCGGCGCGGTCGTAGGTCTGATCGGCCTCGCCGCGCGCCCGCGCGATATCGGTCGCGGCAGCCGGGCGGATCTGCATCAGGCCATAGGCGCCGGCAGGGCTCACCACATCGCGCCGGAAGCGCGATTCCTGCAGCGCATGGGCGTAGACCAGCGCCTTGTCGACCCGCCAGCCGCCGTCTGGCGTCCAATTGGGCGCGGGATAGCGCGCCATTACTGAGGGCTGCTCGCCAGACGGGCCGTTGTGCGCCAGCCACAGCTCGGTTTCCGGGAGATCGAGCGAGCCGGCCAGGCTGACCAGCGCATGATAGTCGGACGGCGTGCCGATCTCGGCCTGATGGCGGATCACCTCGTTGGCCAGCGTCTCCTCGCCGATCTCGACCAGCGCGGCGGCGACCTGGACGTTGGGCCGCTTGCTGAGCGCCTGCCAGGCCTGACTGGCGTCCTCCTTTAGCCCCCCCGGTGCGCCGTTGTTGATGCCCAGCGCCTGCTCTGCCAGCAGGCCGTAAAAGGTTTCCTTGTACTGCGCCGCGCTGGTCAGCTCGCTCTGGATGAGGTCGGGCCGGGCGCACATCATGTTGGCGCGGCTGGCCCAATAGAGGCCGGCGGCGCGCAGATCGACATCGGTGGCGCGGCTGGCGACAGTCTCGAACGCGCGCGCGGCAGTCTGGCAGTCGTGGCTGCGCCAGGACGCAAGCCCGATCGTCCAGTTCGCCTGCACGGCCCAGTCGCCCTGCTGGTTGGCGCTCTTGGCGGCCATGGCGCGGGCATTCACATCGTCACCGGCGAGATAATAGATCCACGCCACGCGTGCCTGCCACTCGGTCTGCGCGTCGGGCGAGAGGCCCTGCGCCGTTTCGAGCAGCGCCTGCGCGCCGGCGCCGTTGTCGTCCTTGATATAGGGCTTCATCGCCGCGGCGAGCTGCGCCTCGGCCGCGTCGCTGGCGTCGATCCTCACGTGACGGCGGCTAGGCGCGCCTGGGATCCAGTTGAGGTCATGCGCGACGGGCAACGTCGGCAGCTGATCGTCGGTCGCGCCGCGCAGCTTGGCAAGGCGGGCGATCTGATCGGCCTCGGGCAGCTCGGGCGCCTGGTTCAGCAGCGTGATCAGCGAATCCCGGTCGATCCTGGGCGATCCGTGCGCGGTATAGAGTTCCGCCAGCGCGATCGGGTGGAGCGGCCCGGGTTTCATCGCGCTCAACTGGAGCTGTGCATCCGCCCAACGACCGGCGCGAATGCTGGCGAACACTTCGCGATAGGCGGCGCGCTGCGCGGGGTCGAGCTGCGTCGGGATGCCGGAGCGCGATTGCTGCGCCGCGCGGTCGGGAAGGCGCGCGCTGGTATCCGCCGCGCCCGGCGTGGCGGCGATGGCGTGCGACATCGGACAGGCCGCCATCGCGGCGGCGATAAGCCAATGTGCCTTCATACCTCGAGCCCCCCAATCAACATCTGCAAGTCTCTCCAGGCCTCGGCCTTGCACGCCGGCCGTTCCAGGAGGAAGCGCGGATGATAGCTGGCAACAGCCTCCGTTGTGCCTCCCTCGTAGTTAAGTACATGAAAACGCCCGCGCGCCGCAGCGGCGTTGGCCCCGAGCACGGCACGACTCACCGCATTGCCCAGCAACAGCAGCCGGCGCGGGCGGACGAGGGCGATGTGATGGCGTACCAGGCGGGTCAGCGGATCGTGGAATTCCGCGGCGATCTGCCCGGTCACCGGGCGGGCAACCGCCAGCGAGGCGAGGTAGATCGACGCGCGGTCGCGCCCGATCGCCGCCAGCATGCGATCGAACAGCCGGCCGACGTCGCCGCCCAGCAGATGTCCCGACTGCGCATCCTCGCGCTCCGGCATGTCGACCAGCACCATCAGGTTCGCCGCCGCCGCGCCGCCGGGCGCGATCGGCGTGCCCCAGGCGCTGTCGATCGCGTCGGCGCCGACGCGCCACGCCTCGAACGCAGCAAGATAGTCCGGCCTCGCCGTCGCGGGTGCCACCGCCGGGGGCGCCGCGACCCTTGCCGGCGCGACGGCAGG
>JBQCHA010000057.1:0-3199 GCA_051955175.1 Sphingomonas sp.
GAAGGCGAGATCAACGGCCTGCTGACCTACGACCGCGCCCAGGCGAAGGCGCCGCCCGAAGACCTCGCAAGGATCGCCGCGCCCTTGTGGCAGGATGGCACGACGCAATGACCTGCGATGTCGGTTCGTGCCGCGTCGGGCTGGTGGACGTGAGCGGGCGGCGGAACGCTGTCCGCGCGCGACACGTTCAAGAGAATACGGCTGACCGACGGTCTGATGCGCGCTATTCCTGATCCGGCACCGACACGGCTCAGCGGCGTTCTAAAGCATCGACCTGCGTCGGTACCGAGTAACCGCTTTGGAAGGATATCAGATATGAAGATGGGGATCGCGATCGCCTCCGCCGCCATGCTTATGGCGCCTGCCATTACCGCCGCGCCCGTGGCAGCCCAGACGCACCATGACAGCACGTATCAGCGTGATCACGCCCGTCATCACCATTATCGCCACCGCTGCAAGACCAGCAGCGGCACGACGGGCTTGATCGCAGGCGGCGCGGGCGGCGCGTTGCTCGGCCATGCGCTCGGCGGCGGTACGCTTGGCACCGTCGCTGGCGGGGTTGGCGGCGCCGTGCTCGGCCGGCACCTCGACAAGAAGCACGACGCTGCGCAGAATCGCCGGAACGGCTGCTGACTGAAGTCGGAGCGTCCGGCGCCCGGCCGGACGCTCCACCCGTATTACCGCGATGACGGGCCGAACGACGGGGGCGCGTCGCCAGGGTTAGCCCCCCAATTCTTGTCCGGCGTCGACCCCACGGTGAAGGCCAGCGTCCCGCCGTTCTTCACGAAGCTTTCCGGCAGCCACAGCCGCTGGCTCGGCTTGCCATCGACGCTGAGGTTCTGAACGTAGGGCGCATCCTCAGCCGCGCCGGCCGCGGTGATGGTGATCTTGCCGCCGGGACGATCGATCTCCGCCTTCGGGAACAAGGGGCTGCCGAGCACCAGTTCGGCGCGGCCCGGATAGAGCGGGTAGAGGCCAAGCGCCGACCACACGTACCAGGACGACATTTCGCCCAGATCGTCATTCCCGGAGATGCCGTCGGGGCTGTTGGTCCAGATCTGCTTCATTGCGGCACGCACCGCGCCCTGCGTCTTCCAGGGCTCGCCAGTGAAATTGTAGAGCCAGGGCGCCGCCACCGAGGGTTCGTTGTCGAGCTCGGAATGCAGGGGGCCGGACTTGGTGACCGCCCAGCTGCCGTCATCCTTGTGGAAGAACGCGTCGAGCCGCGTGGCCGCCGCGTCCCGGCCGCCCATTTCCGCGAACAGCCCAGCGGCGTCATAGGGCACCATCCACAGGTACACCGCGCCGCTGCCTTCGACGAAGCCGTCGTCGGATGCCGGGTCGAACTTGGGCCAGCTGCCATCGGCATTGCGCGGCTGGATGTAGCCGGCCTCGGGTGTCGCGTTGGGGTTAAAGATGTTGCGCCACCAGCCGGCGCGATCGAGGAAGCGGCGCTCATTGGCCTTGTCGCCGGTGTAGCGCGCCAGTTGCGCGACGCCGAAATCGGCGGCGGTCAGCTCCAGCGTGTCGGCTGCCGCACCCCAGCCGGGCGCCTCCACCGGCTGGTAGTGGAGCTTCAGCCACTGATCGAGGCCAGGTCGCTCGCCGACGCACAGCACCGCGCACCCGGCCTTCGAAAGGTCCTTCTCGGTCGGTACCGTCGCCGCCTTCAGCAGCGACTGATAGGCGCCCTTCACGTCGAAGCCGGTACCGCCGAAGGCATAGATCGCCGCCTCGATCGGTGCCGAGGGATCGCCGTTCATCACGCTGGTCGCCCCGGTCAGGTGCGTCCACCGGTCCCAGGTGCCGCCGAATTGCTGCGCCTGGTTGTAGAGCGACTGCGCCATGTCCGAGCCGCGCTTGGGATCGAGAAGCGTGACGAGCTGCACCTGGGAGCGATAAATGTCCCAGCCGGAATAATTGCCGTACTGCACGTCCTGGCCCGCCGACACGCGATGGACCGCGCCATCCATGCCGCGATAGCGGCCGTCGACATCACTCGTGATGCTCGGGTGGATCAGCGCGTGGTAGAGCGCCGAATAGAATACGGTGCGGTTGTCGGCGCTGCCGCCGGTGATGCGGATTTGCCCGAGCTGGCGATCCCATGCCGCGCGGGCGGCAGTCTGCACCTGGTCGATCGTGGTGCCCCCCGGCTCTTCCTTGGCCAGGTTCGCGCGGGCGCCGGCGTCGTCGACATAGGAGATGCCGATGCGCATCGTCACGTCATGCGCCTTGGCCGGATCGAAGCTGATCCAACCGCCCGAGCCCTTGCCCGCGGGGGGGAAGCCCTCCTTGCCATAGCCGGTCCCGCCCGAGGCGGTCGTCGCGCCGGCGTGGAGCGTCTCGTCGGTCCAGGTGCCGCCGACGGCGAACGGCTGATCGAACTGGGCGACGAAGTGCAGCGTGTAGTAGCTCTGCCGCTTGTCGGGCGAGAGGTAGCCGCAGAAATTGCCGCTGGTGACGGTGCCCGACACGGTACGGTGGGCGGCGTCGATGGTGATCGTCGCGTCGCTGCTGCCGACCTCGGTATCCGACGTGCGGAACAGCAGGTTGGCGTGATCGGCATCCTGGGGGAAGCTGAACCGGGCGATACCGGCCCGCTCGGTGGCGGACAGGTCAACGGTGACGCCGTTGCCGAGCTTCACCGAATAAGCCCCCGGCGAGGCGTGTTCCTTGGCATGATCGAGGAACGCAGCGAACAGGTTCTGCGCGCCGAGCGAGAGTGGCGACTGGCCGACATCGTGGGTGATCGGCATCACCGGCACGTCGCCGGCCGCACCGGCGCAACCGCTGCCCGATAGATGCGCGATTCCGAAGCCCCTGATCCCGTTCGAGCGATATTCGTAGCCGCCCGGCGCCGCCACTTCGAGCCGGCTGCCGGGCAGCGCGACTTCCTCCGGACTGAACGACACCATGCCGAATGGCATCACGGCGCCGGGGAAGAGGTTGCCGCCGTTGGTCGTGCCGATGAACGGGTTCACCGAGGCCGCCGGGCCATCGGCGGTGGCGGCAAGGGCTGGGGCCGCCAGCGCGACCACGGCGGTCGCGGCCAGCAACGCTGAGGCGGTGGGCATGCGCATAGACACTCTCTCCCTGAAAAAAATTTCGCTGAGTCGCGATGACGCTGTTTCTGCTCAATGGCTCTCGATCGGCCATGCTGCAGCGCAACATGAGGCGCGGCCGGGAGCTACCTCTCTGA
>JBQCHA010000058.1:0-20554 GCA_051955175.1 Sphingomonas sp.
TGATGTCATTGGACGCGACACCAGCCAACTGCCGCTTTCCCAACTGGGCCCCGGCCTGCGCCGGCGAGGCGAAGACGGGACGTAGCGCATCACATCCCCCATGCGACATCCTTCACATTGCTGCGCTTGAGGTTGCGGTAGCGGGCGATTGCCCAGAGCGGGAAATACTTGGGGTAACCGTGGTAACGCAGGTAGAACACGCGCGGGAAGCCGCCGCCGGTGTACATCTCCTGCCCCCACAAACCGTCGCCCTGCTGATGCTGGGTCAGCCAGGTGATGCCGCGCGCGACGGCGGTGCTGTCCACCTCGCCGGCGGCCATCAGCCCGAGCAACGCCCAGCCGGTCTGCGACGCCGTCGACGGGGCCGGCACATGCCCGTCGTGATCGAGCGCATAGCTGTTGCAATCCTCGCCCCAGCCGCCGTCGGCATGCTGAATGCCGACCAGCCAGCCGACCGCGCGTCGCACCATCGGATGGTCGCCAGCGACGCCCGCGGCGTTGAGCGCGCACAGCACCGACCAGGTGCCATAGATGTAATTGACGCCCCAGCGGCCGAACCAGCTGCCGTCCGCCTCCTGCTCGCGCTCCAGCCACGCCAGCGCAGCCCTGGCGCGCGCACTGTCGCTCTCGCCGAGCTGCGCCAGCATCGACAGGCAACGCGCGGTGACGTCCGCAGTCGGCGGGTCGAGCAGCGCGCCGTGATCGGCGAACGGGATGTTGTTGAGATAGTGATAGGCGTTGTCGGCATCGAACGCGCCCCAGCCGCCATCCTTGCTTTGCAGGCCGCGGGTCCATTCGGCACCGCGCTCGATCGCTTCGGCCATGCCGCCCACCCGCGGCCCCGCGCGATCCATCGCCATCACCACCACGGCGGTGTCGTCGAGATCGGGATAATGATCGTTGTTGTATTGGAACGCCCAGCCGCCGGGCCTGACGCCGGGTCGTTCCTCCGCCCAGTCGCCGGCGACGTCGAGCACCTGGCGCGGCTTCAGCCACGCAAGCGCGCGTTCCGCGGCGGCCTCGCTCGCTTCGCCCCCCGCCTCCAGCATGGCATGCGCGGCGAGTGCAGTGTCCCACACCGGCGACACGCACGGCTGGCAATAGGCCTCGTCGTCCTTGATCACCAGCAGCCGCTCGATCGACGTGCGCGCAATCGCCCGTGCCGGATGGTCGGGCGAATAGCCCAGGCAATCGAACATCATCACGCTGTTCGCCATCGCCGGATAGATGGCGCCCAGCCCGTCCTCGCCGTTCAGGCGCTCGATCACCCATTCGGCGCACGCGGCGATCGCGCGGTCGCGCAGCCGCGTCGGCCACTTGCCCTCGACGGCCTTCAGCACGCGGTCGAGGCCGTTGAACGCTTTGGTCCATACCCATTTGGGATCGGCGACCTGGCTACGCAGCGGCGCCTGTCGGCCGACGAACAGTTCGTCGACGCCGATCGCTCGGGGATTGCGCGCGACCGGCTTCAGCGCGCCGAGCACGAGCAGCGGCACGATCACGGTGCGCGCCCAATAGCTCATCTTCGACAGGTGGATCGGAAACCAGCGCGGCAGCAGGATCAGCTCGGGCGGCATGGTCGGCACCACGTCCCACGATCCTGCGCCATAGAGCGCCAGCTGGATGCGGGTGAAGACGTTGACCGCCTCCGCGCCGCCGGCCGCCAGGATCGCGCGACGCGCGCGCGCCATGTGCGGTTCGTCGACGCCGTCGCCGATCATCTTGAGCGCGAAATAGGCCTTCACCGTCGCGCTGACGTCGAATCCGCCGTCGTGGAACAGCGACCAGCCGTCATGCTCTGGCGACTGGATGCGCCGCAGGTAGCGGCCGATCTTCGCCTCCAGATCGGCGTCGACCGGCTCTCCCAGAAAATAGCGCAGCAGGATGTATTCGGCCGGGATGGTGGCGTCGGCTTCAAGCTCGAACACCCAATGGCCGTCGGCACGCTGCGCCTTGACGAGCGCCGCTGCCGCGCGGTCGACGGCGCGGTCGATGAGGTCCAGCCGGGGGGTGGCAAGCGTATCCAGCATGCGATCCCGTTACGCCGAACCGGCCCCGCTCGCCAAGGCCGCAGCACGCTCGCCCGAGCGCAGCGCCCCCTCGACCGTCGCCGGCAGGCCGGTGTCGGTCCAGTCGCCCGCCAGGAACAGATTGCGCCAGCGCGTGGCGGCGGGCGGGCGCTTCGCGTTCTGCTCAGGCGTGGCGGCGAAGGTGGCACGCTTTTCCTTGACGATCTGCCAGCGCGGCAGCGGCGCTTCGAAACCCAGCGCCTTCGTCACCTCCGCCCAGAATTGCCGCGCCAGCGTCTCGCGATCGGTGTCGATCAGCGCATCGGCCGCGCTGACCGTCACCGACAGCCGATCGGGGAAGGCGAAGATCCACTGGGCCGTACCGCCCAGCACGCCCAGCATCGGCGGGGCGCCGGGCGGCGGCGCCATGTCGAAATGCGCGTTGACGATCGCGTGGAAGCGGTCGGGCACGACAAGATCGGGTATCAGCGCGGCGGCGACCCACGGCGGCACCGCCAGGACGATGGCGTGCCCATCCTCGACGGCTTCGGGACCATCGCCCCAGTCGAGACTTTCCACCCGGTCGCCCGCAAAACCGATGCCGCGCAGGCGCCGCCCGAACCGAGGCTGCGTCCCGCGCGCGGCGAGCCAGGCGAGTGCCGGATCGATGAACGCGGCGGCCAGCGTCGGCTCGGCGACCAGCGGCCGCATCGCTTCGCCGCCCTTCCCCATGGTCTCGCGCAGGACCTGCGCCGTCAGTCGTGCCGAGCCCTCACCCGGCGGCGTGTTCAGCACGGCGAGAAGCACTGGATCGAGCAGCCGCTCCCACACGGGGCCGATCGTGGTGATGCGCTCGTCGACCCGCGCCTCGCGCCGGTCGAGCAGGCGCAGCAGTGGCAGATAGTCGACCACGCCCGAGCGCGGCACGCGCCGTTTGCGGTCGGCGATCCACCACGGCACGCGGCCGTCGTTGATCCGCACGGTCCAGCGCTCGCCGCTCGCCAGGTCGCAGAAGGCGTAATCGGCGGCGTCCGGGCCGGCGAAGGGCGTGTCGACACCTACGGCGGCGCGGAACCGCGCGACCGCGGGGTTGCCGGAGAGGACGAGATGGTTGCCGTTGTCGATCACCCGGCCGATCTGCGGATCGTGATAGGACCGGCAGCGCCCCCCCGCCTGCGCCGCCGCTTCGGCCAGTGCGACCTCCACGCCGGCCCCGCCCAGCGCTACGGCCGCGGACAAGCCCGCAAGCCCCGCACCGACCACGGTCGCGCGCGTGACGCTCAACGGAACACCACGAGGCGGAGCGCAGTCAGCAGCAACCATGGCTTTGAGACGCGGACCCGCTGCCGCGGTGATACCCAGCCGTGGTGGATCATCTGGCGCAGCAGGCGCGCATAGGCGGCCTCCATCAGCCGCGGCGCGAGCAGATAACCGCGGGGCCGCTGCGCCAGGATCGCATGCGCCTCCGCATAGTGCCGCGTCGCGTCACCGGCCAGGTCGCGCGCGACGCGATCGATACGCGGATCCTGCGTCACCTCCCGCGGCGTGGTGAAGGTGATGCCGGCAGCAGTGATCGCCTCCCCCGGCAGGTAGACGCGACCGATCGCCGCATCCTCGTCGATATCGCGCAGGATGTTGGTCAGTTGCAGCGCGCGACCGAGATGGTGTGCCAGCGCACGGCCCGGTGCCTCCTCCATGCCGAACACCTTGACCGACAGCCGGCCCACCGCGGAGGCGACGCGGTCGCAATAGAGATCGAGTTCTGCGGCGGGTGGCCAGCGGATGTCGCGATCGACGTCCATCGCCATGCCGTCGATGATCGCGTGGAAGTCGGCGCGGTCGAGCGCGAAGCGGCGCACCGCAGGGACGAGTAGTTCCGCCTGGCCGGGTGGGCCGCCGGCATAAACGGAATCGATGTCCGCTCGCCAACGCTCGAGCTGCGCCGCGCGGGCACTGCGATCGCCCTGCTGATCGTCGGCGATGTCGTCGACCAGGCGGCAGAAGGCGTAGATCGCGTACATCGCCTCGCGCTCGTCGCGCGGCAGCACGCGCATGCCGGCGTAGAAGGAACTGCCGGCCGCATGACGGTGCGCCACGGCGGTCTGGTCGGTCGAGCTCATGCGCGCCGGCCCAGCCAGTAGCCGGCCGCCGCGCGGAGGGCGAGCCACGCCGCCTCGCCGCCGCGGTGATGGACGCGCTCGCTCAGCGGGTCGCGGGTCAGCAGACGGCGCGTGAGGTCTTCCGCCAGGCGCTGGATCACCGCCACTTCCGTCGCCAGCCGCCGATCGCGGATCATGCCGGCGAAGCGCGCGCTCTGCGCCAGCAGCGCCTGCGTGCGCTCGGCCATCGCGGCGATCGTCGCGCGCAGCGCCGATGTGGCCTCTGGCGCAGCCAGATCCTCGATCCGCGCCCCGGCCGCAGCGAGCATGTCGGCGGGCAGATAGACGCGGTCCAGCGCGCGACAGTCCTTGGCGCAATCCTGCAGGTGATTGATGACCTGCAACGCCGCGCACAGCGCGTCCGATGCCGGCCAGCAGGCGCGATCCTCACCATGTACGTCGAGCACGAAACGGCCGACCGGCGCAGCCGACAGCCGGCAATAAGCGAGCAGCGCGGGCCAATCCGGATAGCGCCGCACCGTCACATCATGAACGAAGGCATCGAGCAGCTCGTGCGCATGAACGGGATCGAGCCCGCGCGTGGCCATCGCCTCGCGCAGCGCCATCGCTTCTGCCGCGCCCTCGCCCTCCAGCCCGGCACGCATGTCCGCGAGCTCCGCCAGCTTCTCCTCCGCACTGGCGGTCGGATGGTCGGCGATATCGTCAGCGGCGCGGGCGAAGCGGTAAAAGGTCATCACCGGCGCACGATGGCGCGGCGCCACGAGATGGCTCGCGACCGGAAAGTTCTCGTCGCGATGCCCCTTGCCCGAGGCGAATTCGGCGGCGGTCGCGCTCATCGTCCCGCCGCCGCTTGGGCGCGACCCTTCCACATGCCGCCGCGGCCCTGCCAGTGCCGCAGCGCCGACAGAAGCGTGCAGCCGGCATAGAAAGCGGCGATGAGCGGGAGTGCCGCGCCCCAGGCCGGCGACCGGCGATAGAAGTGCAGCATCGGCTGAAACGATACCGCCATCAGCACCCAGGCGGCGAGACCAAGCCAGCGTGCTGCCCCGCCTCCGAACAGCGCCAGCCCCGGCGGCGCGGCATAGACCAGCGCCATACCCGCCAGCGTGCCGGCCAGCAGCACCCGGCTGTAGCCGAGCTGGGCATAGGCCGACCGCGCGATCATGTCGGCGACCGCTTGCCAGCTGTCATAGGCGCGGACGCTCACCGCGCGGCTCGTCAGGCCCAGCCAGATCGGCCCTTCGCGCTTCATCAGTGTCCCCATCGCGCAATCGTCGATCAGCGCGCTGCGGATCGCGGCGATGCCCCCGGCGCGCGCCAAAGCCTCGCGCCGGACCAGCATGCAGCCGCCCGCTGCCGCCGCGGTCCGCCCCGGCCGGTTCACGCGACCGAACGGGTAGAGCATCTGAAAGAAGAACACGAACGCCGGCACCAGCGCGCGCTCGGCGAGCGAGCGGCAGCGCAGCCGCGCCATCAGCGACACCAGCACCAGGCCGCGCTGCTCGGCGCGCGCGACGAGGCTGCGCAGGGTATCGGGGGCGTGGGCGATATCGGCATCGGTGAGCCACAGATAGTGCGGCGACCCCGCCGCTGCGATCCCCTGGCTGACGGCATAGAGCTTGCCGGTCCAGCCGGATGCGAGCGGTGCCCCCTGCATCACGCGCAGGCGCGCGCCGCCAGCCTGCCGCGCCAGAGCCGCCGTGCCGTCGCTGCTGCCGTCGTCGACCAACACGATCTCGAACGCGCCCGGATAGTCCTGCGCGGCGAGGCTGGCGATCGTGCGGCCGATCACCGCCGCCTCGTCGCGCGCCGGAACGACGGCCACCACGGCGGGCCAAACGTCGGGGCTAGTGACGGCATCGTCGTCGCGCTCGCGCGCCAGCCAGAAGCCGCCGCGCGCGGCGACCAGGCCGATCCAAACCGCCAGCGCGACGGCGCCGATCACCGTCGCGATCATCGCACCATCCCCGCGCCGCGGAACCAGTCGATCGCATCGCGCAGCGCGTGCTCATAGGGCCGCGCGCGATAGCCCAGCGCTGCCTCTGCCTTGGCCGAGCTGTAGAACATGTGGTGGCGCGCCATGCGCAGGCCGTCGAGCGTCAGGAACGGCTCGCGGCCGGTGATCCGCGCCAGCCGCTCGTTGGCCCAGGCGAGCGGGAACAGCGGCGCACGCGGCAGCGCCACCTTCGGCGCGCGACGTTCAACAATCGCCGCGATGGTCCGCAGCATGTCGGCCAGACTCGCATCCTGGCCGCCGAGGATATAGCGCTCACCGACCTGCCCGCGTTCCAGCGCGGCGAGGTGCCCGGCGGCGACGTCGTCGACATGGACGAGGTTCAGGCCGCTGTCGACGAACGCCGGCATCCGCCCGTTCGCTGCCTCGACGACGATGCGGCCGGTCGGCGTCGGCCGCGCATCGCGCGGGCCGATCGGCGTCGAAGGATTGACGATCACTGCCGGCAGGCCATCGGCCACCATGGCCTCGACCAGCCGTTCGGCGACGACCTTGCTGCGCTTATAGGCACCGATCACATTGTCCTCGCGCGCCGGCCGCGTCTCATCGGCAGGCCCGGCGGTATCGGGAAGCAACGTGGCGACGCTGCTCGTGTAAACGACGCGCCGGACGCCGGCCGCACGCGCGGCGGCCATCACGGTGCGCGTGATCTCGCGATTGTTGCGCACGATCTCTTCGGGATCGGGTGCCCACAGACGATAGTCCGCTGCAACATGGAACAGGTCGGTCACACCGTGCATCGCGCGTCCGACAGCACCGGGATCGCGCAGATCGCCCTCGACGATCTCGCCTTGGAAATCCTCCAGCGCCCGCCGGTCGCTCGATGCGCGAACGATCACCCGCACCGGCCGCCCGGCCGCAGCCACGGCGCGCGCCACCGCCGAGCCGACGAAACCGGCCGCGCCGGTGACCAGCGTGATATCGGATCGGTCGCTCACCATACCTCCGGCGCCCGCCCCTACCGGCAAACCACCGCCACCGCCATCCCCGGCGACCGCGGAAAAAGGGGCTTAGCGCCCCGCCTGCATCAGGATGCCCTCGGACGGCAGCACCGTGTCGAGGAACGGGATGATCGCCGCGCCGATGGCGGGCGCATCATCGGCCGTCGCCGCGCGGCGCACCGGCGCCACCGCCGGCAGCTCGAGCGGCGCCATCGCGGCGTTGAGCCGCTCCACCAGCGCATCGGCCAGGCGGCCCGGCAGGCGACCGCCGATCAGCACCGCGGCAGGGTTGATCAGGCAATTCACCGCGGTCAGCGGCGGGATCAGCGCGCGGACGGCATCATCGAGCCACGCATCGAGTATCGCGTCCATCTCCGGCGTGCCCCCGGCAAGGTCCGCCGGCGAACCGGCCGTCAGCCCTGCCTCTTCCAGACGCGCATAGAGCGCCGAGAGCGACACCGTGTCCTGCACCGTCGCCCCCTCCCGCCGCGTGTCGGGCATCGCCCAGATTTCGCCGCTGCGTGAATTGGCGCCGCGGAAATAGGTGCGATCGATCACCAGCCCACCGCCCAGACCGGCGCTGACCAGAAGGTAGAAATAGCTCGGCAGCCTGATGCTCTCGCCCAGTTGCGACTCGCCGAGTGCCGCAGCGGCGGCGTCGTTGTCGGTGTGGATCGGCCACGGCAGCGCCTCACCCAGCAATGCGGCTATGTCGACATGATCCCATTCGCCGTAGCGCGCCGGGCGATGCGGCAGGTCGATGCGGCCGAGATCGTCGGGCAGCGCCACACCGACGCCCAGGATGCGCTTGCGGTCGACCCTGCCGGCCTTGATCAGCTTGGGCAGCGTCTCGCGGACATAAGCGACGACCATGTCGGGCAGTGCGAACGCGATCTCGCGAGTATCGCGGCTGCGGACCTCACCGGCCAGATCAACGATCACCATGCTGACATGATCGCGATCGATGTTGAGCCCGACGCCAAAGCCGCCGTCGGGATCGATCGCGATGCGCATCGCCGGTTGACCGCGTTTGCCCTGCAGCCGCCCGGCCGACTTCGCCAGCCCGGCATCAAGCAGGCGCCGCGTGATGTTGGCGATGGTCGGCGCGGTCAGCCCGGTGATGCGCGACAGCTCCTGCCGGGTCGTTTCACGGGCGAGGCGGATCGCCTGCAGCACGATCCGCTGGTTGTAATCGCCCGCCCGCTCCAGGTTCGTGCCCGAGAGGCTGACCGTCAGCCGCGCCTCACGCGCCTCGCGCCCTGTTGCAACTTCGAAACCCGACAGATCCAATGGGTCCATGTGTTCTTCCCTGTCAGTTGTCGGGCGGCGTTTGTGCGGCGCGGTATCTCTATAACAACATTGATGAAGAAGGCGATAGGGCGCCGCATCGCAGCGGCTCTGTCGCGCAATCCGGAGGCGTACGCAACACGGCAGGCGTACGCGTGTCAGCCATGCGCGGTCGCCTCGCTGTCCGCCGCCCCCAACGCCAGCGCGATCGCTCCCATCGGCCCGGCCAGCGCGCCAAGCTGCGGCGCGACCACGCACGGGCCCTCGGGCAGCGCCATATAGCCGCCGAGGCTGTCGAGCAGCGCGGCGTTGATCCGATCGAGCAGATGCGGCTGCCCCGACACCACGCCGCCGCCGATCGCGATGCGGAACGGCCCCGTGGCGCAGATGAGCGCGTGGCACATCGCCGCCAGCGTATGAACGATCGGCTGCCACACGGGGTCGTCCGGCCCGATGTCGTCGACCGACCGCCCGTCGAGCCGCGCGACGAGCGCCGACCCGGATGCCAGGCCTTCGACGCAATGCTCGTGAAACCGGCAGACGCTCGGCGCCGTGTCGCCTTCGAGACGCGGGACCAGGATATGTCCCAATTCGCTGTGCCCGATGCCCCGCGTTGGCTTGCCATGCACCACCAGGCCGACGCCGACGCCGGTACCGACCGTCACATAGGCGAAATCGTCGATGCCCCGGGCGCAGCCCCAGCGCATTTCCGCCAGCGCCGCCCCGTTGACGTCGGTATCGAGGCCGACGGGAACATTGAACGGCGCCGACAGCCGGCCCAGCACGTCGGCACCCGGCCATTCCGCCTTGTTGGTCGCCAGGATGTGACCATAGCTCGGCGACGACGGATTGAGGTCGATCGGGCCGAACGAGGCGATGCCGATCGCCTCGAACCCATTGTCGCGATCCCAGCGCTCCAGGATCTGGACGATCGCCGGCAGCGTCTCGTCCGGCACGGTGGTCGGCACGGTGTGCTGATCGATCACGTCCCCAGGACCGCGCGCCAGCGTCGCGACGCATTTGGTGCCGCCCAGTTCGATACCGGCGAAGGGCCGTCCCTTGCCGCCGCCGGCGCCGTCACGTTGCGCGCTGCGCGGGTTAGCCGGTGAAATGAGTTCCTGGACCACGATGTACTGACCTGAATTGACTGAGAAACGGCAATGCTGGACCGGCGACGCGTCAGGCCGGCCCGCGGTTGAACGAAGGCGGCCGGTCTTGCTTGGCGGCACCGAAACGCGAGGGCTTCGGCCCCATTTCGAAGACGAGTTCGCCGCCCTTCACCAGATCGGCGTGCGAAATCCAGTTCCTGCTCCACGGCCGACCGTTCCAGCGCACCGACTGGATGTAGGGACTGTCCGGCGCGTTGCCGTTCGCGCGCACCGTCAAGGTGCGGCCGTTGCCGACCGACACCTCGGCGGTGTCGAACAGCGGCGATCCGAACACATAGACCGCGCTGACCGGGTCTACCGGGTAAAAGCCCAGCGCCGACAGGATGAACCAGGCGCTCATCTGTCCGCAATCGTCGTTGCCGATCACGCCGTCGGGATCGGCCTTGTACATCTCGTTGCACAGGCGGCGGATCATTGCCTGCGTCTTATGCGGCGCGCCGCAATAAGCGTAGAGATAGGCGACATGCTGGTCGGGCTCGTTGCCATGGGCATATTGGCCGACCAGGCCCGAGATGTCGGGCGGCGCGTTCTTGGGCAGCGTCGACCGCGCGGTGAACAGCGCATCGAGCTTCTTCTCGAACGCGGCATCGCCGCCGAAATGGTCGATCAGGCCGTAGACGTCATGCTGGTTGAGGAACGTCGCCTGCCAGCCGTTCGCCTCGGTATAGTCCCGCCACTTGTCGGGATCGTGGCCGAGCTGGATCGGGTCGTAATCCTGCCACCAGCTGCCGTTGGCGAAGCGCGGACGGGCGAATCCGATCTTCGCATCGATGACGTTGCGATAGTTCTGCGAACGCCGGCGCAGCTTCACCGCGTCGTCATGCGCGCCGACCGCGTCGGCGAGATGCGCCATCGCCCAGTCGTCATAGGCATATTCCTGCGTACGGCTGACCGACTCGTTGACCTTGTCGCACGGGATGTAGCCGAGATCGTAATAGAAGCCGCGGCCCTGCGAGCTGTCGATATCGGGGAAGTCGCGATCGAAGGCGCGGGCGCGGATATGCGGCCAGGCGGCGGCATAATCGGCCTCGATGCCCTTGGCGTGCGCCTCGGCCAGCGCCGACACCGAATGCCAGCCGATCATGCACGCGGTCTCGACGCCCTGCAGCGGCCACACCGGGGGACCGGCCGGGCTCTCGCGCGTCTGGCGCACGAGATCGCCGATCAGCAGCCTGGCCCGATCGGGCGCGATCAGCGTCAGCAGCGGATGCAGCGCGCGATAGGTGTCCCACATCGAATAGGTGCTGAACGCCTCCTGGCCCTGGGGCGCCTGATGCACTTGCCGGTCGAGCCCGACGTAGCGGCCGTCGCGGTCGGTGAACAAGGTCGGCGCGAGCTGCGCGTGATAGAGCGCGCTGGCCATGATCGTGCGTTGCGCGTCGGTGCCGCCCGACACGCGAATGCTGCCGAGCGCCTTGGCCCAGGTCGCGCGCGCGGCGCTGTGCGCGCCATCGAAGTCCCAGCCGGGCACCTCGGCCGCCAGCGCAGCTCGGGCGCCGGCGACATCGACCGCGGAAAGCCCGGTCTTGACCAGGATCGGCTCGCCGCCTGCCTGATCGAAGAACAGCGCGACCTTCAGCCGGTTGCCCGCCGCATGGGTGGCGTCCGCCGGCAGCGGCTTGTCATTGTCGCCGAAGAACTGGACGCGGCTCGGTTTGCGCGAGAGCTGCATGGCGAAATAAATGTGCCGCCCCTTGGCCCAGCGATTGACCTGGCGCCCACCGGTGATCGTGCCGTCGGGATCGAGCGTCAGCGTCGCATCCTCGACCAGCGCGTTCTTCTGGCCGGCATCCCATTTGTCGACGATCGCATGCGCGAAATCGATCAGGATATGGCCGGGACCGTCGGCAAAGCGATAGCGGTGCAGGCCGCAGCGTTCGGTGACGGTCAGCTCCGCCTGCACGCCTGATTCCAAGGCGACACGGTAGTAACCGGGCTCGGCATATTCCTGGCTGAAGCGCTGGCGATAGCCCTTGTCGGGATCGTCGAGCGGCCCCGGCTGCAGCATCAGCGGCTGGCGCGTCGGCACCACCAGCACGTCGAGCATGTCACCGATCCCGGTGCCCGACAGATGCGTGTGGCTGAAGCCCATGATCGAGCTGTCATCCTTGTGATAGCCCGAGCAATGATCCCAGCCGCTGTTGTCGGTATCGGGGCTGAGCTGCGCCATGCCGAACGGCAGGCTGGCGCCGGGGAAGGTATGGCCGTGACCGCCCGTGCCAACGAACAGGTCGGGCTTGCCGGGCACCGGTGTCTGCGCCCAGCCGAGGCCCGGCACGGCGGCGCCGACGGCGGCAAGCCCGGTGCCCGCGAGCAGCTGGCGACGATTGGCAGTGATCATGGTCGGTCCCTCCCCGGGTCTTGGCAATCAGATGCGGCCGGCGAGCAGGTTCGGCCTGCTGTCGGCAAGGTCGACGATCAATTGGCCGAACAGGGCGTTGGCCCAGGCGAACCATTTGCGCGTGAAGTTGGTCGGATCGTCCTTGTTGAACGATTCGTGCATGAAGCCGGTGCCGGCGTGCGTCGTCTTCAGCCAGTGCAGGCACTGGCGGATGGTCGCATCGTCATCGGCGTTCATCGCGTGGGTGATGATCGACATCGGCCAGATCATGTCGAGGCCGATGTGCGGCCCGCCGATCCCTTCGGCCGCCGTGCCCTGGAAGAAGTACGGGTTTCGCGGGCTCCAGGCGAGCGCTGCAGTACGGCGGAACAAGGGATCGTTGCGGTCCGCAGCGTCGATCAACGCCAGGCCGGAGAGGCTCGGCACATTGGCGTCGTCCATGAACACCCAGTTGCCGAAGCCGTCGATCTCATAGGCCCAGACCTGGCCGCCCTGCCCATCGGGGATCAATGCGTGCGCCTTCAGCGCGGCCTCCACTTCCGCCGCAAGCGTCTCGCACTCGCGCGCCGCCGCGTCGTCGCCGCGCGTCTCGCGATGCAGCTGCGCCAGCTTGCGCAGCACCGACACCGCGAACAGGTTCGACGGGATCAGGAACGGATACAGGCAGGCGTCGTCCGACGGGCGGAACATCGAATGGATCAGGCCGATCTTGAGCGTCGGCCGGCCATAGCCGCCCAGCATCAACGTGTCGGTCGGCACGAACGTCTCGCGCTGGAAATGATACGGGCCGGGCCCATGCTTGCGCTGCTGCACCCGGAAGGTCGCCACCGTCAGCTTGGCGGCGCGGCTCCACGTATCGTCGAACGGCGTCTTGTCGCGCGTGCGCGTCCAATAGCTGTGGGCAAGGCGGATCGGATAGCAGAGCGAGTCGATCTCATACTTCCGCTCGGCAACGCCGGGCTTCATGTCGGTCTTGTCCTTCTGCGACCAGTCGAGGTTCGACATGGCCGCCGGGTCTTTCATGAAGGCGTTGGCATAGGGATCGATCAGGATGCAGCGCGCCTGGCGCTGGATCAGGCCCTGGAACAGCGTGCGAAGCTTGGCGTCGCGGGGGGCGAGATGGACGTACGGCTGCACCTGCGCCGAACTGTCGCGCAGCCACATCGCGGTGATGTCGCCGGTGATGATGAAGGTGTCGGGCTTGCCGTCGACTACGCCGGTTTCGACCGTGGTGTCGAGCGTGTTGGGATAGCAATTCTCGAACATCCAGGCGAGTTCGGGATCGCCGATCTTCGCCTTCACCCGCGCGATTTCGGCCTCGATCGCGGGGCTGGTGAAGCGGCGATCGGCGAGGGCCGGACGCTGACTGGTGAAGGAGGAGGAGGCGGCGCGCGCCGCAGCGGGAAGCGCGGCAGTCAGCGCAAACGCGCCGGCGCTAGCCATGACATCGCGGCGACGCAGGCTCATCGTACGGCCCCCGAGCGGCAGCGCGCCGGACCGTGACCGATTGTCGATTGCGAAAGGAACTGCATTCGATCCCCCTCCCCTGGGTTATCCGGCAGGGCCAAGCATCGCAGGTCCTTCCGTTTCGGGAACCTTACGCGGGCACGATGCCGATAAACAATAGGCAATTTGTTTTTTCAATTTGGGTAGTGCGGAGCTGGGCGCGACGGCCTGACCGCGCATCAACCACGCACCGGCCCGTCGTGAGAGCGTTACCGGCGCGCGGCCGGCAAAGCTGCTGCGACGGGCCGGACGCGCGGCCACGACTATTGCGCCGGTGCGCTTAGCGAGAACGGCGCGTCGCCGGGCGCGGCACCCCAGGCCTTGTTGGGCGTCGGCCCCATCACGAAACGGAGCGTCCCGCCCTGCTCCAGCGCATCATGGGTGAGATACGTCTTCTCGTGCGGCTTGCCGTTCAGCGTCACCGACTGGATGTAGACGTTCTGTGGGCTGTTGTTGGCCGCGTCGATCGTCAGCGTCTTACCGGTCGGCATGGTCAGCGTGACCTTGCGGAACAGCGGGCTGCCGATCGCATATTGGCCGGTCGCCGGCGCCACCGGATAGAAGCCGAGCGCCGACCAAACGTACCAGGCCGAGGTCTGGCCGTTGTCCTCGTCACCCGGATAGCCGTCGGGCGTCGCCGAATATAGCTTTGCCATCGTGTCGCGGACATGCGCCTGCCCCTTCCACGGCGCGCCACCCCAGTCATAGAGATAGATCATGTGCTGGATCGGCTGATTGCCGTGGGCGTACTGCCCCATGTTGACGACCTGCATCTCGCGCGTCTCGTGGATGACCTGGCCGTAATATTTATCGTCGAACAGTGGCGGATCGGTGAACACCGAATCCAGCCGGTCGACGAACTTCTTGCGACCGCCCATCAGGTTGATGAGGCCCTGCGGGTCCTGCATCACCGCCATGGTATAGTGGATCGCATTGCCCTCCGTGAAGGCATCGCCCCAGGCATAGGGGTTGAACGGCGTCTGCCACGACCCGTCCTTGTTGCGGCCGCGCATCCAGCCGGTCTGCGGATCGTAGAGGTTGCGGTAGTTCAACGCATGCTGCGCGTAGAGCTTCGCATCGTCGGTCTTGCCCAGCGCGGTGGCGAGGCGCGACAGCGCGAAGTCGTTGGTGGCATATTCCAGCGTGCGCGCGGCGTTCTCGTGAATGCCGACGTCGTAGGGCACATAGCCGTACTTGTTGTAATATTCGACGCCCTCACGACCCACGGCGCTGACCACGTCGCCGTGCTTGTCGGTCGGCCGCCCCTCGCTGGTGGTCGCGTCCTTGACCATCGCCTTGTAGAGCGTGTCGATGTCATAACCGCGGATGCCGTTGACGTAGGAATCGGCGATCAGATTGGCCGCATCCGATCCCACCATCACGTCGCGATAGCCGGGGCTCGCCCATTCGGGCAGCCAGCCGCCTTCCTTCACCGCGTTGACCAACCCCTTCATCATCTCGCGGTCGCGATCAGGGTACATCATCACGAAGAAGGGGAAGACCGCGCGCCACGTGTCCCAGAACCCGTTGTCGGTGTACATGTAGCCGGCGTGGACCTTGCCGTCATACGGGCTGTAGTGGACGATCTGCCCCTTGGCGTCGATCTCGTAGAACATGCGCGGGAACTGCAGCATGCGGTAGAGGCACGAATAGAAGGTGCGTTGATCGTCGATATTCCCGTCCTCGACGCGGACCTTCTGCAACTCGGTTTCCCAGGCTTGCTTCGCCTTGGCCTGCGTCTGGGCGAAGCTGTCGCCGCCGATCTCCCGGTCGAGGTTGAGCGCGGCCTGCTCCGGGCTGATGAACGAGGAAGCCACCTTCACGTGGATCTTCTCGCCGTCGCTAGTCTTGAAGCTGACCACCGCGCCGACATGCCCGCCCTCGCGCGTGGCGTCGGCGGACAGCTGCCAATTCTGGTCCCAGGTGCGGGTGACGGTGAAGTCGTGATCGAACTGCGCGACGAAATAGTTGCGGAAATTGTCCGGCACGCCGCCCGAATTGTTCTTCACCCAGCCGATGATGCGGCGCTTGTCCGGCTCGATCTTGACCATCGAGCCGCCGTCGAGGCCATCGAGCAGGATGTGCGCGTCGTCGCTCTTGGGAAAGGTAAACTCGAACTGCGCCGCGCGTGCGGTTGGCGCCACCTCGGCCGTTACGTCGTAATCGGCCAGGAACACCTTGTAATCGTAAGGATGCGCTTCTTCCGCCTTGTGGCTGAACCAGGATGCGCGCTCGTCGGGCTGCAGCTTCACGGGCCCCGTCTCAGCGAACAGCGAGAAGGCGCCGTAATCGTTCATCCACGGGCTCGGCTGGTGCGTTTCCTTGATGCCGTTGATCTTGTGCGTTTCATAGGTGTAGCCCCAGCCGCTGCCCGGCTTCCCCGTCACCGGCACCCAACTGTTCATCCCCCAGGGCAGGGTGATCGCGGGATAGGTGTTGCCATAGGACAGCTCGAAGCTGCTGTCGGTCCCCATCAGCGGGTTGATGAGGTCGACCAGGTCACCCGATCGCGCGGCGGACGCCGGCCGGGCCAGCGCGGGCGCGGCGGCGCCGGCCAGCGACACCGAAACCAGCGCGGTGGCGCCGAGCAACATGGCGGTTTTCCTGATCACGGTCACTGTCCCTTTCCGGCCGCAGCCGACAGCGGGCGCGGTGCAACGCCCTTGTTGGTCATCACGACGGGCTTGATCGTGCCGTCGGCGTTGAATTGCATGCGATCGATCGCGAGCTCGCGATGATCGCCATTGTCGTCGCCCAGCGGGCGGCGGTGATAGACGATGTACCAGTCGTCGGTGCCGGGGATGTTGACCACCGAATGGTGCCCTGCCCCACGCGCGATGCGGAAATCCTGGCTCAGGATCGTGCCCATCGGCTTGAACGGCCCCAGTGCGCTCTTCCCCATGGCATAAGCCACCCGGTAATCGGGGCCGGTCCAGCCCCCTTCCGACCACATCAGGTAATAGACGCCGTGGCGCTTGATCATGAACGACCCCTCGACATAACCGGGGGGCGTGATCTCCTTGTAGGTGGTGCCGTCGGCGAACTTCTCGACGTGGCGCAGGTCGGGTGACAGGCGCACGACGTTGCAGTGGCCCCAGCCGCCGTAATAGAGGTAAATCTGACCATCATCGTCCTTGAAGACGAAGGGGTCGATCGGTTGCGCGCCGTTGTGGATGTCGCTGATCAGCGGATGGCCCAGCGCATCCTTGAAGGGACCGCCGGGCCGATCGGATACGGCGAGGCCGAGGCCGCCGACCTCTCCCTGATGCACGTCGTTCGCGCCGAAGAAGAGATAATATTTGCCGCCGACCTCGATCGCCGACGGCGCCCATACGGCATAGGCGGCCCATTTCACATTGGCGACGTCGAGCACGTGCTCATGCTTGGTCCAATGCACCAGGTCGGGTGAGGAAAAGGCGTTGAGGAAGGTCTGTTTCAGATATTCCGGACGGAGCCCCTTCGTCTCGCGCTTCGCCAGTTGCGAGGCGGACAGGCGCGCGGAGCGGTCCGGCTTCCCCCAATCGTCGGAATAGGTGGGGTAAATCCAATACTGGCCGGCGAAGATGCGAATTTCCGGATCGGCATACCAGCCCGGCACGATCGGGTTGGACGCCATCGCCGCACCGGGCAGCAGCATCAGCAGCGACGAAATGAAGGCGAAGAGGCGCTTGCGCATGATCCTCCTGGGCCGCGTGCGGCCAGAAAAAAAGGGGGCGGCATCGGATGATGTCGCCCCCATCATGAGGGTTGCTACTGGGAGGAGGCAACCAACTTGAACATCGAACAAATCCATCAAGAGCAGCCGCGAGCGGCAATCGCCGAGCGGCCGGCGGGTCGGCGCCGACGCGGCGATCCAATCGCCCGCCGGCCCGACCCGCCCCCGATCAGAAGTTCAGCGATAGACCGAGATAGTAGCGGCGACCCGAATAGCCGCTCGAGATGAAGCGGTCCTTCGTATCGTTGCCCAGGTGCGCACGCTGCTGCTCCTTGGTCAGGTTCACCACCGAAGCGGTCAGCTGCAGGTTCTTGAAGATGTCGTAGGATGCATTGAGGTCGACCTGCTGGTACGGGTCTTCATAGACGTTCAGACCTGATTGCAGGCCGTCGACGACCTCGCCGCGACGGTTGTACGACGCGCGCAGCAGGATCGGCCCATGCTCGTAGAACACCGACGCGTTGAACTGCGTCTTGGCGCTGCCGACGAGCGGCGAGGTGCCGACCTTCTGACCGTTCAAGCTGATGTCGGCCACGGAGGTGTCATTGTAGGTGAAGTTAACCTGGGCACCGAGGCCGAAGTCCAGCGTATGCTGAGCGTACAATTCCACACCCTGCGACACCGCCGAGGAGCCGTTCGCGGAGGTCGAATACTGCTGGACCGTAACCGTCTGGCCGGCCACCTGCTGCTGCAGATCCATGACCACCGGCACGATGAAGTCGTGCACGTCCTTCCGGAACAGGGTCGCACCGATCACCGAGCCACGGTGGAAGTACCACTCCAGGCCGACGTCATACTGCCATGCCTGGAACGGCTTCAGGTCGAAGTTGCCGCCGCCGCCGAACCAACCCGGCAGCGCGCCGAACTCGGCCCGGTCGAAGGTGAAGGCATCCGAATTGAAGGTCAGGTCACGGTTGCCGGACAGGTCGCCATAGCCTGGACGCGAAATCACCTTCGACACTTCGCCACGTGCAAGCAGGTTCGGCGTGATGTTCCAGGCGATGTTGAAGCTCGGCAGGAAGTTCGAATAATGCTTGGATTCATTATTCGGCGTGTACACGCGGCGTTCACGCTGGGACTGGGGAAGCACCAGGCAGTTACCATCGGCGCCGACCGGCTTGTTCGGATCGAACGGGCCGCCAGGTCCGTCAGTGCAGTAATCGTCCTCATAATAGATCACGTCGGTCGAAACACCGGATTCCTTGGTGTCGACGAAGCGGACACCGATGTTGCCGCGGATCGTGCTAGTCTTGTAGTTCAGCTGGGCATACCCCGCCCAGATCCGCTCATCGATCTCGTACAGGTTCTGCGGCTGCGGGACGCGGACCGGCCCGTTGTAGGTGGCGTTCAGATAATCAAGGTAGTTCGGCATGTTGAAGCCGGGGAACACGTTGGTCGAGAAGCCGCCCGCGATGTTGCCGATCGGCTTGCTCAGGAAGAAGTCCGGGCTGGTGACGGCAGCGCCGGGCGTGTCCTGATAGCGCAGCGTATTCGCCGCATCGGAATACCAGTCGAACTCACCGGTTTCACGATGGATGGCGGTGTCGCGCCACTTGCCACCGACCTGGAACGAGTCGAAGAACGAGTCGAAGTGACGAGTAATGTCGATCTGAGCATAGCGCTGGCCGATCGAGCTATTGGTGAAGCCCGACCCCGTCGACCCGAGGTCGATCTGCGAGATGCCGTTCATCAGGTTCTGCTGCAGCTCCGGTGAGAACTGCATCGCGACCGAGTCTTTGGTGAAGGTCCACTGGCTCAGCGAGTTGCCGTTGACGTTGCCGGCAGCTCCCGTTCCGGTGACGAGGCGCGGCTTTGCCTGAACGAAGAACGTGAACGACGGTCCGCCCTTCGCCTTCGTCTTGCCCACCGTGAAGCTGACGTCCAACCGGTCATGCGTCCAGTCACCGTGCACGTCATAGGTGTTGGAAACGGTCTTTTCGCGCGTGTAGGTGTCCTGGATCGCAGGCGTTTCCATGGTGCAGGGATTGGGGTGGTCAGGGGTAACCGCCCGACAACCGGTCCCTTCCGGCGGCACCTGGAAGGTGGCCGAGGTCATGATCGTGCCGCTGGGATCGAACTGCGCGCCCTGGAACAGCTTGCCGCCGCTGCCATAGCCCCATTCCGGAACCTTGATCGCGCTGTTGACGTAATCGCCGTTCAGCTGGAACCGGAAATAGTTGGCGGTGATGGTCAGGTTGTCGGTCGGGCGCATCTGCGCCGTCGCCTGAATGCCGAGGCGCTTGCGCTTCTGATTGATGATGGATTCGTCGACCGACTGCGGCGCCCAGTACCCGCTGTAGTGCGTGCCGTCCTGCGCGGTTTCGCCGCTGCCCCAATAATCGATCGCGCCGTCGTTGTCGTAGGTGTTGCCGTGGATGTCGGTCGCCGGCTGCGCCGTCTGGCTGTCAGACCACCAGTGCCAGCTTTCGGTGTTCGCCCCGAGCGTGCGGTTGGTACGGACCTGGTAAGTGCCGCCGAGCAGGAAGCCGAGCGTCTTGCTCTCGTTGTGCCAGGAGATCAGGCCCGAGACGTTGGGCTCGACCTTCTTGGTCACGTCGGCATAGGTCCCTTCGGCCTGGAAGTTGCCAGACCAGGCCTTGAGGTCGAACGGCTTACGCGTGTGATTGATGATGACACCGCCGACGCCACCTTCGTCCAGGCGCGCCTCAGGCGACTTGAACACCTCGACGCTGCCGATCAGGTTAGACGGCAGGATCAGATAGTTGAACGAACGAGACGGGTCGCCACTGCTCGCCGAAGCGAGGAAGTTGCCGTTGAGTTCCGTCAGCGTGAGATCGGAACTGAGGCCGCGAATGCTGACGTTCTGGCCCTCACCGCCATTTCGAGTGATGATGACGCCCGGCACGCGCTGCAGCGAGTCGGCGACGTTCTTGTCCGGGAACTTGCCGACGTCCTCGGCGGTGATCACGTCGACGAACGCGTTGGCGGTGCGCTTCTGCGCCAGGCTGCTCTCGATCGACTGGCGATAGCCGGTCACGACGATGTTGCTGCCCGACGTGTCCTGCGGCGCAGGAACGCCGACGGCAGCGGTGGTGTCGGTCTGGCCGGCGGCGGCCGAGCCCGTCGTATCGGCAGTCTGCGCATGCGCGGCGCCGGCGAAGCCGACCACGACGCTCGCGGTGACCATCAAATTGCGGATCAGCGTAAGGCGCGATGCGCCCACAGTGCGGGAATTCATATCAGCCCTCATCCTCCCTGACGTGGGGCAATTTGCGCCCCTCGTTTCGCTCTTGCGTCGTTGACGCCCCTTTTGTTCGACGGACTCCCCCGAGCCATCGACACCCCCAATTCAGAATACTAAAAACAATTTGTCAAACAGATTATTTCAGCTGCTATGGTGAGTGGACTGAAAGGGGATGAAGTGGTTTGAAACGCTCGCGAACTTCTCGAGTGGACGGATCTGGACGCTGATAGCGTTACCAATCCAGGAT
>JBQCHA010000059.1:0-11065 GCA_051955175.1 Sphingomonas sp.
CGCCGTCGAGGGGGGGGGCGAGGGGCACCTTCCGATCGTGAACCACAGCGATTCGAGGATGCTTGTCATGGTCCTGAAAGATGTGGAGATCCGTGCCCTCAAGCCGAGAGAGCGAATTTACAAGGTCACGGACGCCATCGCCTGACAGCGGACGGCGTTGCCAATCGGTCTGGGTGGCCGGGTCTGGGACGTTCCCGACGTTCGCACGCGACATTCCGAACGGTAGCTGCTGGTAGAAGGCGACGTTGCAGGTTCGCCGGGTCGGCATCCCAGACGGATAACACCTGAACCGGAAGCGGGCAGCCGAGTTCCGGATCGCAAATCGGGAAAGCTGCCCTCCCGCAGCAAGGGTCAGCGGCGATATCGGCCGGTACCCGAATAGATCGCATGGACAACGTCCGCGTATAGGGGCCACTTGTTGTCGGGAAAGTAGTTGACCATCACGGTGACCCGCAGCTTCTTGACCGGGTCGATGAACGCGAACGATCCGGCCGCGCCGAACCAGCCATAGGTGCCGGCGCGGACGCCGCCGGGCACGTCCTTCAGGAACATCTCGCCGCCCGCGCCGAAGCCTTGCGCGGCGACGGGAGCTGGAGTGATGTTGCCGGCGATGTGCACGGCGGGCGGCAACAGGTTCGACAGCGCGAGCTTGACGGTTGCAGGCTTCAGCACCCGCACACCACCCACACTGCCGCCGTTCGCCAGCATCTGCAGAAAGCGGTCGTAATCCCGCGCCGAGGATACCAGGCCCGAACCGCCGTAAGGTACCTGCGGGGGGTCCAACCACATCGATGTGGCGCCGGTTTCGAACGGCAGCCGCTCATCACCCTTCCAGTAATAGGCTGAGGCGAGCCGTGCGGCGTCGGCGTGCGGCACGGTCCAGAAGGTCGACGACATGCCCAGCGGATCGAGAATGTTCTGCTGGACGAAGCGATCGAACGGCATGCCCGCGGCGACTTCGATTACCCGACCCAGCACGTCGAGACCGATTGAATAATGCCATTCGGTGCCCGGCTCGGCGAGCAAGGGCACCCGGGCGGCGCGATCGGCGAATTGCTCCAGCGTGGCCGGCTGGCCCGCATTCGCCACTGGTGCCACGCGACCGCCGAACAGGCCGAGGCGCTTGTATTCCTGCAGCACCGGGCCCGTACCGAGAAATTCGTATGCGAGGCCGCTGGTGTGCGTCAGCAGTTCCCGCACCGTGATCGGCCGCGAGGCCGGGCGGCTGGCGAGCGACGTCGCCGGCGCCACGAGCACCCGCATGTTCTTGAACGCCGGGATGACATCACTGATCGGCTCGTCGAGCTGAAGTTTGCCCTGCTCAATCAGCTTCATCGCCGCCATGGCGGTGATCGGCTTGGTCATCGAATAGACACGCCACAAGCTGTCGGGGCCAGCGGCAGGTGCGTCCGCGCCATCGGCGATATGGCCGGCAGCGATGAAGGCAGGCGGCGCATCGCCGCGGCCGACGGCGGCGACCACGCCCGGGATCCTGCCCGAACTGACGTAGTCATCCAACACGGACTGCAGGGCGATCAAGGCAGCGTCGGGCCTCTCCGCGGCCGCGATGCGTGCCGCGTCCCCGGCGCTGGCGGCGCTACCGGAGAGCGTCGCGAGCGCGCTTGCCGCGACCAGCAGCTGCCTGGCGGTGATCATGCCTCGGCCCCCTGCCGGACCGCCTGATAGACCAGTTCCCTCACCGCCCCGTGTATCTCCCTTGCCCTCGACTCGCCGGGGAAGACTTGGCTCAGAACGATGACGATCAGATCTTCCTGGAAATCGACCCAGAAGTTGGTGTTGGCAGCACCGGCCCAGGAATATTCGCCCGGCGAGCCGGGGATGTCCCGCAGTGCGGGATCTTCGATGACGACGCCGCAATAGCCATGGCCGACGCCGCGCTCGGCATAGAGGCCCTGCGGCATGGCGCGCAGCGGCCGCTCCCCGAACTCCGGGCCCAGATGATTGGTGACGAGCAGCTTGGCCGTGTCGGGCTCCAGAATGCGAGCACCCGCCAGCTCGCCACCGTTGAGCAGCATCCGCGCGAACCGCAGATAGTCGGCGCCGGTGCCGACCAACCCCGATCCGCCGAAATCGGCCGATGGCGACGCATCGAACCCGAGATCGTCCGAGATGCGCTGCAGACCGCCTTCGGGTGCGGGCTGATAAACCTCGACCAGCCGGTCCCTATTGTCCGGCCGCACATGGAAGCCGGTATCGACCATGCCGAGCGGGGCGATGATGCGGTCGTGCACAAAAGCGCCGAACCGCTGGCCGGAAACGACCTCGACCACCCGGCCGAGCACGTTCATCGCTTCGCTGTAGCACCATTGCGTGCCCGGCTGGGCGCGCAGCGGGAACGAGGCCAGTTTGTCGACATAGTCGGCCAGCGAGATGCCGGTCCGCTGTACCGTCCAATTGTCGAACAGGCCGGCCGCGAAATATTGCTCGGCGACCGGATCATCGAGCAGGAAATGATAGCTCAGCCCTGCGGTGTGCGTCAGCAGATCGTGCAGCGTGATGGCACGTTGCGCAGGCACCAGCCGGGCGCCGTCGACCACCTGCATGTCGGCGAATGCCGGCAGATAGCGCGCCACCGGGTCGTCGAGCCGCAACAGGCCGTCCTGCAACAACTGCAGGATCGCCACGCCGACCAGCGGCTTGGTCATCGAATACAGGCGGAAGATCGCGTTCGGCTGCAGCGGCGTGCGCTGTTCGACCGAGCTCCACCCCTGTATCTCATGAAGTACGATCTCGCCGCGGCGGAACACGATGGTCTGCGCGCACGGGACGACGCCCTCGTCGATATAGCGCTGCAAGGTCGGCCGGATCCGCGACAGCGGCTCCGGCGCCATGCCGGAATTGCCCCGGCCGGTCGCGGCGCTTCGCTGCGCGTCAGCTTGTGCCGTCATTCATCCGCTCCGTCACCTTCCGCGCCCTATGGCCTAGGGATCGCAGGTTGAGCCGCAATGACTGCGCCGTAACGCGTGCAAAGACATTGTTCGCGTTGACACGAAGGTTTGTCCTGAATGACCAGGCGCGTGCCTGTCAGGGCGGGGTCTGCTCGGTCAGCAACGTCGTCGCCACCGCCACGCGCGTGCTGTCGGACTTGTAGCGGCGACGGTAATCGGACGGCGTCATACCCGAAAAGCCGATGAAGCTCCTGGTGAAGCTGCCCGGCTCGACGAAGCCCAGCTTATAGCCCACCATCGTCACCGGAATGTCGGTGGCGAGCAGGAACGCGCCTGCCAGTTCGCCGCGCAGGCGCATCCTGATCTGCTGAAAAGATTCGCCTTCGCGCGCGAGGTCGCGGCGGAGCCGGCGCGGATTGCTGCGCAGGCGATGGGCGATCTCCTCGATCGGCACCGACCAGTCACCGCAGCGTTGCGATTGCCGCAGCGCCTGCTCGGTCCGCCCGCGCCAGGTGAGATCGCCGCTTGGCAAGGCGAACCAGTCCGGCGCGCTGGCATTATACGCCTCGTATTCGGCAAGGCTGCCGTGGACCAGGCTGCTGTGCAGATCGTTGCGGTCGTAGACGAGCGCGTCGATCGGCGCGCCGAATTCGATCGGGCAGTGGAACAAGGCGAACCGCTCGAACCCGTTGGGCTGGACCGGTCGTGCGCCGCGCACGAAGATCCTGCGCAGATTGAGCGAGCGGCCGATCATCCAGCTGAACAGGTGGTAAATCCAGACGAAGCGGAACCAGACGAAGATGTCGCGGTCCAGCCCCGGGATCGTGTGGTAGGTGCAGACGTGCATCACGCCATCGTTGCCGTCCTCGACCAGGCGCGGCCCGATGTCGCTCGACAGCGCCTGAGTGAAGCGGATGCTGACCCGCAGCGCCTCACCCATCGTGCTGCAATGAAGGTAGGATCGCGTGCGCTCCGTCTCGAGCGCCATGCGACAGCCTTCGGCGAAGAAGCCGATGAAGGCGTCATCGAGCGCGATCTGGAGCTGCTGGACCAGCCGAAAGTAGGACCGCCCGTCGATCGCCGCGCCGACATCGCCGTAAACCCCCGGATCGATGCCCGCCTTCTCGAGCAGTTCGGCAGGATCGCAGCCTTTCAGCACCGCACCGCCGAGCAGCGCCTGAACGGCCTTCCCGTCCAACCCGCGCCCTGTCGCGGGGCCGATCGGCACCACCGGCTGCGGCAATTCCGCCTCCATGCGGCCCATTGTTCCAGCCATGGCCTCTCCCGCTCCTGCGCCTGTGACGCTGGGACAAGTCATAGCGCCGGCACGAAACGAATGGAACTGGGGTGGTCAAATCGGACAAATCCTCCGGTCAAACGCGTCATGGCCAACGCCGCGCTGCGAGTGGTTAATCGGCGCTGCCCGGCAACGGCCGGAGCCACAAAAAACTGTGTTGGGAGATGGGATGAGAGGCCGCCGCACCACGGGTGCCGCCCTGCGCGTCGAGCAGGCGCCGGCGCATCGCTGCCGCGTCAGTGGGTTCGCTTCCGGATCGAGCCGTTGGCATGTCGCACCGACATCGGCCGTGCCTCGCCCTGACGATCCCCAGCCGCGATCCGCCGCCATGCCAAGGCGCCGCCGGTGAACGGTCTCTCGTCCCCCGCGCGCGAAGACGCAACCAGCGCGGCACGCCGCGTGCCGCTCTCCTTCGGCCTGAAGACACAATACGGGATCGGCGAGCTCAGCAACGGCCTGGTTGGTGCCGGCTTCGGCTTCTTTCTGCTTTTCTACCTGACCGCGGTGTGCGGCATGTCGGGCACCATTGCCGGCACGGCGACGCTGATCGCTACACTGGTCGACGGCGTGGCCGATCCGGCGATCGGCCTGGCGAGCGATCGGCTGAAAACGCGCTGGGGCCGCCGGCTGCCGTTCATGGTGTTCAGCATCTTCCCCTTCGCCATCGCGTTCGGGGTACTGTTCTCCATGCCACCGTCGCTGAGCGGCAGTGCGCGGTTTCTATACGTCACGATCACCTTGATCGTCCTGCGGCTGTCGCTCTCGTCGTTCGTGCTGCCGTACACCGCGGTAGGCGCCGAGATCACGGACGATTATCGCGAGCGGGCCAGCATCGTCGCGTTCCGGCTGACCTTCCAGAACGCTGGTATTCTGTCTTGCGTCGTGCTGGGGCTGGGCGTGTTCATGGCCGGGTCCAACGGGCTGTTGTCCCGCCAGGCCTATGTGCCGTTCGCCTGGACCTGTTCGGCGGCGATCGCGGTCAGCGGTATCGTCGCGATCGTCGCTGTGCGCCGGGCGCTGCCGCGGCTGCACGCCCCGGCCGGCGAGCGGACGCCGTTCATCGCCGGCTTCGTCCGGGAGATGGTCGAACTGTCGCGCAACCGGTCTTTCCTGGTGCTGTTCGGCACCGTGATGGTCTATTTCCTCGCCTATTCGGCTTATGCGGCGCTGGCGCTCTACGCCACGCGCTATTTCTGGAAGCTCGACACGTTTGCCATCCAGCTGATCCTGCTCGCGGCGTCGCTCGGCCCGCTGATCGGCGTGCCGGTGAGCAGCCTGGCCTTGAGACATATGGAAAAGCGAACGCTCGCGATTATCGCCTATTTCGCGATCGCGCTGTTCCAGGTGTGGCCGCCGCTGGTGCAGCTCTATGCACCGATCACTTTGGCGCCCTTCACGGCGGCTGTCATGCTGTTCCTCAACAGCCTGTGCGTCGGCACCGCGATCATGGTCTGCGGCGTGGCATTCCAGTCGATGCTGGCCGATACCGCCGACGAGCATGAGTGGCTGTTCGGCGTGCGGCGCGAGGGCCTGTTTTTTTCCGGCCTGATCCTGTCCTACAAGGCGGCGTCGGGCGTCGGCGGTCTGATTGCGGGCGTAGCGCTCGACGCGATCGGCTTCCCGACCGATCTTGCCGCACGGGGGCCGGGCTATGTCGTTCCCGCCGAGGTGATCCACCGGCTCGGTCTGATCTCGGGACCGCTGCCGGCGATCTTCGTCGCGCTCGCGCCGCTGTTCCTTTTCGGCTACCGGCTGACGCGGAAGCGGCACGCTGAAATCATCGCGCTGCTGGAGGACCGGCACGGCGAACGGGGAGCCGACGCTCCCCAGCATGCAGATGCCGACGTACCCAGCCTCGTTCCTTGATGCGGACTCGTTGACGATGAACGCCATCGACGCGGGACACGGCGTCACCCTGCACGTCCGTACCGTCGGCAGCGGCTCACCGGTGCTGCTGATCCCGTCGCTGGGCCGCGGCGCCGACGACTACGAAGCCGTGGCGCAGCTGCTGGCCGGCGACGGCTATATGAGCATCCTGCCGGAGCCTCGCGGCATCGGCGGATCGGCGGGCCCCTCACCGAACGACCTGTTCGATCTCGCACGAGACCATGCTGCCGTCCTGGCGGCATTCGACACGGGACCCGTCGACATCGTGGGCCATGCGTTCGGCAATCGCGTCGCGCGGGCGCTGGCGACGATCGCCCCCGAACGGGTCCGGCGCGTCGTGCTGCTCGCCGGTGGCGGCCAGACCGCCATCAGCGCCACACTGCGCGACGCCTTGATGGGTTCGCTGGCAGAGGGCATCAAACCGGATCGCGATCGCCTGGAGGACTTGAAGACGGCGTTCTTCTTCGAAGGCAACGATCCCGCCGTCTGGCTGCGCGGGTGGCACCCGGCAGTGGCCGATCAGCAACTCGCGGCGAACGAGCGGACCGACACCGCGCGCTGGTGGACCGCGGGCGGCGCGCCGGTGTTGCTGGTGCAGGCCGAGGGTGATCCGATCGCCCCCGCCGGCAATGCCGATGCCCTGGCGGCCGCTATCGGCGAGCGCCTGACGCTCGTCCGCCTGTGTCGCGCGAGTCATGCGATCCTGCCGGAACAGCCGCGCGCGGTCGCCGGGCTGATCGCCGATTACCTATCCGGCGAGACCGACGCAGCGGCGCTGCAAGCGACCGCCGACCGCCTCATCGTGTGAGGACGAGGCGCCTCAGCCGGCGTCGCTCATCCACCCACGCCGCCCGCGGCCGCCGCCCAACCCTGCCGCGACCCGCTGTTTGAGCAGCGCGGGCGGCCGGAAGCGCTCGCCATAGGCGTCCTGCAAGATGGTCTGCACTTGCAGGCACAGGTCCAAACTGACCACGTCCATCAGCGCGAATGGACCGATCGGATGCCCCAGGCCGAGCCGGCACGCCGTGTCGAGGTCCGCCGGGCTGGCGACACCCTCCTCGACCAGCCGCACCGCCTCGATCATCATCGCGTGCAGCATGCGGTTGACGGCGAAACCGGCAACATCCTTGATGACGATGGGCGTCTTGCCAATGCGGCGCATCAGGTCGGCGACCTCGCCCGTCACCGCGCCGTCGGTGTCGAACGCAGGCACCGCTTCGACCAGCGCCATGCGCGAGACTGGCGAGAAATAGTGCGTACCGATGAACCTGCGCCGCCGTTCTGGGGGCAGCGTTCCGGCGAGCGTCGAAATCGGGATGGTCGAGGTGTTCGACGCGAGCACGCAGTCCGCTGCACAGGCGACGTCAAGCGCCTGCAGCACCGCCGTCTTGATCTCCAGCGCTTCGAACACGGCTTCGGTGACGATGCGACACTCGGCGAAAGCGGCAAGATCGGTGGTGGTCCCGATACGCGCCAGGGCGGCGTCCGCCTGGCCAGCGCTATAGCTTCCCCGCTCGACGCCCTTGCGCAGCACCGTCGCGATCCTGGCGGTACCTCGCTCCAGCGCAGCATCATCGCGATCGTTGAGGACGACATCCATCCCGGCGAGCGCGAACACCAACGCGATCTCGGCGCCCATCAGTCCGGCGCCGACAATGCCTGCTTTCATGACCCTGTCCATCCTGAGCTTGGCCGTCACTTACCGCTATCGCCGGCCGCCTGCTGCAGCCACGCCTCGGCCTGATCGAGATACCAGGGCACGACCTGCGGGTTCTCGATCCCGTCGGGGTTGATCACCTTGGTGACCGGCCAGCCCTGGAAGAGCCGCTTGATCGGGATCTCCTGCTTCTTGCCCGACAAGGTGCGCGGGATCGCCGGTGCTGCGATGAAGACGTCCGGGATGAAGCGCGGCGACAGCGTCTTGCGAATGGCCGCGGCCATTGCCGCACGCATGCTATCGTCCAGCATGCGCCCGTCGCCGGGCACAACGAACATCACCAGCTTGCTCTCCCCCGCGCCGTCCTCGACGTCGATGATCATGCTGTCGGCAACCTCGGCCAGTCCCTCCACGGCCGCGTAGATGTCGGCGGTACCCATGCGCAGGCCGTGGCGGTTGATCGTCGCATCGCTGCGGCCGGCGATCGTGCAGCTGCCGTCGGCGTCGATCTGCAACCAGTCGCCGTGGCGCCAGATGCCGGGCCATTCGCTGAAATAGGCGGCGCGATAGCGGCTGCCGTCGTCATCGCCCCAGAAGTAGAGCGGCATGCTCGGAAAGGGCTTGGTGCAGACGAGTTCCCCCACCGCGCCGACCAGCGGATGGCAGTCCTCGTCCCACGCCTCGATCGCGGCGCCCAGCGTCCGGCACTGCAACCGCCCGGGCGTCGGCGGCAAATCACGATTTCCCGACATGAACGCCGCGACGATGTCGGTGCCGCCGGAAACGTTGCACCACCAGATGTCGCGCCGGCCGATCGCGGCGAACTGCTCGGATCCCCACAGCTGAACATCGGCCGGCAACGGTGACCCCGTGCTGCCCAGTGCGCGCACGCTGCTGAGGTCGCCGGCCTGCCCGATCACCGCGCCCGCCTTGCGGCATCCGCTGTAGAAGGCTGCCCCGGCACCGAACCAGGTGACCCGATGCCGCGCGGCAAAGCGCCACAGCGACAGCCAGTCGGGCCGGTCCCTGGTCGCGGTCGGCGAGCCGTCGAACAGGCAGATCGTCGTTCCCGACAGCAGGCCGCCGACCTGGTTGTTCCACATCACCCAGCCCGTGGCGGTGAACCAGTGAAAGCGCTCGCCCAGTGTTTCGCCGTCATAGCTCGGACCCAGGTCGAAGTGCATGTTGGTCACGCACCCGGTGAGGATGACGCCGCCATGGCCGTGGACGATCGCCTTGGGAAGGCCGGTGGTGCCGCTGGAATAGAGGATCCACAGCGGGTGGTCGAACGGCAGCCATTCGGGTTCGAAGCCGGCGACGGCCTCATCGTCGCGCGATTGTGCGGCGTCGAAGTCGATCGCGCCTGCGATCGCCCGGTCCGCGTGGCTCGTCGCGACGACGACGAACGCCTTGACGCTCGGTAGCCCCTGCAGCATGTCGGTGACGGCGACCGATCGGTCCATCCGCTTGCCGGCATAATAAACGCCGTCGATCGCAATCAGGACTTTGGGCGCGACCTGCCGAAAACGATCGAGCACCGCGGGCGTCCCCATGTCGGGTGAGCACATCGTCCAGATCGCGCCGATGCTCGCGCACGCCAGGAACGCGACGACCGCCTCGGGAATGTTCGGCAAATAAGCCGCGACGCGGTCTCCCGGGCTGACACCCAACCCACGAAGCTCCAGCGCAAGCGAGGCGCTGCGTCGCCTGAGCTCACACCAGCCAATTTCGCGCACCCGGCCCTGTTCGTCTTCCGCAACGATCGCCGGCTGACTGGCGGCATCGGCGCGCTCGGCGTGACGGAAGACCTGTCGCGCGTAATTGACCTGGGCGCCGGCGAACCACACCGCCGCCGGCATGGTGCCGCTGACGATCGCGGTGATCTCGGTCGGCGACTCCAGGCCGCAATAATCCCAGATGCTGCGCCAGAAGCCCGCCAGGTCATTCGTCGACCAGTCGTGCAGCGAAGCATAATCGTCGAACACGAGGCCGCGTTCGCGATGCAGCCATTGCTGATAGCGGCGTAGCTGGGGAACGATGCCGGTCATCTCGTTGTCTCGCATGGCGTCATTGCTGCCGGCGGCAGCCACGGCGCGCGCGGCTGCCCGACATCCGCGGAATACAGGTCGGCTTTTCGTTCATTCGACTGATGCCCACGCGGCGTTCTTCCGGCATCGCTCAGAAGCGCACCGTGAAGGTCGCGCCGAACATCCGCGGCACCCCGATCGTGCCGTTCACCGACGGCGTCGCGCCGGGCGAGACGGTGCCCTCACTGATGTAGCGGGTGTCGAACGCATTTCTGATCCATCCGGTCAGCGACCAGCCGTCCTGCGACGACCCGACGCCGAGCGAGGCATTAAGCAGGCCATAGGAATCCTGCGCGTTCAACGGGTTGTTGTAGATGTCGAAATAGACGCGGCTCTGCCACTTGTAGTCGGCATGCGCGGTGATCTGCAGCCGCTTGGTGATCGGGAAGACGTACTGCGCGGACGTGTTGAACTGCCACTTCGGCGCCTGCGGTAGCGTGTTGTCCTGAAGGTCGTCGGCACCGGCGGGGAGCGGCGCACCATCGGCGGTCGCACCGATGCATGCCGGAGCGGTCGGGATGTTCGGGTAGAGCGGATTGTTGTTGCAAAACTGTCCGAACTTCGCGTCGAGCCGCGTGACCGCGCCCGTTAACAACAGCCCGGTGATCGGCGCCGCCTGGAATTCGAACTCGACGCCCTTGATCGCCGCGGTCGAAGCGTTCTCGACCCGGGGATAGCGAACGTCCGACCCGTTCAGCCCGACGCGGAACACCGTCTGCTGCAGGTTGGTATAGTCGGCGTAGAACCCGGTCAGGCCGAAGCGCAGGCGCTTGTCGAACATCGCGGCCTTCAGGCCGACCTCATAGTTCCAGACATATTCCGGATTGAAGCGGTTGACCGGCAGCGTGATGTCGCCAAGCGTGTTGAACCCGCCCGATTTGAAGCCGCGCGACACGCTGGCGTAGACAAGCGAATTCTCCATCGGCGTGTAATCCAGCACGAAGCGCGGCGTGAACGCCTTCCAGGTGTTCTTGTCCGCCAGCAAGGTGTGGAACGTGAGGACGCTCGCATCCATCACGTACGACTTGTGATCGATCGTGTAGCGCCCGCCGACAGTCGCGCGGAGCCGATCGGTCAGATTGTACCGAAACTGCGCATAACCGGCGTAGGAATCGAGCTTCTCGGTCGGCAGGTAGACGAGATAATTGGTGATCGCGCCCAGCGAGAGGTAGAGCGGCTCGCTGGAAATGCCGTTCATGTAGAACAGGCCCGCGGTGAAGTCGGCGTG